>JAIQFU010000591.1 GCA_020073115.1 Terriglobia bacterium
TCAACGGGGCTTGCGCCACCATTACACAGAACGTTCCTTGCGCCCGGACGATGCCATTATCCCCCAGGCGCGAATCACCCCGCTTTTCATGTTCTACGGGTGGCCGGCACGGCCATGTGCGGTTCATCCGTGGCCAGTTGGATTTCTCGGAATATACACGCCTCTCCCGGGCCTGCCCAGGAACCTGCCGGCCTCTACGACTACTTCGCCTCTGGTACAGGCCCGCACCGCAGCACAGACAGGCGCCCGAAAAAAAGGCAAGGGGGCCACGGATCAACACGGATCAACACGGATAAGAAATTTGTTTTCATCCGTGTTCATCCGTGTTCATCCGTGGCCAGTTGGATTTCTCGGAATGTAGACGCCTCTCCCGGGCCTGCCCAGGAACCAGGCCTCTACGATTACTTCGCCTCTGGTACAGGCCCGCACCGCAGCATAAACAGGCGCCGGAAAAAAAGGCAATGGGCCACGGATGAACACGGATCAACACGGATAAGAAATTTGTTTTCATCCGTGTTCATCCGTGGCCAGTTGGATTTCTCGGAATATACACGCCCCTCCCGGGCCTGCCCAGGAACCTGCCGGCCTCAACGATCACTTCGCCTCTCGAAATCACCATGCGGGCGTTGCCCCGCACGGGGAAGCCCTCGTACAGCGAATAGTCCACACGCATGTGGTGCGTCGCGGCGCGGATGGTGTGTACGGCGTCGGGATCCCAGATCACCAGGTCGGCGTCGCTCCCCGGCGCGATCTCGCCCTTCCTGGGGTACATCCCGAAGATGCGGGCGGGTGCGGTTGCGGTGATTTCCACGAAGCGGTTGAGCGAGATCCTCCCGGAGTTTACTCCGTAGTGATAGATCAACTGAAGCCGGTTCTCGATCCCCGGGCCGCCGTTGGGGATCCGGGTGAAGTCGTTCCGCCCCAATTCCTTCTGATCCTTGAACCGGAACGGGCAGTGATCCGTGGACACCACCTGCAGGCATCCGCTCGTCAGCCCGTCCCACAGCCTGGCGGCGTGCTCTTTCGTGCGCAGCGGCGGGGTCAGCACGTATTTGGCGCCCTCGAACTCCGGCCGCTCCAACTCTTCGATCGAAAGCAGGAGGTAGTGCGGGCAGGTTTCGGCGAAGACGGGCGCGCCGCGGCCGCGGGCTGCCCGCACCTCGTCGAGCGCCTCGGCCGAAGACACGTGCACGATATAGACCGGGGCCCCGGCCATCTCCGCCAAGGCGATGGCGCGGTGCACGGCCTCGGCTTCGGCGCGCGGCGGGCGGGTCAGCGCGTGGTAAATGGGGGCCGTCCTGCCTTCGGCCAGCGCCCGCGCCACGAGCGCGTCGATCACGCCGCCGTTCTCCGCGTGTACGCATACCAGGCCGCCGTTCCGGGCGGTTTGCGAGAGAATCCGGAAGATGTCGCCGTCGTCCAGCATCAGCCGTCCGGGATAAGCCATGAACACCTTGAAGCTGGTCACCCCTTCCCGCACCAGGCTGTCCATCTCTTCCAGCCCGCCGCCGGCCAGATCGGTGATGGTCAGGTGCAGGCCGTAGTCGATCGAGGCGCGGCCATCGGCCTTCCTTCGCCACGCGTCCAGCGCGTCGCGCATACGGGCGCCGCGCGACTGGTTGGCGAAATCCACAATGCTGGTTGTCCCGCCGAATGCAGCCGCGCGCGTGCCGCTTTCGAAATCGTCGCTCGACGCGATTGCGCCGAGGGGCATGTCGAGATGCGTGTGGACATCCACCCCGCCGGGAAACACGTACATGCCGGCGGCATTGATAACCCGATCCGCGGATTCAGCCGCGAGGTCCGCTTCCACCGCGGTAATGCGCTCGTTTTGAATCAGCACATCCGCCGGCCTGGTCTCGCTGGCGGTCACGACCGTGCCATTGCGAATCAGGATGTTCATGCGGTCATGCTATTTGAAGCCTTCCACCAGCATCAGGTTGGTGTCGCTGCGATCCACGCGGGGGTAGAGAATGGTCATCCCATCGGGAGAGATGGCGAAGCCCGAGGTATCGCTGCCGCGGAAAACCAGCGCGGTCTGGCGCGAGGCGAAATCGTAAAACGAGATCACCTGCTTCCGCAGCGCGCGCCGCCACTCGCTGAAGTACAGGCCCTTGGGGGTGAACTGGACGCCGGCCCAGCTCATATCCAGCTGCGCGAACTCCTCTTCGGCTCCACCCTCCGAAGGGACCCGGAAAATCTCACCCCAGCCGCGATAGTAGACAAACTTGCCGTCGGCGGACTCTTCCGGCCAGATGCGCATGAAGTTCGGATGGTCCATGCGGCGCCCCTCGCGGTTCGTGAGTTGGCGCGGGTTGGAGCCATCCGCTCCGGCTTTCCATATCTCTCCCCGGGCGGAGTAGTAGATAGACCTTCCATCACGCGACCACGAGGGCGAGGAGCCGTCGGTCACGATGCGCTTGGGCTCCCCGCCCGCGGTTGCGACTACCGCCACGCCGGGAACTCCCGTCCCGGCCAATTCAAAAAGCAGGCTCTTCCCGTCGGGCGACCACCGCGGCCGGCCCGGCCGCCCGCTCCCTTTGAAATGCGTGACCTGGACGCGGTTGCCGCCATTGGCATCGCTCACCCAGATTTCGTCCGCGCCGGTCTGGTCGGAGAGGTCGGCGATCCGGAGGCCATCGGCGGAGTAGGAGGGGGCCCATTCGCGGCCCGCCGACCGGATCAGCAGGGCGCCCGGACTGTCCGTATCGCCGCCGACGGGCGCGCGCCAGATGGCGGAGACCGACGGGCTCTCGGTAAATGCCATGCGGCCCCCCGCGCGCGCGATGGCGGGGAACTGCGCCTGCTTGCCGGACACGCCCGCGTCGCGCGGGTCGCCGCCCGCCGCGGAGATCCGCCACAGCCGCCAGCGGCCCATCCGGTAGCCGGCGTAGATCAGGCGCCGGCCGTCCGGCGTCCAGACGATGCCGCGCACGGGCTGCGCATCGAACGTGATGCGGCGCGGATTGCAGGCGGAAAGCTCGCACACGAAGATGTCGCGGCCTTCCTCACCGGCGTGCCGTACGAACGCCAGCGTCTTTCCATCCGGAGAAATAGCCGGCGTGGAATCGCCCTGAGTGCCTCGCGGGGGATCCGTGATGCGTTTCGGCTCGATGGCGGCCGGTTCCTTGTCCCCGGCGGCTGTCGAGATGGCCAGCGATTTGCCGTCCGGCGTCCAGCCTACGGCCGGCAGGTACTGCCCCGATTCCGCTGTGGCGCTGCAATCGGCCACCTTCCGCGCGGCGCTCCCGTCGGCCGGAACGACCATGCATTCGGACTTCTCGTCGCCCACTCGCAGGAAGGCGACGCTCCGGCCGTCGGGCGACCACGCCGGCCCGACATCACTGCCCGGACTTTCGGTGATCGGCCAGCGGTTGCCGTACGGCAATTCCCGCTCGAACAGGTCGAAGCGTTCGTCCCTGGCGGACTGCTTACCCGTGGAAGCCTCCACCGACGCCCGCCGGACGGCGTAGACCAGCCGTTTGCCATCCGGGGAGAAGGAACCGTACGCCTCCGCCCCGCGCACGCTCGCCAGGGGAATGGCTTTCATTCCGGAGCGCGAACCTCCCACCAGGCTTCCGATGACGCTCACGAGCGCGGCCACGGCGCATAGAGCCAGCGCCAGCAGAACCGCGGGTCGCCGTAAGAACGAGCCAGAAGGCATATGTTTCGTATTATGGCAGCCGTAGAGCTGGAAAAGAGAAAGACGACAGCGTGCGCGCCGTAGTTCCGTCAATATGCGACACTGGCGTTTCATGCTCTTGAGACTGCTGGTTTTGGCGATGGCTGGGGCGCCCGCCGCCTTCCCGCAAGGGAGTAGCCT
>JAIQFU010000592.1 GCA_020073115.1 Terriglobia bacterium
CACACCTTCCACGCCGCAGGGAACAGCGGCGCCGTGACCTGGTCGCTGCAGCCGGGGACGTCGCTGCCGCCGCTGGGGCTGACGCTGAACGGGAGCACGGGGGAGTTGAGCGGGGTGACGGCGGCGCCAGCCGGGAACTACGGCTTCGGCGTCGTCGCCACCGACGGGCTGGTTTCGGTCAGCCGCTGGTACAACCTCAACCTTTCCGCTGTGCGCTTCATCACCGGCGGCCTGCTGCCCAACGCCACGCAGGGCTCGCCTTACACCGCTACCTTCGAGGCGGCCGGCGGCACGGGAGGGTACACGTTCATGATCATGGGCGGGCCCCCCGGGCTGACGCGGAGCCCCTCCGGGGTCCTGAGCGGCACACCCACCGCGGGCAACTCCACCTGGAGCTTCACCGTCGTTGCAAAGGATTCCGCGGGTAACACGTACAGCAAGCCGTTCTCCCTCTGTGTTCTGGGGGTTCCGCCCCTGCCGCCCTCCATCGGTTCGACGCCGGAATTCATCGACGCCCCCATCGGCGCCAACCTCTGGTTCACGTTCTCGGGGTTCGGCGGCCAGGCGCCGTACTCGTGGTCAATCATCGGAGCGCCCTCCGGAGTGACGCTGGCCTACGGCGCGAATGCGGCCGGGAACATCAACCCCACGGACGCGCAACTGTTCGGCGTTCCGACGACGCTGGGAACGTACTCCATCACCGTCACGCTCACGGACAGCGCAACCCCTGCCAACTCCGTGAGCCGCCAGATCACCCTGCGGGTGCTGCCCCTCACCTTTGAAGGCAGCGTCCCCGGCGGAACGCGCGGCGTTGCGTATTCCTATGCGGTGCGCGCGCATGGCGGCAAACCGCCCTATACGTTCGCGCAGAGCGGGGGCGATTTCCCCAACGGGCTCTCGATCAACTCCGCGGGTCTGATTTCCGGCACGCCCACGGAGAATGGGAACTTCACCCCGTCGCTCACCGTGACGGATGCCAACGGGGTGACGTTCACGCAATCCTTCGGGCTATACTTCGCCAGCCCCACCACGCCGGGGATCGACATTTGGGACGCGACGGACCTCCCGGATGCGGGGGCGAACCTGAACTACAGCTACAAGTTCAACGCCGGCCCCGTCTCGCCGCTGGCATTCAGCCTCGATGGCGGATCGACCGTTCCTCTGACCATGGCCGCGGACGGCACGCTTTCCGGGATTCCCGCCGCGCCGGGCCGGTATCTCGCCGTCGTGCGCGCCACGGATGCCGGGAACGCGGCGAACTATGGCCTGCGCAGGTTCAGACTGCAGGTGACGCCGGTGACGATCACGTCGGCGGCGATGATGCCATGGAGCACCGTCGGGGCGTTCCTCACCACCACCCTGGCCGCCACCGGCGGGACGGGGCCGTACGTGTGGAGCCTGGCCCCGTTCAACAGCCTGCCACCGGGGCTTACGCTGACTTCCGACGGCGTGCTCTCGGGATCGCCGTCATCCACCGGACAATACAATTTCAACCTGGTTGCCACGGACGCCGCCGGCTTTTCGCGCACCGTGACCATGAGTTTGTCGGTCTATCCGGCGGGAGGGGCGCCGGCGCTGTCTCCGAGCCAGAATTCCAACCGGGGCACGTGCTCGCTGGGCCGCCTCCAGCTTCAACTGATGGCGGCCGGCGGGCGGGCGCCCTACCTCTGGAGCCTGGTTTCGGGAACGCTGCCGCCCGGGGTCGCACTGCGTCACGACAACCCGTCGTGGGCCGCGGCCGACAGCCCCTATGGGCTGGAAGGTGTAGCCGCCGCCGCCGGACCGTACTCCTTCAACGTAGGTGCCGCGCTCCATGCCAGCTGGTGTGAAAACGCGCACGTGGCGGCGCGCGACGGCGGGACTGCTGGTACGCTTCCGTCCGTCCGTCCATTGAGGGTACCGATGACGATTTCGACGGGGGAGATATGGGGCACGCCGACGGCGGCGGGCAGCTACTTCTTCACCGTCAACGCCGCGGACACTACGGGAACGGTGGGACGAAGGATCAACATCAATGTTCCGCCGCTGCGCATCACGGACGATGGCAACCTGCCTAACGCCGTGGCCGGCGTGTTCTACAACAGGACGCTGACCGTTTCCGGCGGCGCGGCGCCGTACAACTTCCAGGTGATCGGCGGATCGTTGCCATCGGGGCTGTCACTCGCTTCGGGCGGGACGATCTCGGGGACGCCCAACGGTTCGAACAATACGATGTTGTCTACCATCCAGGTGCGCGACTCGCAGGGCAAGGTGTACAGCAAGATGTTCGCCATCGGGATGGTCACCTCGCCGCGGGGCCTGCCATGGATAAGCCCCATCGGCCCGATCAGCGATCTGACGCTGGGCGGAGCGCCTTCCACGGCGTTCGGCGCGTACGGCGGTGTGCCGCCGTATACGTGGGCGGTCACGGCCGGCTCGCTGCCGGACGGCATGCGGCTCCGGCAGTATCCGGCGGGCCGAAGCCCGAACACCAATCCCAATTACGTGGAAATCGCCGGTTCGCCTCTGACGCCGGGACCATTCCCCTTCACGCTAAGCGTTACCGACAGTTCCCCCACGCCTGTCACGGTGAGCTATCCGTACATCCTGCGGATTTCCGTGCTGGATACCGACCAACCGCCGAACGGGACGCGCGGCGCGGCCTACAGCGGCGCGGTGCGCGTGCTGGGTGGGGCGGAGCCGTACGCGTTCACGTATGTGAGCGGATCGCTGCCGGCGGGTTTGAGCTTCAATCCCGTGACCGGCGTGTTCACCGGCACGCCGTCGGAGAATGCCTACCGCTACCCCTGGCTCTCCATTACGGATGCCGCGGGCAACACGCTCACTCGCGGCATCTCCGTGAATATCTACAGCCCCGACGGAACCAACACCTCCATCAACAACTCGAATTGGGGCGATGCCACGCTCAACCAGCCGTTCAGCTACAACCTGCCGGGCGGCTCTACGTACGCCGTGGTATCCGGTTCTTCGCTGCCTCAGGGGCTCACGTTGTCTCCTTTGGGTGCTGTAACCGGCACGCCGACGGGCGCCGGGTCTTACGCGTTCCTCATCAGCCAGAGCGGGACGGGGGGCTCCGGCGTGACCCAGTGCACCCTGAACGTCACGCCGGTCATCGTTACCACGGATTTCACGCTGCCCCACGGCAACGTGGGGGCAGGTTATTCCGCCACGCTGGCGGCTTCGGGCGGGACGGGGCCGTACTCCTGGACCCTGCAAAGCGGCAACTACATGCCTCCCGGGCTGAACCTGCTCTCGGGCGGCGTCATCTCGGGCCAGCCGATTTCGGCCGGCGTGTACTCCATCGGGCTGGTGGCGACGGATGCCGCCGGGCTGAGCCGCCGGCTCACGTTCACCCTGAACGTCTATCCGTCCGGCCAGGCGGCGCCGGTGGTGCTGACCCTGGGCAACAAGGGGACGTTCCTGGCGGGTCGTATGGCAATTTCCTTGAACGCCAGCGGTGGACAGCCGCCGTACGCCTATTCCTACATGCCGGGCTCCATTCCGGTCTCCGGCATGCGCGTGCAGACCGGCGCGCCCCTGCCTACCGGCTCGGGTTTCGCCGGAGCCACGGGCGGCTTTATGGGCGTGGTGTTCACGCCCGGTACGTACAATACGGCGATTCGCGTGACGGACAGCCTGGGGCAGACATGGGATGCCCCGATTTCGTTCACCATTTCGCCGGTGATGATCGTTTCCCAGACGCAGTTGCCGCGCGCCACGGCGGGGGTCGCCTACACGTTCCAGTTCCGGGCGACCGGCGGGAACGGGTTCTACACGTGGGCGCCAGGCACGTCGAACCCATTGCCCACGGGGTGCTCCCTTTCCACCTCCGGACTGTTGACCTGCTCGCTTGCGGCGGGCAGCGTTCCTCAATTCCGGGTGACGGCGACGGACTCGAGCACGCCGTCCAACACCGCGACCTCGGATTTCATCGGCTTGAACGTAAACGGATTCGCCGTCAACACGCCGGGCGGCGGGACGCCGGGCATGATGCCCGCGGGAGCCGTGAATGCGGCCTACGCGCCGGGCGATATCGCCGTCGCGGGCGGCACGCCGCCCTACAACTGGTGCATCTCCGGCGGTTCTCTCCCCGGCGGGCTGAGCAGCGCCCAGAACGCGTGCGGGTCGCCTTCGACCAAATATGCCGGCTTCACCATCACCGGCACGCCGACCGGGGCGAACAACACCCAGACCTTCACCCTCACCGTGACGGACAGCAGCAGCCCGGCGAAGACGGCGACCCAGGTGATCGCGCTGCCGGTGGCCACGTCCTCGCCTTCGCAGGTTTCCATCGGATTCAACAGCATCGGCGACCAGCCGGTGAGCCAGTTCTACTGGACTCTGGGAGCGAGCAACGGCGCTCCGCCAATCACGTATTCGTTGGAGAGCGGATCGTTGCCGGCGGGAGTACTTCTCGGCCGAACCGACCAGATCATGCAGGACGGCGCTCCCGGCGTTTGGTCTCTATACGGACGGCCCACCACGCCCGGGTTCTACAACTTTACCTTGCGGGCCACGGATAAGAACGGCAATTTCGCCACGCGCGGAATCAGCATGAAGGTTTCGCCGCTGTACCTGGAGTACTGGTCGCTGCCGCCCGGCGGCGGGACCATGGCGTACAACACGCCGTACTCCCAGAAGGTCCTGGTTCTGGGCGGCTCCGGCTCTTACAACTTCAGCGGACAGACGCCCGCCGGGCTGACCCTGGATTCCACGGGCGTGGTGTCCGGTTCGCCCCTGGACACGGGGACCTTTTCTTATAACGGG
>JAIQFU010000593.1 GCA_020073115.1 Terriglobia bacterium
GTACATGCCCGGGCAGCAGCCCATGCCGGGGACGGTGTACCCGGGCGGGCGGCAGCCCATGCCCGGGATGCCGGGCATGCCGGGAACCCAGGGCGCGGCGGCGGGGCAACAGCCCGCCGGCGGCGGCAGCGCCCCGTACATTTCCGCCTACCCGGGACTCGGGTCCCAACCCACTACCCCTACTACCAGCCAGCCCATCCCCGGCATGCCGGGAACCCAGGGCGTGCCGTTACCCGGCGTCCCCCCGGGAGTGGTCATCAACCCGCAAACCGGACAGCCGGTCCAGGCCGGCCCTTCGGCCTTTCCCGGCGCTAGCCCCGGCGGGCAAAACCCCGCCACGCAGATGATCCAGAACATCCTGACCAATCCGAATCCGCGCGGCATGGCGACGGTCCAAGGCCAGCAGCAGGGCGCCGGGTCGGCCGGCGGAGTCGGTTTTGGCTCTGGCGGGGGCGTCGTGACCGGCGCGGGCGGAGCGGGCGGCACAATCGGCGGAGGCGTCGCGGGCGTGGCCAGCGGCGCCGAGATGGAAGGCATTATGGTCTACAACGACCGCACCGCCTACAACGAGTGGGAGTTCGTCTTCGACCCCAGCAAGATCCCGCCCATGCCGCGGCTGGGCGGCAGTTCCATGGGCGGCACCCCCGCCAACCAGATGGGTACGCCGGCGGGGCAATTGGGCCAGCAACAGCAGCAGCAGACGACGGCGTTCGGGCAGCCCAGCCCGTTCGGACAGCCCGCGGGCGGGGCCGGCGCGTCCCGGGGCGGCATTATGCCGGGCGCGCAGCAGGGCGGCGTCCAGCCAGGGCAACAGGGCGGCATGCAGCCCGGCGGCTTCGGGATGGGCCAGGGCGGCCAGATCCAGATCCGCATGGGCCGGCCGTGATCGTGGGGCAGTCCTCCGGCCGGTCCCCGGCCTGCCCGTCACTTTTCGATCCCGGCCTGCCTCAGCAGCCACGCGTACTCGAACGCCTGGTCCCGTAAGCGGTCGTAACGGCCCGACGCGCCGCCGTGGCCCGCCGGGTCCATCTTGATCTTCAGCAGCAGCGGGTGGGAGTCCGTTTTCAGCGTCCGCAGTCTGGCCACGTACTTCGCCGGCTCCCAGTACATCACCTGGCTGTCGTTCAGGCTCGTGGTCACCAGCATCGCGGGGTACGCCTTCTTCGCCAGGTTGTCGTAGGGGCTGTAGGTCATCATGTAGTCGTAGGCCGGCTTCTCGTTGGGGTTGCCCCACTCCAGGTACTCGCCCACGGTGAGCGGAAGCGAGGCGTCCAGCATGGTATTCATCACGTCCACGAACGGTACGGCGGCATGCACGGCGTGGAAAAGATCAGGCCTCATATTGACCACCGCGCCCATGAGGAGGCCGCCCGCGCTGCCGCCTTCGATCACCAGCCGGTCTTTCGAGGTCCACTTCTGCGCGATGAGGTACTCGGCGCAGTCGATGAAATCGAAGAACGTGTTCTTCTTCTTCATGAGCATGCCGTCCTCGCGCCACTGTTCGCCCATCTCGTTGCCGCCGCGGATGTGGGCAATGGCGTAGGCCATGCCGCGATTGAGCAGGCTCAGCCGCTGGCTGGCGAAAGTGGCCGACATGCCCATGCCGTACGAACCGTAGCCGTAAAGAAACAGCGGCGCATTGCCGTCCCTCTGGAGCCCTTTTTTATAGACGACGGAGATGGGCACGCGCACGCCGTCGCGCGCCGTGGCCCACAAACGTTCGGAGGCGTACTGCGCGGGGTCGTAGCCGCCGAGCACCTCCTGCTGCTTCAGCAGCGTGGACTTGCCCGCGGACACGTCGTAATCGAAAACGCTGGGCGGCGTGATAAAGCTCTGGTAATTGTAACGGTAGGTCGCCGATTCGTATTCGAGCGTCTCCCCGGGGGAGGCGGCGTAGACCGGTTCGGGGAAGGGAATCGCCTCCGATTTGCCGGCGCCGAAGGTGAAGACGCGGAGCCGGTTCAATCCCTCCGATTTCTCACTCACCACGGCGAAATCGCGGAACAGGTCGATGCTCTGAATGAGCGCGTCGTTCTGGTGGGGGACGAAGACCTTCCAGTTCTGCGGGGCGAAATCGGCCTCGGGCGCGGTGACGATCTGGAAGTTCTTGGCGCCCTTGTTGGTCCGGATATAGAACAGGCCCTCGCGGTGGTCCGGGTAGTAGCGGTGCTTCTTCTCGCGCGGCAGGAAGAGGCGGAAATCGTCCCCCGGCCGGTCCGCGCGGAGGTAGCGGAACTCGGTGGTGTCCTTGGCGGAGATGCCGAGGAAAAGGTACTTCCTGTCGCGCGTTTTTTGCAGGTCGATGTCGTAGAGCTCGTCCTTCTCCAGGTAGAGCGGCTCGAAAGCGGATGAGCCCAGCATGTGCCGGAAGAGCCGGTCGGAGCGCTTGGTGACGGCGTCTTCGGTGGTGAGGAAGAGCGTCTTGTTGTCGGCGGCCCACTCGACGGAGGTGACGCGCTCGGTGGTGTCCGGCAGCGTCTGGCCCGTGCGCAGGTCCTTCACCTGCAGGCTGTACTGGCGGAAGCCGGCGAAATCGATGGTGTAGGCCAGCAGGTTCTGGTCGTCGCTCAGGGCGGACGCGCCGAGCCCCACGAATTTCCTGCCTTTCGCCAGCTCATTCAGGTCGAGAAGAATTCCCTCGGGCGCCTGCATCGAGCCTTTGCGGCGGCCCTGGATGGGGTACTGCTTGCCTTCCTCCGTGCGCGAATAGTACAGGTAGCCGCCGAGGCGGGCAGGCACGCTCAGGTCGGTCTGCTGGATGCGGGCCAGCATCTCTTTGTAGAGAGCGTCCTCGAACGGCTTCAGGCCGCTGGTCAACTCCGCGGTGTAGGCGTTTTCGGCCTCGAGGTATTTGATGACTTCCGGACTGGACTTCTCGCGAAGCCAGTAATAGTTGTCGACGACGGTGGCGCCGTGGCGCGTTTCACGGTGCGGCTTTACCGGGGCGGCGGGCGGCCTCTGGGCCGAGAGGAGCACGGACCCGGCCAGGCCCAGGAGCAGAAGGGCGAGCGTGTGTGACATACAGGAATAGTGTAATGCGGAGAGGAGGAATTCACCGCCGAGGCGCGGCGGATTCCTCTGCCTGCTCTGC
>JAIQFU010000594.1 GCA_020073115.1 Terriglobia bacterium
AGGCGAGCCATTCCTTCACCACCCAACTCGCGTCGAAATTGAAACGGTAGGTGGGGTCCGCCGCGAAGGCGTCCAGCAGGCGGTCGATATTGGCGCCGAAGACCTCGGCCACTTTGGCGCGGTAATCGGTGTACCCGATATCGAGATGCTCGTGCGGGGCGTAGTACAGTTTCCATTTGCGGCCGGGCGTGAAGGGCAGGGAAAAGAACTGCGGGCGGGATTGGCCTCTGCTCCGCACCTCGACCCGCGCCACGTGGGGACCCGCGGATTCCGGGATGGAAACCGTGAACCGCGCCTCACCCAGATCGCCCCCGGGCGCCGGGAGCGTCGAGGCATAGGGGCCGGCTTCGATGCGGACTTCGCCGCCTGGCCATCCGGAGGGATAGCGCAGAGTGACGCGGCACTCTTCACTGCCGTCCGCGGCATAGAAGATGGTCGGCTCGAACGCCGCTTCCAGTTGCTGGGCCGGCGCAGCCGAGGGATCGTTGGTCAGAGACAGGGCGTCATAGAAAACGCCGGAGTCGCCCTGGCCGGCCACGCTGGAGCTGGAAGTAACCGCCGCCGGCTCATCGATGGCCGTCAGCGTGATCCTGTTCTCGCCCTGTTGGAAGAACCGGGCGGGAATCTCCACCTTGCGCCGCGCGGTGGAGACGATGGCGTTGAACTGGTCGTTTTCGCCGCCCAGTTCCCCACTGATGCGCGGGTCGAAAAAATAGGTCCCGCGGCGGCCGTTGACCTCGACTTGAATCGCGGGCGTGCGCGGTTGGCGGTACAGCAGAGCCAAATCGAGGAGAAAGACGCCGGCGGGTGCACGATCCAGGTTGAAGACAATGGCGTACGGGTAAGGCTTGGCGCCGGTGCGCCCGTTGGCGGATCCGGGCTGGAATCCCGGCCACTGCTTCTCTTCGTTGCCCTGTCCCATCCGGACCACGACGGGCAGCGCGGCCGACTCGTTGGGGGCGGCGGCGAACTCGTGCGCGGAGGAATCGATTGCGCCCAGGCGCCAGACGGTTGTTTCAGCGGCGGAAGCGCCGATACTCAGACAGATCAGCAGCGCGATGCGGCCGGAAGGAGCCATTTCTCTCGTGTAGCACGAGTTGGAACTGCTTTCCAGCGCTACTGGCGCCGCCTGCGTCGCATCGACGGCCCTGTCCAGATCCACCACCACGGATTGGCGCCTGGCGGCGGCATCCAGAAAAACGCGGGGCGGCCGCACCGGGGCGGGGAGGGTTCATCTTCGGATGCATTGTCGGAGCGTTCGACGCACGGCCCGGGTTCCGGCCGCACGTTGAGCGCGCTGGCGCGCCAGTAGCGGAACTTCGCCATCAGCTTGCGCATCAGCGCCGTGGTGCCTGCGAGCAATAGCGCCGCCATCCCCACGACCACGGGCTGGAACCACGTTCCCAGGAACTCCTGCGCTTCCCGGCCGTTCGGCGGGGGAAAGCCGAAATGGGCCTGGCCGTCCCCGACCCAGAAGCCCGTCGCCTCGGGGAAGAAGAACTTCATGACCGCGAGCGCCGCGAACGCGAATCCCAGGCCATAGCCGATGAGCGCCACCGCGAACACGCCCATGCCGTGAACGCCGGTCATCGCCCAGGCGAACGCCGCTTTCAGGATGACCCAGGGGGAGAACGCCGTGCTGGCGCGCCGGACCAACGCGCCCGCGCGGCGGACCAGCGCGCCGCGGCAATATTCGCGGGCCAGTTCGTCCGCCGGGCCGAGACGGGCGAGCGCCTCCTCGACGCTCATCCCCGCGGCGTTGCGCTCCTCCACGTGGACCCGGATCTCCTCGACGATGTCCTGGCGTTCGGCCAGCGTCATGCCGACCAGCGCGGACTGAAACCGCACGAGATAGGAATCCAGAAGATCGTTCGTCATCTTACAGGCCTCTCTTTCCTGGCTTGGACCAGCGGCGCGATCAGCGAACTCAAACCGGCGGAGAACTCCACCCAGACTTCCGCCATGCGCGTGGCGCGTTCGCGCCCCTTGCGCGTGAGCGTATAGTATTTTCGCGGGTGGCCGGAATCGGATTCCACCCAGACCGCGTCTACGAGCCCTTCCTGCCGTAAGCGGTTCAGGATGGGATAGACGGTACCCTCCGAGATCGCCAGGTTGGAATGCTCTTCGAGCGCGCGGATGATCTCCAGGCCGTAGTTGCGTCCCGGGGCCAGGGCGGCCAGCACGGCCATCTCAAGGCACCCTTTGCGCAACTGGGCTTCCCACCTCTCGGCCTCTTCGTCGCGCCCGTCGCGCCCCCCAACGGGCCAGATTCTTATCTTGTCCGGCACGATACCTCGTATTGCACAGTATAATGCTGCGCTAGGAATGAGACGTTGTCAAGAGGAAAAATGAGCGGTACGGGGGCCAGCACCGCGCCTTCACGGCCCTGTAATGGAATCGCAACCGTGAATGCCTACCATCCTCCTGTTGCAGGGTTGGCGGATTTTCGAGCCCTGGTCATCCACACAGTGAGCGCACGCGCCGCAATTCCGTGGGACCGAGGTTCGCCCCGGCTTGCCCGAGCGTCCATGCTGGAACGAAGCCGGATGGAACTGTCGCCCTCGGGTTATGGGATTCACTGGCAGCTGATCGACGAAGATCTGGCGGTGGCGCCGCTGCTGGCGAGCGCCGCGTAGCCGTTCAGAACCCCCGTACCGGACTCGATTGAATGTCGATGCGCTGCTGCTTGTGGCGCTCCAGGTACCAGCAGGGCGGCTCGCCCGAATGGGGAAAAATCGCGTGCACGCACGTTTGCGTTTGCGGCTCGTCGAAGTAGTACTCGGTCTTACGGTCCTTCAGGGTGACGGCGTAGTAGCGCTGCACCTCGACGGAGCCGCGGGGCTTCGAGCGCGCGTGCAGGATCAGCCAGTCGGCGGCATAGAGCAGCGCCGAAGCGCCGGCGATCGCCAGGAGGAGTCGCTTCATCCCGATTGACCCCCAAGACCACCGCCGGCAAAGGCAGGCGGCGTTACTCGAAGCGCAGGCAGGCGCGGCCGAAGTAGATTTCGTCGCCGGCCCTGAGTTTCTCGCCACGGCGGTTGCCGGCGGGGACTTCGATGGAGCGGCCCTCGCGGAAG
>JAIQFU010000065.1 GCA_020073115.1 Terriglobia bacterium
GTTCATCAACGGGGCTTGCGCCACCATTACACAGAACGTTCCTTGCGCCCGGACGATGCCATTATCCCCCAGGCGCGAATCACCCCGCTTTTCATGTTCTACGGGTGGCCGGCACGGCCATGTGCGGTTCATCCGTGGCTAATCAAAGTTCTTGCAGCCCCCTAGAAGCTCAGCCTCCCCTGGAACTCCACCACACGCCCCGCCAACCCCGGTTGCGTGGCCCGGCCGAATTGCGCGCTGTCCGCGAACACTCCGGGGTCGAAAAACCCGAACGGCGTCAGGTTGCGCGTGTTGAACAGGTTGTAGAAATTCGCGCGAAGATCGATCGCCGCCGCCTCGCCCAGATGCCACGACCCCGGCAGCTTCGTCGCCTTGATCAGGCTCGCGTCCAAAGCCAGGTATCGCGGTCCGCGGAATGTGTTGCGGCCGATTCCCGGAGGTCCCGCGTCTTTAATGTCGAAGTACTTTGCGCCCCCGCCCGGCCAGTTGCCTCCGTTCACCAACAGGTCGTTCGAATTGTCATAGATCGCGTTGCCGAAGTACACGGTGGGCCGGATCGGCCCCAGCGACGGTCCGCCCGGCGTGCTCACCGACTGCCCGATCTTCACCGTGTACGGGAAGCCGCTGTGCCAGGTGAAGATGGGCGCCAACTGGAAGCCGCCCAGAAGCTTCCCCGCGAGCCCCTGCTGCTTTTTGTACCAGGGCAGTTCGTACTGCGCCGCAAGCAGCACGAAGTGCGGCGTATCGAAATCCGAGGGGCCGCGCTCGCTGTGCAGGTCCTGCGGATAGGTCTGGTTGGAATTGGCCCCCGGCCCTTCGCCCGACAGTTCGTCGATACTCTTCGAAAAGCGGTACTTGGCCTGCAACCCGAGCCCGTTGCCGAAGCTTCGTGTGAGCCCCAGGTTCAGGGCGTTGTAGTTCGAGTTCACGTCGGGCTGCGGAAAGTACACCGGCCCGAACGACGGGTTGTTGGGATACAGAAAATTCTGGTTGACGATGCGGATCAGGTGGTGGTCCGCGCTTCCCTGGTAACCTGCGGAAGCCACCACGCCCTTCGGCAGGGCATACTCGAACCCCCACGAATACTCGTAGGCGTAACCGTTCGGGAAATTCTGCTGCGTGCCCCACACTTCCACGGTGTTGTTCAGGATGGCGCCCGTCGCGGGGTCGATCGACCCGGCCAGCGCCGGGTTCAGCGGGTAGCCGTAGATGGAGTTTCCGCTCCCCAGCGCATACAGGATTTTGCCGGCGGCGAAGGGCGTCCCGAACGATGTGGCGGCCGTGCCGCAGCAGATCCCGAAACGCCCGAAGAACGGCGGATTGCCGCGCGTGTTGGCGAACAGCACGTCGGGCACGCGCGTGTAATAGATGCCAAAGCCGCCGCGCACCACCAGCTTGCGGAGGCCCGTCGGGTTGTAGGCGAAGCCGAACCGAGGACCGAAGTTGTTGCGATCCGGCTTGAAGAGTTCGCTCACCGTCTGCACCCGCGCGCCCACCAGGGTGTACGGCGAGGCGTAGACCAGGTTCGAAAGCTGGCCACGCTTCTCCGCCAGCGGCGTGAAGTATTCCCAGCGCAGCCCCAAAGTCAGGGTGAGACCGGGCCGCACTTTCCACTGGTCCTGCCCGTAGAGCGAGTAAGTCTGGGTCCGGAAGTAGCGCTGCGCGTCGGCGGGCGCGCCGGTGGCGGGGTTGGCGTTGATCTGCTCGAAGATCGGGGTATCGTTGGCCAGGTTGAACAGGCCCTGGAAGGAATACAGCGGCCGCGAGCCGCCCACCAGGCTGCTGTTGTCCTGCTCCCAGCGCGCCTCCACGCCGAACTTCAGCGCGTGGTTGCCCGCCACTTTGCTGAGGTTGTCGCGGAACTCGAACTGGTTCTGGGCCAGAATGCTGGGCGTGGTCTCGGCCTGCGGCGCGCCGAAGCGGATGCGGTCGGGCAGCGGCAGCCCCTCCACCTCCAGGCGCGGGATTCCCCAATTCACGTTGGCGGCGTCGGCCAAGCCATTATCCGCGAAGCGCGTCACGTTGAAGCGCGCCTCGTTCAGCAGGGTGGCGGACATGATGCGGTCGAAGGTGGCGGTGGCGGAGGTGTTCAGCGGGGCGAACGGCACGTCGGCGATAGGGCGCCCGGCGCCGGCCGCGTCCGCCCCCACAGTGTTCAGCTTAGTGAAGTACGCGCTCACCGCGAACGTGTCCTTGGCGGTGGGGGTGAGATCCACGCGCGCGTTGTACTGGTTCCCCTGCGTGCTGCCGGGCAGCGCGATCTGCGCGAACGCGATATCGGGTATGTTGTCGAGCCCGCCGCCCGTGGGGTTCTTGCCGATATCCACGTACTGCCCCGCGGCGCCGGTCAGCGAACCGATATCCAACCCGCCCGACACCTGCTGGCACGTCCCGGGGGCGAAACCGGCGGGACACGGGGTGGGGATGTAGGCCGCCACCCGCGGCGTCATCCCGGGGGCGTTCAACACTTGCGCGATGTTGCTGTTGGGCCGCGCCGCCAGCGCCTGCTGCCGGTACTGCGACGTTTCCACGTAGGATGTCTGGTAGTTCGTGCTGGTCTGCCGCAGCCCCTCATACGAGAAAAAGAAGAACGCCTTGTCCTTGATGATGGGTCCGCCCACGCTGGCGGCGAACTGCCGCAGGTATTGGTTCACGCGAATGTCCGGCGCCCCGTTCGGCCCGCCGAACCGGTTGTACGCGTTGAATATGGGGTCGTCGTATTTGAAGACGCCGCTGCCGTGCAAATGGTCCGTGCCGTTCTGCGATACGACTTCCACCTGCGCGCCCGAGTTCCGCCCGGCTTCCGCCGTGTAATCGCCGGAGGCGATGCGGACCGACTTGACCGACTCCTGGTTGGGCGTCACCACCGCCGCGCCGCCCCACGTGAGACTGTTGACGCTCACGCCGTCCACTTCGAAATTGTTCTGGGAGAGCCGCTGCCCGTTGGATACGATGGGGACCTGGTTCTCCGTCTGGAAGATCGAGCTGTTGGAGCCGCCCGGCCCGTTGCTGTTGGGAAGCGAGACGGAGCCGCCGCTGCCCGACCGCGCCATGTCGCCGAATACCCCCGGCGCCAGCCGTACCAGCTCGTAAGGATCGCGCCCGATCTGCGGCAGCGACTGAACCGCGCCGGCGCTCAGCTCCGTGGTGACGTTGGCGGTTTCGGTGTGCAGGGCGGGCGTGGCTTCGGAACTGACGGTCACGGTTTCCGTTACCGGACCGGGCTCGAGCGAGATATCCACGCCCTGCGTTCCCTCCGCCGCGAGCGTGACATTCTGGACGACCTGGATGCGCATCCCCGGAGCGGACGATTCCAGGTTGTAACTCCCCGGCGCCAGGCCGTCGAAATGGTAAAAGCCGCCGCCGCTCGCCACAGTCGAAACTTTCTTGTGGGTTTCGTTGTTGGTGAGCGACACTGCGGCGTTGGGGATCACGGCTCCCGACGGGTCCTTCACCGTGCCTTGGATGACGCCCCGGAATTGAGCGAACGCAATTGAAGCGGCGAACGCCAGACAGGCGAACCGCGCCCATATTCTTTGGTTCAGCAAGAGACTCCCCCCGATCTTGCGGTCATCCTAACACTCGCCCGCGGCAAGGTGGGCCGGCCCGGCGTGAACTTGCGCGCCCTGGCCGGTTCGTTTGGGTATGGACCCATACGCCCGCGCGGCCGGAGCGGTACCATATCGGGGAGAACCTGCCTATGGAACGACGCGATTTGCTCAAATCCGCGGCTGCGGGAGTCGGATTGACGATCCTGAAAAGCGGCGCGCTGAGAGGCCAGAACGCTCCCAGCAATAAGCTGAATATCGCCCTGATCGGCGTATGGGGCCGGGGGACTGCGCACTATAACGTACTTCAAAACGAGAACGTCGTGGCCCTGTGCGACGTGAACGACAACCGCACCAAGGAGGCCCTCAAGATCTTTCCCAATGCGAAGACCTATTGGGACTGGCGCAGGGTTCTCGACCAGAAAGACGTGGAGGCCGTGATCATCTGCACCGCCGATCACCACCACGCTTTCATCGCCAACTGGGCTATCAACCGCGGCAAGCACGTCTATTGCGAGAAGCCGCTGGGCATTACCGTGGACGAGGTGCGCACGGTGCGCGCCAACTATCTCAAGAACCGCGCCAAGGTGGCCACGCAGCACGGCACGCAACGCCACGCGTATCCCAACTTCGAGCGCATCCGCGAGCTGATCCTGGACGGGGCCATCGGCGACCTGAAGACCATCCACGGGTGGGATGCCCGCCAGCTTCCCCGCCCCGGGTATCCTTCCGGCGAAGGTGAGCCGCCCTCGTTCCTGCACTACGACCAGTGGATCGGGCCGTCGCCCTTCCACCCCTACAGCCCGCAGTATTTCGGCGGAGCCTCCGGCGGGAACTGCCTCTTCTGGAATATGTACCGGGATTTCGGCGTGGGCCAGATGGGCGATATGGGCGCCCACACCATGGACCTGCTGTGGAACGCTATCGACGCCCAGGCGCCCACCGCCATCGAGGTCGATCAGGAAGTCAGCGACAAGTTCGACCCCAACATCACCCCCGTGAAGCTGAAGGCCAGCTTCGAGCACCCGGCCAACTCGTGGCGCGGCCCGGTGACCGTGGTCTGGTACCAGGGCGGCCTCAAGCCCAATCCGCCCAAACCCTACATCGACGTGGAGCGCATCGGCAACGGCGCCATCTTCGAGGGGACCAAGGGCGCGATCCTGGCCGACTTCACCACCCGGGTGATTATTCCCAACAACGACGACGGCGATTTCACCTACTATAAGCGCCGCGCCTCCGGCGAGCTCCTGCCCCTGATCGGCGGCACGGGACAGACCACGCAACGGCCGGCCCAGGCCGCCCGCGGCGGACAGGGCGGACGCGGCGGTGGCGGGCGCGGGGCGCAGGGCGCCGGCAGGGGTCCGGGCCGCGGCCCGGCCATGGCCTCACGGCAAGGCGCGCCTGGGTTCCCGGCGATCAATTTTTCGGAAGAAGGCGTCCCGGCGGCCCTCTCGCTTCCTAACAATGACGTGGAGCGGATCCTCCAGGCCCGCGAGGCCGGCCGCCCGGCCACCATCGGCCAAGGCGATCTGTTCCAGATGGAGTGGATCGACGCCTGCAAGGGCAAGAGCAACAACGTCGTCCACGGCACGAGCCACAAGACGCACGACGACTTCGATTATTCCGGCACGATGATGGAGCAGATGCTCCTCGGTCTGGTGGCGCACCGCGCCGGCAAGCGCCTGGAGTACGACCCCGCCGCCGGCCGCGTGACCAACATGTCGGAAGCTAACGAGTGGCTCAAGCGCCAGTACCGCCAGGGCTGGACCTTGAACGGGTAAGAACTTGTGGCGCACGCTGCAGCCGCCTGAAGCGTGCGCCACAAGCCCGTTCAGACTGCCCTGTACTCGATTTTCCGCAGCGCCCCCGTACTCCCGTACGAGGCGAACCCGAAGGGCGCGCACAGCTTGATTTCGCCGTACCGCAGGCTGATCGCGCGCCCGCCGATCTCCACGTCCACAATCTGCCGCTCGTCGATCCATGCCCCGACGCGGTCGCCCGAATACCGCAGCCGCAGCGCATACCACCGCCCGTTCTCGAAGGTGAAGTACGACCGGGTTTCGTTCTCCGAAGCGTCCCGCCCGTCGATGCTGGACAGCCCGACGATGTCGCCGCCCCACCCGCCCGTGACCCACGTGCAGTAGGAATCCGCGGCCGGGAAGGTCATGCTGGCGAAGAAATCGCTGCCCTCCAGCCGCGCGGCTTCGAGCCGCACTTCGAACCCGGAACGGGGAAACTCGCCCGTCCACGTGACGCCCGTCATGGGCGCCCCCGCTCCCAGCACAAGCTTTCCGTTCTCCACCCGCACCTTGCCGCGCCCGGTGAACGGCGTCTCCCGCCAGCCCGCGAGGGACTTGCCGTCGAACATGGTCCGCCACTTCGGCTGGGCATTCGCCGCCGCGGCAGCAGTCCACAGGAACGCCCTGCGAGAGATTCGCATCGCTCCGATTGTAACGTGGGGCAGATCCCCGGCCAGGTCTCCGGCCTGCCCGCCATCAGTCCGGGTACGCGTCCCCCTTCCGCGCCACGCGAATCCAGTGGTCGACGAACAAATGATGGCTTCCCGGCGCCTCCACCCGCGGCATGTGGCACGTGACGCAGCCTTCGCCGCCCACCTTGCAGACCCGCTTGCCAATCGCCGTGTTCCCTGCGTTATGGCACGCGGCGCACTTGGAGTCGTAGGCCTTGGCGTCCGTGACCAGCGCCGCATGGGGGTCGTGGCAGGCGGTGCAGGCAATACGCTGGTCGGAAGGATCGTAACACCGGCTGTTGGTCAGGCGGTAGGGCTGGAAGCGGGCGTTGTTCGGCCCGCGGATATTCAGCAGCGCGATCGTTTCCCACGTGCGGTGGCACGACCCGCACAGGTCGTTGGTGGACTCCGCCGAAAGGCCCCTGAGGTTGCGAATGGTCCCGGGCTTGGGCTTGCCGTCGACGATGGAAGCGATGTGCGCCGCGCCCGGGCTATGGCAGTCCTCGCACTGCACGCCGTTTTCGAACTTTTCCAGTTGCAGCGCGTTGCCGCGGCGCGCGCCCGTGGTGTGGCATCCGAAGCAGTCGCGCGCGTCATTCGGGCTCATCAGCCGGCCCAACGCCTGCAGGATGTCCGCCGGCCGGGCATTCTGCGCGCCCACCGTGAGGCTCAGACCGTTCAACTCCCGGTAGTAGCTGACGCGGCTCTCGTAATACCGGCCGTCTTTTTCGAACACGTAGGTCTGCCCCGCCTTACCCTGCCCGAAGGCGTAGCGCAGCGTGGCGTCCGCCCGTTCCGCGCCGTTTGCGACCGAGTACCGATAGCCGCCCTCCGTCTTCTCGATCAGGTATTGGTAGGGCCCGTCGCTCCACGTCATCCGGGGATGCTGCTGGAGGATATCGCAGTCGCCGATGGCTGCCATGGCGCGATGCATGCCGTTTACGCGAAAGCTTTTCGCCTGCGCCGGATGGCACAGGGCGCACTGCGACGACCCAATGTACTCGCCCTGCGCAGGCCAGATCAGGGCCGAAGCCCCGCCGCCCATGCCCTGGGCCGCAAGGTTACCCGCCAACGCCAGCCAGAAACCCCACCTCCGCATGGTCCTATTGTAGGGCCGCCTCGCAGGCATCCCAAAACTTGTTAGACTCGGGGAAGTAAACGCTGTCCTTCCGGAAGGGGATCATGAGTAAGTTCCGTGCCTGCGCCTTGTCCGCCGTTTTGCTTGCCGCTGGGGGCCGCGCCGGCGCGCAGCCGCCTCCCTCCGGCCAGGCGCCGCCCGCCATCAAGACCAACGCGGAAGAGGTCCTCGTCGATCTCGTGGTCCGCGACAAAAAGGGCAAGCCCATCTACGACCTCAAGCCGGACGAGATCGCCGTTACCGATGACGGCGTGCGGCAGCGCGTCACCAGCTTCCGGCTGGTGCAGGGCAAGGAAGCCATCGCCAACGACGGCGCCCGCAAGCCCCTCGACCCCTTGCGCCAGATCCACCTCGTGACCCTGGCCTTCGAAGGCATGGGCGTCGAGCAGCGGCAAATCGCGCGCAGCGCCGCCATCGACATGATCAAGGGCGACCAGAGCGACGACGTTTATTACTCCGCCGTGGCCATTGCCAGCCAACTCCAGGTTCTACAGTCCTTCACGCGGGACAAGGACGCCCTGCGAAAAGCCATCGAGATGGCCACCAGCGGCGTATCTTCCGCGCAGCTCAGCTCCGAATCGGAGCGCGTCAAGCGGCAACTCGATGACTCGCTGCGCCGGCTCACCGGCCAGAGCGACACGGCCGCCGCGCTGCACGCCCTGGACGCCACGCCCGCTCCCCCGCCCGGGGCCGCCCTCGGCGCGCAGGCGCTTGAGGCGAAGCTCGTCGAGCTGGCGCTCCAGATGACGCGCTTCGACGCCACCGTGACCGACGCCCCGCGCCTTTCGATCGCCTCTCTGGAATCCCTGGCGCGCGGCCTCGCCCGCCTGCCCGGCCGGAAGTCGGTCCTCTACTTTACTCCCGGCCTGATCCTGCCGACATATCTGGACGAGCCTTACCGCAACCTCCTGTCCATCGCCAACCGCGCGAACGTGACCTTCTATTCCATCGACTCCAACGGGGTGATGACCTCGCGGCAGACCGCCAACGGCGCCAACGACCTGGCGCGCGCCACCGCCCTCAGCGCGGGCGCCGCTACCAGCCAGACCGGCGCCTCCACCATGGAGGAAATGCGCGCCGCGGACACGGCCGAGAACTCCATCCGCAACAACACCGAGGGAGCGCTCCGCGACCTCGCCGAGTCCACCGGCGGTTTCCTGATAGGCGACAGCAACGACCTGCGCACGCCGCTGCGCCGCATCAGCGAAGAGATCGAGAGCTATTACGAGGTCTCCTACAGCCCCGAAATACAGAACTACGACGGCTCGTTCCGCCGGATCAAAGTGGAGGTTGGCCGCAAGGATGCCTTGGTCCACGCGCGCAACGGCTACTTCGCGCTGCCGCCGGACGTCCGCGCAGCGGGCCTGATGCCCTTCGAGATCCCGCTGCTCCAGGCGCTTTCCACGCGTAGCGCGGCCGCCGATGTCCGGTTCCGTTCCGAGCTCGTGCGCTTCGGGTCCACGCCGCAGGGAATCCGCGCGGCGGTGGTGGTCGAGGCGCCGATCGGCGGCCTCACCTTCCGCGAAAACCGCGAGAAAGGCGTGTTCAATGCGCACCTGGCGCTCGTGGCGCTGGTCAAGAACGCGTCGGGGCAGGTGGCGCAGAAGTTTACTCGCGACATGCCGCTCCAGGGGACCCTCGATAAGCTGGCCGGCGTAAAAGGGGCCAACTTCATCTACAAGGAAACCATGACCCTCCCCCCCGGCCGCTACACGCTGGAGACGGCGGTCAGCGACCGCGAGAATGGCAGGTTGGGCGTGGTCCGCGCGTCGTATTTTCTTTCATCCGAGCCGAAGGGAGTGGCCCTCTCGGATATCGCCCTGGTGCGTTCCTACCAGCCCGGCGCGAACGCCCTGGAGCCGTCCGATCCTTTTCAATTCCAGGGCGGCCGCGTGACCCCTACCTTGACCCGCGTAGTGAAAGCGGCCCCCGGCGCCATGCTCTCCCTCTTCTTCGTGGTCTACCCCGACGCCTCCAACCCCGCGAAGCCCAGCCTCGAAGTGGAGTATCTGAAAGACGGCAAGGTGGTGGGCAAAGGAGCGCTGGACCTGCCCGCGCCGGACGCGAACGGCCGCATCCCCTACGTCATGTCTTCTTCCGCCGCCTCCATGGAGCCCGGGGAGTACGTAATCCAGGCGACCGCGAAGCAAGGCGCCTCGACCGCGCAAGAGCAAACCACCATCCAAATAGAGAAATAACGTGGCGTGGGCATTCCTGCCCGCAGTGTCGGCATTCCTGCCGACATCCGGCCCCTGCTACCTCAGTTCCTTCAACTCCAGCGTCACGTTCACGAAGGCCCCGCGCCCCACTTCTATCTTCTTCGCCTCCGCCAGGGCGCGCTCGAGCGTGTTCGGCTCGCGATTGAAGTACTCCTGCTGCGACGCCACCGCCACCGCTCGATACTCGCCCGGCGCCAGCCCCGCCGCCTGGAACTTGCCCGTATCATCTCCTGGGGCTATGGCCGTCGGCATGAACGGCTCGCCGTCCGGCAGCGGCCATTTCACGAGGATCACGGACGGCTTGCTCACCGGCTTATCGTCCTTCGTCACCGCGCCGGTAATGGTGGCCGGTTTGTCGTCCACTACCACCGTGATCGAGTGCGCCATCGCGCTCTTCTCCAACTGGACTCTGCGCGTCGCGGCGGGGATGCCGTTGTACTGGATCTCCTTGACGTAGTAGCCCTTGCTCAGTCCCATCACATCGATGTCCACCGGCCCTGTCTGCACGCCGGAGATCCGAACGCCGCCCTTGGCATCCAACTTCACCGGCATCACGACATTAGCGAACGGGATCATGTCCACCGGACGCACCGCCACCGCAATTCCGGAGTATTCCGGAGCCTTGGCCCCCTCCGCCGCCGCGAGCGCTACGTCCAGCACGACCCCGCGTTCCAGCGGCGCCGTGATCTCCACGCTCTCGTCCGCGATGACGAAGGGAATGTGAGCCATGGCGCGCTCCGCCGGCGCTTTGGAGTTCACCGCCAGAATCAGCGCGTAGGACCCGGGCGGGAATCCGGTGATCAGCATCTCGTCCCGGCAAGCCGCTTTATCCGAGATGGTGATCATCGACATCGGAACATGTTCGTACACCATCATCGTGTCCCCCGCCCCGCAGACCGATGGCGGCATGTGCACGTGGAGCCGGTAGTACGTCGTCTTCTTCACGGGCAGGATGCCGATGTCCACCGTCGCGCCCGAATGGAGCGCCACCGGGATCGCCGAATCCTCCCCGTGCCCGCCCGGCCAGAACGTGTGTTCCAGGCCCTGGTCGGTCTTATCGACGTCATCCTCCGTGAATTTTGTGAGCAGTTCCCGCCTCCACGGGTTGACTTCGGCCATGTAATCGCCGGGCGGGAGGTTGGGAAGGACGAACTGCCCGTCGGCGTCCGTCGTAACCGAACCCGGCGCCATGCCGATCCGGCGTCCGTTCATCCTCATGTAACTGCGCGCCGTCACCCGCACTCCGGCGATAGGCCTCCGTGTTTCCTCCTCCACTACGCGCCCGGTCATCCTTCCAGGACGCGAAAGCGCCAGTCGCGCCTCGCCGGAGGGCGCATCGGCCGTGAGCGTGACGTCCTGCTGCTGCACGCCGCCCCCGGTTGGCGCGCTGTAACCCTCTTTCTTCACCGCCACCGTGTAGTAGCCGGGCTTGTCCGCCTTGAAGCTGAACGCGCCGGCGAAATCCGTCCGGGTGAGGCTGACCGCTTTGAGCATCCCCACGCCGACCCGGATGCTGGGCCGCGCCTCGCCGAGGAAATAAAGGGAGACCTCGGCGTCCACCACGGGCTGGGTGGTTCCGGATTCGAGGACGACGCCGCGGATCTCGGGAGCCGGCTTGGGGGCCTCCTGCGCGAACGCAAAGGTGGCGACCAGCAGAAGAGCGAGCCTCATGTTCCCTCCGTTGAGCTCCGGGCGAGGCATGCCTCGCCCATACACGCGGCATGTGTGGGGGCCGGGCATGCCCGGCCCGGCGGCGCCGCTATTTACTCACTCAGGGTGAAATTCACGTCGATCTCCGTCAGCACCTCGACCGGATCCCCGTTGAGCTTCGTCGGCTGGTACACCCAGTTGCGCACCGCATCCAGCGAGGCCAGCACCAGCAGCGGATGCCCGCTAATCACCGTCAGGTTCTGCACGGAGCCGTCCTTGCCGATCAAGGCCTGCAACTTCACGATGCCCTGAATCCGCGCCTGCTTCGCGAGCGGAGGGTACACCGGCGCGGTCTTGCTTACCAGCCGCGCGCTCATCTGGCTGGCATCCTGCCGGATCCTCCCCGGTGGCAGGGGCGCGTCCTGCCTCACCACGGGTTCGGATGACAGGATCGGGCGCGGCATCACCGCGCCGGGGGCGGAGATGCGAATCTCGGTCCCGTCGCTTCGGCCCATGATCGACATCGTAAGGTGCTCGTCAAACTTCCGTATATCAGCGTTCATCTTCTGCAGCGTCTCCGCCGTGGGCACGTCGCCCTCGTGGAGCGGCAATTGAGCCATCAGCTCGTTCTTTGCATCGTCCGGCAAACCGAAAATCTCGATGGTCTTGACCCGCGGCATGTTCATCGAGGGAGTAGCCCGAACCCCGCCGGGCACGCCGCCGACGATTCCCCCTTTTACCCCGCCGCCTACCATTCCGCCGATAGGCGCGGCGATGCTGCCGTCGCTATTCGTGGGTCTGCCAATCGATTGGCCGAGCACGGCTGCCTGCGGCGTCTTGAACGTCACGCTGATCTGCCGCTTCACGCCCGCGCCTTCGTGCGCGAAGTGCCATCCCAAAACGGATTGCATAACGGCGCGGCGCAGTTCGTCGGGTCCGCTGACCACGTGCAGATCGGCTACGTTGCCGGCGGCATCCAGGGTGACTTCGATCACCACCGTCCCCTGGAGGTTCTGCGAGCGCGCGGCGGGAGGATACATGATCCCGCTACGGTGCATGAAGACGGCGTTCCCGGCGTCCACCGTCACGCCGATTCCATCCGAGGTCTGCGCGGCCCCGGGAAGCGCGGCCAGCATCCAGCAGGCCGCCGCGAAAAGACAAATTCCGATCGTTATTCTACGCATAGGATGAACTCCTCAGGGCAACACAAACGGCACGTCCACCTCGGTAACCACCTCCACCGGCACGCCATTCAAAAGCGTGGGATAGTATGTCCACTGCCGGACTGCATCCAACGCCGGCTGCATTAAGAGCGGGTGTCCGCTGATGGCCGTGATGTTCTGGACCGCTCCGTCCTTCCCAACCAGAACATTCAATTTGACCACGCCGGAGATGCGGGCCTGCGCCGCCAACGGCGGGTAGACCGGGGCAGGCTGCTGGATCAGCTTGGCCGCCTGCACGTTGCCGCCGACGCGGATGCGCTGCACCACCGTGCCATCGGGATTCGTGGGTGGAGGCGGCAGAGGAACCGCGCCGCCCTCCGGCACGCTCGAGAGAATCCCGCCCATCACGCCGGCCTGGACGCCACCCGGAACGCTGCCCACGGTCCCGCCCGGGACGACCCGCCTGACGCCATTCGGCTCCGTAATCGTCATCGTCGCGCCGCGGTCCACCGCCACCAGGTTAGGCCGCGTGCCGGGAGCGCCGATGCTGATCGCGATGCTGTCGTCGGTGGAGGCGAACGCCGTCTCCAGATGCTCGTCGAACTGCTTCACCGCGGCCGTCACCCTGCTCATGATTTCGCCCGGCGGCAGGGAATCGCCTTCCTTCACCGGGAGCGCCGCCAGCAGTTCCCCGCGGAGGGAATCCGGCAGCCCCTGCACCGCGATACTCTTTACCGTTCGCGGCTTCCCTTCTGGAACCGAAGAGAGGACGCCCGGAACCACGGTCTGCGGCGGCGCCACGAAGTTGACACTCACCTGCCGCGTCTTGCCCGCCGAATCCCGGCCGAAGTGCCATTGCAGGATGGATTCCAGCGCCGCGCGGCGCAGTTCATCGGGCCCGCTCACCACGTGCACGTCGTTCACATTACCGCCCGCATCGAGCCCGACCTGCACCACCACCATGCCCTGCACGCCCCTGGCGCGCAGATCGGCCGGATACGTTACGGGGTCGCGGTGCAGCAAGGCCGCGCCGCCCAAATCCACGGAAACCCCCGGAGCGTCGGCCACCACTTGCGGGGCCGCGGCCAGGGGGAACGCGCCGGTCACAATCCAGGCCGCGGCGGCCAGGATGCACACTGCGGCGGTGAGCGCAGATACAAGCCGCGCCTTCGACATACTCGCCTCCTTGAGAATAGACACCACACGCTGTTTTAAGTGCCTGCGGCGCAGAAACAGGGGCGCGGGCGCCAGGTCCAGCGTGGGCTTCGCGCCGGCGATGGCCAGCAGCGCGTCCACGTATTGCTCGCGCTCCCGCGTCATCTCTACGGCGGCGCGGTCCACGGCCTGTTCGCGCGCCAGTTGGATTTCGCCCAGCAGCCACCAGATGGCGGGGTGGAACCAGAACAAGGCGCGCACCAACTCTTCCAGCAGGGTGAAAAGCCAGTCGCGCCGCCTCACGTGCAGGCACTCGTGGGCCAGAATGGCGTCCTGCATCCGCCGGCCCATCTCCGGAAATCCCGCGGGCAGAAGCACCACGGGGTTCACCACCCCAAAGGTCACCGGGCTGGGCACGTCCCCGGAAAGCCGGATATCCGCCTCCACGCTCCACGACGGCGCGGGCACGAGCCGCCGCGAGCGACGCCGGTACCGCCGCAGCCGCAGGAACCCGGCCCCCAGCCACCCCAGGCGGGCCAGCACGCCGAATCCCAGCAGCGCCAGCGCGGCGTTGCTCGGGGACAGGCTGAACCCCGCCGGCCCTGCGGGAGGCGCGGCCGGCAGCGCGGGCCGCGCCACCCCCGCCGCAGTGACGATGGTCTGCTTTTTGGGAGCCAGCAGCGGAACCAGCAGGCA
Source organism: Terriglobia bacterium (assembly GCA_020073115.1). Taxonomy (GTDB): domain Bacteria; phylum Acidobacteriota; class Terriglobia; order Bryobacterales; family Bryobacteraceae; genus BOG-224. The sequence goes on from JAIQFU010000065.1 coordinate 14,040, forward strand.
GGCCGCCAGCAGCAGATGCCAGTACGCCAGCCGCGCGCCCGGCGACCGCAGCCGCAGGGCCGCCGGCACGAACGCCGCCAGCCCTACCAGCAGTCCGATTTGCAGACAGTACAGCGCCAGGTTGTTGAGAAGCAGATCGGGACTCATGGCTTCCTCCGTATCCGCGCGATCTCTTCCAGGTCTTCAGGGGAAAGCTGGTGATCGTCCACCAGGTGCACCAGCAACGGCTCGGCCGAGCCGTTGAACACGCGGTTCACAAACTCGCGCACCATGTCTCCGATCACCTGCCGCTTGGGCTGCGCCGGCCGATAGACGTAAGCCCGGTCGGCCAGCTTCTTCTTGAGGTAGCCCTTCTGTTCCAGGATCTTCATCATGGTCATCACCGTGGTGTAGGCGACTTTCCGGCGTTCCAGCAGCGCTTCGTAGACGTCGCGGACCGTGGTCGAGTCGCGCTCCCAGACGACCTTCATGATTTCCAGTTCCTGCTCCGTTAAGGTAGGGCTGCGGCGACGCATACTAATTTATTAGTACTAATCGCCGCCGATGTCAATAGGGAATTGTGGAACGGTGGTCGAAACCTGAGTACCGCCGGCGACCGCCTTATGTCACCTGTGCTTTTCCGCCCGCCTCGAATCACCGCTGGCGGAAGGCGACCACCGGCCGTACGCGCGTTACCATCAGAAGCATGCAAGCCCTCATGTTGCAGGACTACATGCGCCTCGAAATGGTGCAGGCGCCGGAGCCCGAGATGGGGCCCGACGACGTTTTGGCGCGGGTGCGCGCCTGCGGGATCTGCGGGAGCGACGTCCACGGGCTGGACGGATCGACCAAACGGCGCTTCCCGCCGCTGATCATGGGCCACGAGGCGGCAGGCGAGGTCGCCCGTGTGGGCAGCCGCGTCCCCGACCTGCGCCCGGGCGACCGCGTCTGTTTCGACTCGATGATCTCCTGTGGCCACTGCTTCTATTGCGCGCGGGGCGAAGTCAACCTGTGCGATAACCGCGAAGTGCTGGGCGTTTCTCCCGGCCCCTACCGCCGCCACGGAGCGTTCGCCGAGTACGTAGCGGTCCCGCGCCGCATCGTCTACCCCCTCCCCGGCAACCTCTCCTACCAGCATAACAAAGAATGTAGTTCCGGTCTGAGTCTTCAAAGCGGAAAGGCTTGTAATCTTCCGACTTGCCAGTTTTCCCATCAGTCGGTAGATTTGAGGATGCCAACGCCGCCCCGCGCGGTGGCCGTGTTGAAGGCGA
>JAIQFU010000066.1 GCA_020073115.1 Terriglobia bacterium
GGATGGCGGCTTCCAGAAGTTTTTCCGGACGCCCCCGGGGAAAAAACAGGACGGGGTTTTTCTGTACGGCCATGTGCATGATTCTATCTCGCGGAAAGAAGCCTGGCGCAGGCTCCCGAGAAGTTGTGCCACCCTGGTTGCATGTTCGACCAGAATGCATACGGCGAGGAAGTCGCCCGGATCCTGGCGCTCGATGGCAGGGGCCGGCGGCTCATGCCGCTTGCCGGCGGCCGGTGTTCCTCGCCTCGCGCACTGGAGCTACTGCGGCGGACCACAGGCATGAAACTGTTTCCGGGCTCGCGCGCACCCGAGGCAGCCATGGCCGGACTGTACCTGTACTTCTCCTGCTGGGACGAGGCGCATACGGTCGCGCAGGCCATTGAGACCGCCGAGGGCAGCTACTGGCACGCCATCGTGCACCGCCAGGAGCCGGATGTCAGCAACTCCGCTTACTGGTTCCGGAGGGTGGGAGAGCATCCGATCTTCCCGGGGCTGTGCGAACGGGCCGCCGCCGCGGGCATGGATGTAGGGGCCCGCTGGGACCCGTTGGGGTTCATCGAATTTTGCGAACGGGCGCGACGCCAGCCGGGATCGGGCTTGGAGCGGCAGGCGCTCGAAGCGTAACTGGCCGAGTGGCAGTTGCTCTTCGATTATTGCGCGGCTGCCATCGGAGCCATCGGCGGCGGCAGTTGATCCGCGCTGAATTCGACGCGCCAAACCGCATGGTCTATCCTCAAATGTCATGCCCAGATCCCATTGGCTTGCGTCCTCCGCACTCCTTCTCACGGCTTTCCCGACCCTCTTCGCGCAGTCACCCCGCACCATAGATCCAACCGCCCTGGTCGAGAAGATTCGCGGCGAACTCTCGAGCCCCTTCCCTCCCGACGAGGGCAAGCCCGACGCGAACGTCCCCCATGGCGAATTCCTGAGAGGCGCAATCACTGATTCGAAAATCTACCCGGGCACGGAAAACGGGTTTGACGTTTACGTGCCCGCCCAGTACGACCCTGCCAAGCCGGCCTGCCTCCTGCTCAAGCTCGATGGCCTGGGCTCTTATGAAGGCGTGGTGCTCGATAATCTCATCGCGAAGAATGCAGTGCCGGTCATGATCGGCGTGGGCATTGTTCCGGGAACCATCTGGAAAGACCCGGCTGGAACGCCACGGCGGGCGGCGTTCCGCTTCAACCGGTCCTACGAGTTCGACAGCCTGAACGATCATTTTCCGGAATTCGTGCTCAACGAAGTTCTTCCGGCGGTGCAGCGATTAACCACTCGTGACGGCAGACCGGTCAGGCTTTCCCCAAACGGCAACGACCATGCAGCCACCGGCGCCAGCACGGGGGGTATCGGCTCCTTCACGCTGGCGTGGCGCCGTCCCGACCAGTTCCCACGCGTGTACTCGGTGATAGGAACGTTTGTCGCGATGCGCGGCGGCAACGAATACCCTGCGCTGATTCGCAAGACCGACCCCAAGCCGATTCGCATCTTCCTGGAAGACGGGTCGAGCGACGCTTGGAACCCGCTGTTCGGCTCCTGGTACGATGCCAATCTGAACATGGAATCGGCCCTTTCCTTCTCCGGTTACGATGTCGCTCACGCGTGGGGCGCGCACGGGCATGACGGCCGCCCGGGACAGGTGATATTCCCGGATGTGATGCGCTGGCTCTGGCGCGACTATCCCGCGCCGGTCAGAAGCGGCGTGTCGCAGAACAGCACGTTACAGGAAATCACTTTACCCGGTGAGCCGTGGCGGAAGATCGCACAATCGTTCTCGAGCGCAACGGGGCTCGCCGCCGACTCCAAGGGCGACGTTTACCTGAGCGATTCGGCCGGCATCTATCGGATCGGGGGCGACGGCAAGCCGGCCATCTTTCTCCGGCCAGGAGCCGGCATCGCCGGCGAAGCCTTTGGCCCGGACGGAACCCTGTACGGCGTCGTCCCCAGCCAGAGCAAGATCGTGGCAGTCAGTCCTCGCGGCGGCAGACGGACGGTTGCCACGGGCATCGCCGCCCACGGCATCGTGGTCACGCACGATGGAACCGTCTATGTGAGTGAACCGGGAGCGCATGCCGACATCCCCAGCCGCGTGTGGGAGATCAGGGGCGGCAAAAAGAAGGTGGTAGATCAGGGACTTGCCTCGGCGTCCGGCGTTGCCTTCTCGCCCGACGGTTCCCTCTTCTACGCCGCTGAGAAATCCACGAAGTGGATCTACAGCTATGTGGTTCGCTCTGATGGCTCTTTCAGCGACCGGCAACCGTTTTTTTGGCTGCACATGACGGACATTCCCAACGACAGCGGCGCGGAGGATCTTGCGGTGGACACACACGGCAATCTCTATGTAGCGACCCGCATGGGCATCCAGGTCTGTGACCAGAACGGGCGCGTCCGCGCCATTCTGCCCCTGCCCCCGCCGTGCGGTCCGGCGCGTGGCCTCTGCTTCGCCGGCGATCATTTCGATGTTCTCTACGTGACGGATGGAACGCAGGTTTTTGCGCGCCGGCTCAAAGTGCGTGGCTTCGCCCCGTGGGCATCTCCCCGAGCGGTTGCGAGCCAGGGAGCGGGTTAGGACGCTGGGGTCACATCGGGTCCCCGACAGGGGCGAGCGTCAGAGCGATCTTCTTCACCACCTCCTCCGGGACGCTCGGCAAAATAACGATATGGCAGCTGCACGTTCCGCTTTTGGCGGGGACGCTGGAACTGTAGGCGTTGGCGTCGTCCGGACCGCGCGAGGATTTGTCCTGGTAGAAGATGCGTTTCGCGCTGTTCTCGAACATCTTCTCTCTTGCAAGGCCCATGGTTTTGACGAGCCCCGGGCTGAGGGTTCTGAACTGCTGGCCCGGCTGGCTGGTCACCACCGCGATCGCCATGCCGGAATCATGAAGGACGGCGGCGCCATTGTTTTCACCAAACGGAACCCACTCTGCCGGAACTCCGATCTGGCAGGCGGCGCTGCGGTCCTTAATCACCTTCCAGCCCTCAGGCACAGTCTGGGACGGGGCTGACAGGCAAGATAAGAGAAGCAGAGTGGAAACTATGCATTCTCTCATGGCCCGAGTGTAGCGCCGGCTCCGGCCAACAGCAAGAGTGCCCGTCCTTCAGACGAACGCGCCGGCGGATGGGCTGGAGCAGAGGCGCGCCTTGGCCGGCCATCCAGGGGATTTAAAGGAACCCGAAACGTCCGGAAAAGACCCCAGGGCCTTGCCGCGCGATCCCGTATACCATCTCCTTGAGGTAGAGAGGAGCCACCGTTGAAAAGCACGACTGCCATTCTGCTCGCGCTCGTGGGATTTCGGGCGCCGGCTCCCGCGCAGGCCCGCTATCCTTTCCAGGACCCCTCGCTCGACATCGAAAAGCGCATCGACAACATCGTCTCCCTGATGACCCTCGACGAGAAAATCACCGGGCTCGGCTCTTCCGGCGTCGCCGTTCCGCGGCTCGGGATCCGCGGGCCGGAAACGGGGGAAGCCCTCAGCGGCGTGGTCCTCGGCGGACTGATGCAGACCTTCATACAGGCCATCCCCGGCGTGACGCCCGAAATGATCGTGAAACCCACGCCCACCACTCAGTTCCCCCAGGGAGTGGGCCTGGCGCGAACCTGGGATCCCGCACTCGTCCGCCAGGCCGGCGCGGTCATCGGGTCGGAGGCTCGCTACATTTTCGAAAATGGCAAGAACGCGCGAGCATTCCTGGTTCTCTTCACGCCCAACGCGGACCTGGCGCGCGACCCGCGGTGGGGCCGCACGCAGGAAGCCTACGGCGAAGATCCGTACTTTAACGGAACCATGGCCGCGGCTCTGATCCGCGGCGTGCAGGGCGACGATCCCAAGTACTGGCAAGCCGCCTCGCTTCTCAAACATTTCCTCGCCAACAGCAACGAGAATGGGCGCTACGGTTCGTCCTCCGATTTCGATGCGCGCCTGCTGCGCGAGTATTATTCGGCACCGTTCCGCAGGGGTTTTGTCGAGGGGGGCGCGCGCTCCTACATGGCCTCCTACAATGCCTGGAACCGCGTGCCCATGACCGTGAGCCCGATTCTGAAGAACCTGACGGCGAAGGAGTGGGGCGCCGATGGAATCATCTGCACCGACGCGGGTTCGCTCGCCAACCTGGTGAGCCAGCACAAAGCGTATCGGACCCTGACGGAGGCCGCCGCGGCGTCCGTTAAGGCCGGCATCAACATGTTCCTAACGGTCACCGAAGACTACAAGGCCGCGGTGCAGGAAGCGCTGGCCGGCCGTCTCATCGCCGAGCCGGACATCGACGCGGTCTTGCGCGGCAGCCTGCGCGTGTCGATCCGCCTCGGTTTGCTCGACCCGCCTGCTTCGGTTCCGTACTCCCAGCTCAAAGGCGCACCCGACCCGGTGAACTCGCGCCAGCACAATGCCATCGCCGCGCAAGTCGCGCGGGAGTCGATCGTGCTGCTCAAGAACTCCGGCGGGCTGCTGCCGCTCAGCCGCCGATCGATCCAGTCGGTAGCGGTGATCGGATCGCTCGCGAACGCGGTCCTGCCTGATTTCTACAGCGGCGTGTCGCCCTACACCGTAACGCCGCTGGATGCCATCCGGGCGCGGTTGGGAAACCGGGCTTCCGTCATGTACGCGGCCGATAACGCGGATGGCGCCGCGGTGAAGGCTGCGCAATCGGCCGAGGTGGCCATCGTGTTCGCCGGCAACCACCCCACCTGCGGCCGGACTCCGCAGCAACTGCTGCAAGGGCTGATCCTGGGTTCCCCCTGCGCGGTTCCAGGCGACGGCATGGAGGGCAGCGACCGGCAGTCTCTCAGCCTGCCCGGCGAGGATCTCATCCAGACCGTCTATCAGGCCAATCCAAGGACGGTCGTGGTCCTGGTTGCGAGCGCGCCTTACGCCATCCTCTGGACGCAGGAGAACGTGCCCGCGATCCTCCACGCCTCGCATGCGGGACAGGAAGAGGGGAACGCGATCGCCGACGTGTTGTTCGGCGATTACAACCCCGCGGGCCGCCTGGTCCATACCTGGGTCCGCTCGGCCGAGCAGTTGCCGCCGATGATGGACTACGATATCCGCCACGGCCGCAGCTACATGTATTTCGACGGCCGGCCGCTTTATCCGTTCGGGTTCGGGCTCAGCTACGCCAGTTTTCGCTACTCCAACCTGCGCGCCGGCGCGGCCGCGCTGAAATCCGGAGGGAGCATTGCCCTGAGCGTTGACGTCGCCAATGTCGGGGCGCGCGACGGCGACGAGGTCGTCCAGTTCTACATACGGCACATGGGCTCGAGAGTCGCACGCCCCCATCAGGAGTTGAGGGGCTTTCAACGGATTCATATCCCGCGCGGCCAGACGCGAACGGTGACCGTGACGTTGAAAGCTGCCGATCTGGCGTATTGGGATGAACCGGCCAACCGGTGGGTCGTGGAACCGGAGATGGTTCGCGTGCTCGCCGGCGGCTCTTCGGCCGATCTGAAGGTGGAACGGATCCTTCGGGTCGAGTGACGGGGTGGAATCGTTTTTGCGGCGCAGCAGACGGGCCGGCTGAATGGCGGAACCAATCGGACGGCCGTGCGTATAATCAGTGTTCATTCTCATTGGGACGATACGCATGTCCGCCTTCTGGCGCGATTTCCGCTTCGGCTTGCGACTCCTGGGCGCGAACAAGGGCTTCACTCTGATCGGCGTGCTGGCTTTGGCCCTCGGGATTGGGCCGAACACTGCGATTTTCAGCGTGATCTACGCCACCTTGCTGTCTCCGATGCCGTACCCGAAGCCGAATGAGTTGGTCATGGTCTGGTCCAAAATTCAGGGTTTTCGGAACAGCGTCTCGGCAGGCGATTTCCAGGACTGGCAAAAGCAAAGCCGGTCATTTCAGGGTTTGTGGGCGTGGACGGGGTTCGATGCCAACCTCGGCGGACGCGAAGGGCCGGAGCAGGTTCCGGGGCAACAGATCACTCCGGGTTTTCTGACGGGAATCGGGGTGAAGCCAATGCTCGGGCGCGATTTCCTTGCGGAAGAGTCTGAACCCGGCCGCAACCACGTGGTGATCCTGATGCACCGTCTGTGGCAGCGGCGGTTTGGCGGAAAGCGCGACATCATCGGCCAGCAGATCCGCATCGGCGGCGAGCCATACACGGTGGTCGGAGTATTGCCGCCGGGGCAGCAGGACCGCATGCCCAATCAGATCTGGGCGCCCCTGACCTTCAAGCCCGACCAGGTCAATCATGACTTTCACTGGCTGCTCGTGATGGGCCGGATGAAGAGCGGCATCACGGTCAAACAGGCCCAGGCAGATATGGACTCCGTAACCCGGTACATTGCCGAGGCGTATCCCGCGAACAAAGGATGGTCATCCAGCGTCGAGCCGCTTCGCAATGATTTCGTTCCGAAAGAGACGCTGACCGGCTTATGGCTGATGATGGGCAGCGTGGGGTTCGTATTGCTAATCGCCTGCGTGAATCTGGCGAACCTGCTCCTGGCGCGGGGCTCGGCGCGGCAGAGGGAGATTGCCGTACGCGCGTCGCTCGGCGCCGCGCGCAACCGGCTGTTCACACAGGCGCTGATCGAAAGCCTGTCCTTGGCCGTGGCAGGCGGCGCCGCGGGAATCGGGCTCGGCTGGGCCATGCTGAAGGTCCTCACCGCTTACATGCCCGAGGGCACGCTGCCGTCGGAAGCGGATGTGAGGCTCAACGTGCCGGTGCTGCTGTTTACGCTCGCCGCAACCGTGCTGGCCGGCATGCTGGCGGGTTGCGCGCCCGCCTGGAGCGCCGCCCGGCTGAATCTGAACGACGTGCTGAAGCAGTCCGGCCGCTCGCTGAGCGCGGGCCGGCAATGGGTCCGGCGGCTGCTGGTAATAGGCCAATTCTCGCTGGCCCTGACCCTGCTGGCCGGCGCCGGGCTGGCCATTCACAGCTTCTGGAAGCTGACGCGGCTCGATCTGGGCGTACGCACGGACCACATCCTCACCTTCAACTTGCCCGTGCCCCAGGGACGTTTGAACGGCGCCGCGGCCGTGCGCGCCTTCTACCGCCAGGTCTTGGCCCGGGTTCAGGCCGTCCCTGGCGTGTTGAGCGCCACCGCGACTACCGGCATGCCGATCCAGGGACCCGGCTTCGGCATGCAGTTCAGTATCGCGGGGCAGCCCGTAACCGACCCGTCCGCCCGGCCCGGCGTCGGCTTTCAGATGGTAACGCCCGAATACTTCGACACCTTTGGCATCCGCGTGGTGCGGGGCCGGCGGATCGACCGGCACGACTTGGAGGGCGGAGTACGAGTGGCGATGGTGGACGAGACCTTTGCCGGCCGGTATTTCAAGAATGTGGATCCTCTGCGGCAACGGCTGGTGGTGGAGGAACTCATTCCGGGCGCGACGAAGATCGGCGCGCCGGTGGAGTGGCAGATCGTGGGCGTGTTCCACACCGTGCAGTACGGCAGCCGGCCCAATGGCATCTTTCCAGCCATGTACGTACCCTTTTGGCAGAGCCCCTGGCCCCAGGCGCAAATGGCGGTTCGCACGGCGGGAGACCCGGCCTCCCTGACGAAGAGTATCGCGGCTGCCGTCCGCACGGTGGATCCCGAACTGCCGCTGGCGGGGCCGGCAACCATGGAGCAGGTAGTAAACCAGGCCCGCGCGGGCGACCGCTTCAGCGCGGTGCTGCTGACCACTTTTGCGGCCATGGCGCTGCTGCTGGCCGGGCTGGGGATTTACGGCGTGATCAGCTTTCTCGTGGAGCAGCGCGTCCACGAAATCGGGCTGCGCGTGGCGCTGGGCGCGGGGCGCATGGACGTCCTCCGGCTGGTCATCGGCGAGGGCATGGCCTTGGCCGCGGCCGGAGTCGCCCTGGGATTGGGCGGGGCCTGGCTGCTGGGACGCGCCATGCGATCGGTGCTGTACAACGCAGCGGGAATAGACTACGGCGCATTTGCAGCCGTGGCCGTACTGGCGCTCCTGTCCGCGCTTGCGGCCTGCTATATGCCCGCCCAGCGCGCGGCCCGGGTCGATCCGATGTCCGCGCTACGCCAGGAATAGCTCCGGGCGCGTCGCCGCACTGATACAATCACGGCCATGTGGAGATCCACTCTTGTCCTCACAATCGCCGGCGCCGCGATTCTCGCCGGTGCGCCCCTCGATCGGAAAGATGTGGAGTACAGCCGTCCGGGCGGCAAGCCGTTGCTGCTCGATCTGCACGCGCCCGACGGTCCAGGACCGTTCCCCGCCGCCATTCTGGTGCACGGCGGAGGCTTCGACCAGGGGAGCAAGAGCACCAACGTCCGGCCTCTCTTTGAGCTCCTGACCGACGCCGGGTTCGCGTGGTACAGCATCGACTACAGGCTCGCGCCGGATTTCCGTTTCCCGCAGGCCATCGAGGATGTCTATAGCGCCATCCGCTGGGTGAAGGCCCATGCGGCCGAGTACCGCGTGGACGCCTCGAAAATCATGATCATCGGCGAGTCCGCGGGCGGTTTTCTGGTGAATTACGCCGGAACGCACGAAACGCCGGATACGAAAGTCGCGGCCGTGGTGGACATCTATGGGCCGGTCGATTACGGCCGATTGGCCGAGATGCGCCGCGACCACCCGGAACGCTTCAACATGGCTGCGATCAACCGCCACGCCGCCAACGGGGGCGGCATCCATTTCTTCGGCGCCGAACAACTCGACGCCGCGGGCCTCGCAAAATTACGCGCCATCTCGCCCATTGCCGCCGTCCACAAGGGCATGCCTCCGTTTCTCTGCATCCATGGCGACAAAGATGACCAGGTGAGCTACGAGCAATCGCTCGCCATGGCCGACGCCATGCGCCAGGTTGGAGCCGCTTGCGAGCTGATTACCGTAGAGGGTGGCGGGCACGGAATGAGCGGTTGGCAGGCGCCGGAGATGCAGCACTGGAAACCGGAGATGGTAGCCTGGCTCAGGAAAACGCTGAAATTGAAACAGTGAGCGCCGGACCTTGCCGGCTGGGATCAACCCGCTTCGCGCCTGCCGTTCTACGCTCCTTGCAGTTGGGCGCCCGCGCTCACGCTGATGCTGTCCCGCCCATTTCGGATCCCGTGGCCCGCTTCCCAATTCAGCCATGCGGAGCTGAGCACTCGGACCACTTCTTTGGGATCGAAGGGTGTGGCCAGAACGTCATAGACTCCCAGGTTCAGGGCTGCCGACCACATGCATTCATCCGCAACGCGGGATGTCAAAATAAGCGCCGGAGGATCAGAAACGCTCGCTAGTTCCGCTAAGACCGCCCGCCACGCGCCGGGCAAGAGATCGCACTCGCAGAGGACGATCGGGATTCTGCTGCGCCGCAGCGCCGGAATCGCCGCTTCGAGCGTCAGTTTCGCCTCAATGTTCCACCCTGGTGATTTGGGCGCGAGGCATTGGGAACCCTTGAGGATTCCCTTCAACGAAACGTGGTCCCTTTCAGACGGACTTATGGAAAGGACGGTGATGGCGGCATCGATTTCTATCCCCGGCGACTTCCTGAAGATTTCGCGATGATTCCGGTGAAAAGCCTCTGATTCGTCCATCCGGGTCCCTCTTCCTCCCACGGCGCTCGCCATGACGAGTTTCTCAGCATCGCCTGAAGAAATTTATGAGAATTTCGTCACTCTGCGGAAAAGATAGGTTAATACGATGAGTAGATGAAACGCAAGAGATTAAAAGTCCTTAAAATCTTTTATCGGACTACTTGTGGCCCGGGGGTAGGACGGGCTTCCGGCCCGTCCTACCCCGGCAAGACGTCAGCCGTGCTTGATAAACGTGCCGTCCTGTAGCTCGGAGACTGCCTGCCGCAGCTGTTCCTGCGTATTCATGACGATTGGGCCGTACCACGCCACCGGCTCTTCGATTGGCTTCCCGGAAACGAGCAGGAAACGGATTCCCTCGGGTCCGGCCTGCACGGTCAGCTCATCGCCCCGATCGAACAATACCAGCGAGTGGTTGCCGGCATCGTATATCGGCGGAGCATCGGGTTGGCCGACCCGATCGGTCAGAACAGCGCGGGGATCCGACGCGTCACGGAACAGGCCGGAACCGGCGAACACGTAGGCGAAGGCGTTGCGCGTTGTTTCGACCTTGAGTTGCTTCCGGCGGCCGGGCGGAACAGAGATATCGAGATAACCCGGATCCGCAGCCACCCCTTCAACCGGCCCCTTCTTGCCCCCGAACTCGCCGCAGACGACCCGCACACGGACGCCGTCGTCGTCGGTGATCTCGGGAATGGCGGTCGCGGGAATGTCCTGGTACCGCGGCGCGGTCATTTTCAGAGACGCAGGCAGGTTGGCCCACAGCTGGAAACCATGCATGCGGCCGTGGGAATCGCCCTTGGGCATCTCCTGGTGCAGGATGCCGCTTCCAGCCGTCATCCATTGAACGTCGCCGGCGGTCATCTTGCCTTTGTTGCCGAGGCTGTCACCATGCTCCACCGACCCGGCCAGCACATACGTGATCGTCTCGATCCCACGGTGCGGGTGCCAGGGGAACCCGGCCAGGTAGTCTTCCGGGTTGTCGTTGCGGAAGTCGTCCAGAAGTAGAAACGGATCGAAATCCTTGGTTTTGCCAAAGCCGAAGGCGCGCTGCAGTTTCACGCCGGCGCCCTCGATCGTGGGCTTCGGTTGAATGATCTGTCTGATTGGACGGAGCGACATATTTTCCTTTCTGCCGGCGCGCCGGCGTCAAGTCGAAAGGCCGATTCGGGTATTGCGCGATGGCGTTGTGACGCACCGCAAGGCCCTTCTCAGTTATTTGATTCGTTGCACCGACATTCGTTGCAACAAATATATGGGCCAAAACTCACACGAGATGGCCCCGGCAGAGCGCCAGCATTTCGCCGAGCGCTCGCAGGCGCTCCGGCCCAAGGTGGCCCAATTGCTTTCGATGGGCTTCCTGCATCGGCTTCTCCAGCCTGGCGAGGACCTCACCTCCCTCCCCCGTAATGCGGGTCGCCACCATTCGCCGGTCTTTGGCGTCGCGGCGGCGGGAGATGAGCCCGCGTTTTTCCAGGCGGTCCAAAAGACGGGTGATGTCGGGGTCGCGAGTGATCATCCGATTGGCGATTTCGCCACAAGTAAGCCCGTCCGGCGCGCCGCGCAAGATTCGAAGCACATTGTACTGGGTCAAGGAGAGGTCCTCGGCCTTCAGCGCCTGCGCCGGACGGCGGGAAAGCGCCTCGGAAGTGCGCAGAAGATCGAGATAGGCCGCCTCCTCCGCGCACGGAGCGGGCTGTTTGCGCTCGGTTGGAGGTCCCGCGCTCATCTGATATTTCCTATGATATGTGTGGCAACGACCTTCGTCAAGACAACCGCCTCCCCTCCCGGGCATCGCCGCCATTCCCTCAGACCCAGCCGCCATCCACCACGTAACTCTGGCTCGTAATCCCGGAGCTGTCGTCCGCCGCGAGAAACAGCGCCAGGCGCGCGACTTCCTCGGGCAGGATTTGCCGCTTGAGAGCCTGTGCGGCGATGGCCTTCTGCACCGCCTCCCGCGTCATCCACAGGCGGCGCTGGCGTTCGGTGGCGATCCAGCCCGGCATCACGCAGTTGACGCGAATGTGGGAAGGCCCGAGTTCGTGCGCCATGGTTCGCGTCAATCCCACGATCGCCGCCTTCGCCGTGACGTACGCCGGGTACCCCGTGGATGGCAACTTCCACGAAATCGAACTCAGATTGACGATCGAGCCGCCGCCCGCGGCGATCATCCCTGGCGCGACGGCCTGAATCGCGAAGAAGTGGTGCCGGAGGTTGACCGCCATGCGTTCATCCCAATACTCGGGTGTGACATCCGCGTACGGGTGACGGTCGTCGCTGGCCGCATTGTTTACCAGGATACGGACCGGGCCCAGCCGCCGCTCCGTTTCCCCGATCGCCGCCCGCAACGCGCCGATATCCCTTAGATCGCACCGAAGAAACAGCGGGGCGTGAATGCCACAGCGGGCGAGATCCCCCGTCAAAGCCGACGAGCTTTCCTGTGCGATGTCGAGGAACGCCGTCTTTGCTCCCTGCGCCGCGAGATGCTCCACGATGGAGGCGCCGATCCCCGATCCACCGCCGGTGACCAGCGCGACCCTGTCGTTCAGGCTGGGATACCTGGCAAACCCGTCCGCATTGTCCATCGCGCGAACCGATTGTAGCAAGTTCGCCGCCGCGTCAAAGCGCCTCGGCCGGCCCCCAGGAAGCGCATCAGCAAGGGCCCGCGTGCCGTTTTAGCCGCGGCGGAACGGGAGCGCCATCGCCGTGTCCCGGAATTCCGGTTACCGTCGTGGGGCGGACGCCCTCGTCCGCGCCGGACCCCGGGTCTGGCTGCCGATCTGCGTAAAAGGGCCGACGAGGGCGTCGGCCGCGGTCCGGGGGACAGGCTCACGATTGGCATCCGTCAGCCGACTCCAGAGACTCCTCGCTGTTTCTCGGACGGCTATTCAGCCCTCAGGGCCCTCGCAGGGTCTATCACCGTCGCCCGGCGGGCCGGCATGTAGCTCGCCAGCAGGGTTGCGGACGTCAGGACCAGCCCCACGGCGGCGTACGTGACCGGATCCATCGCCGTGACGCCGAACAACAGCGAGGACATCCAGCGTGTCAGCGCCGCGGCTACGCCAAACCCGAGCGCGAGTCCCACGGCGGTCAACAGAAGCCCGTGCCTCACGAACATCCGGCGCACTTCGGCGTGCTCCGCTCCAAGCGCCATGCGAATCCCAATCTCCCGCGTCCGTTGCGCCACCGAATAGGAGATCACTCCGTAAATCCCTACCAGACCCAGGAGCAGCGCCATGGCGCTGGCGATTCCCAACATCACCAGCGTGAAAGACGTTCGCGCCATGGAGCGGTCGAGAGCCTTCTGCATGGTGCGGATGCTCGTGACCGGAAGGGTGGAGTCCACAGCCCGCACGGCCTGGCGGACCTCGGTCAGCAAGGCCGGAGTCCCGGCCCGCGAGCTGCGGACCGCATAGGAGAGCCTGCTGCACTACAGGCCGCCTGCCGTAGATATCGTTCCATTCGATGTCGCGGCCGGCCAGAAGCGGGTTGCCCATTGTCGCGAAGCACCCGGGCGTCAGAAACTTGTACGTCCGCAGGGCCGGCAACTGGCCCTCCGGCGTCGGGAATTGCTCGACCAGGATCGGATCGTGTTCGCCGCCGCCATCCATGGTGACTTTGGATGCCGCGGCAACGGCTGTGACCCCGGGGATCTGGCGGATGCGTTCGAGGATGCGCTGGTGAGTCTGCGCAACCTGGTCCACTGGGACGGATTTGGGTTGGGGTACGGGTATGCGAAACGTCAGAATCTCGGAAGGCCGCGCGAAGCCCGGATTCACACGCTTCAGCGCTTGAAAGGTCCGAATCATCAACCCGGCGCTGACCAGCAGCGCCAGCGCCAGCGCGATCTGAGCCACCACCAGGATGTTGCGCGCGCGGTAGCGGCCTTTTCCCTCGCTGAGTGCGCGCCCGCCCTCCCTGAGAGCGGCGCCGAGGTTCGCGTTCCCGAACTTGAAGACCGGAATCAGGCCGAAGAGCGCCCCGGCGATTACGGAGATGACGAGCGTGAACAGCAGCGCCGGCCCGTCGATAGCAATATCACCGAGGCGCGGCAGGTTGGAGGGAGCCAGATAAACCAGGAGTCGCAGTCCGGCATAGGCCAGACCTACGCCGAGCGCGCCGCCGGCGACCGCCAATCCGATCGACTCGGAGAGGAGTTCGCGGGCGAGACGGCCCCACCCCGCGCCGAGCGCCGCCCGTACCGTGAGTTCCTGCTGCCGGCCCTCCGCGCGCACCAAAAACAGGTTGGCCACGTTGGCGCATGCGATCAGCAGCACGATCCCGACCGTTCCCATCAAAACCCAAAGCACCTTGCCGACGTCGCCCACCACGTCCTCCTTCAAAGGATGAACGTCCGGCCCCATTTTCACGCTCTCGAAGGTTTGCCGGGTGAAGCCCGCAGGGAAAGGATACTTGTCCATGACCATCGGTATCATGCGTGCCAGATCGGCGTTGGCCTGCGCCATGGTGACGCCGGGCTTCAACCGGGCGATCGACTGGTAGCTGAAATTGCCCACGAACAGTTTGGCGCGCTCAAAGCGCATCGGAAAGACCAGGTCCGCGTCGATATCCAGAAACCGGAAGCCCTGTGGCAGGACGCCGATAATGTCACGCGCCTTCCCATCCACCACGATGCGGCGTCCGACCGCGTTGGGGTCGCCTCCGAACTTCCGCTGCCAGTATGCGTAGCTCAGCATGACCGTTTCCGGGCTCTCGACCTCGTCGTCCCGGGCGCCGAAGATGCGGCCGGCCGCCGGCCGCACGCGGAGGATCGGAAACATCGCATGCGTCACGTCGAGCCCGTCCACGCGTTCGGGATCGCCCAGTCCGGTGACGGTATAGGCGCTGTCGTTCCACAGGGCGATGTCCTCGAAAACGCGGTTCTCTTCGCGGTAGGTGAAGTAAGAGGACGGGGAGGCGTTGAGCAGTTTAATCCCGATCGAAGGCGCCGTGTGCCACACGCCGACCAGCCTGCCGGGCTCGGCATAGGGGAGGGCTCGCAGCAGCACCGCGCTGATAACGCTGAAGATAGCCGTGTTGGCTCCGATCCCGATGGCGAGCGTCAGCAGGGTGACTGCGGTGAACATGGGCGCGCGCCCGAGCCGCCGCGCCCCAAGCCGGAACCGCGTCGCGAAATTAAGCATGAATGCCCTCCCTGACCGACCGGCAATTCCAGTCTGGAGAGGAATACGATCCCATGACGGCGGAGGTTCCGGATTCAATGCGCCGGCCCATCGAATGGTCACTCTTGCCGCGGCGCTTGCGTTAGCGGCCGGGCGCCTCCAGCCAGCCTACGGAGCTGGTCTGGATGCTGCCGACATACAGGCGTCCGGCCGATTCCACGGCGCTGGCGAGCGATCCGAAGCGCCCCGCCGGGTCTTGCCACTCCCGCACCGTCCGGCCCTCGGCATCCAGACCGATGACCCACGCCATCCGCCCCGGCTTCGGATCGCGGATCGCCGCCGGGATGCGGAAGAGCGCGCGCCGCACTCGCGGCCAGCCGGCCAGCATCTCCAGCGCCTTCACGCGAGGAGTCGCCAGCGCCACCCAGAAGATCCCGCGGCCGTTGTAGGTAAGGTTATCGGGGTAGCCCGGCAGTGTCGCGAACGTCTCCCGCTGCCCGGCTCGCGGACCTTTCAGCCACAGCCTGGTGATGCGCGCCGCCGTCGTCTCGTTCACCAGCACGAACGCCTCGTCCGGTCCAAGCGCCACCCCGTTGGCGAACCGCAGCCCGTCCAGTTTCACCTCCACCCGGCGTGTGCGCGGGTCGTAGTGCAGCAACCGCCCGGTAGCCCGGCCCTCCCAGAACTCTGCCATCCAGTGGCGCTGGTCGAACCGTTGCGACGTATCGGAAAACCAGATGCCGCCGTCCTGGACAATGTCCAGGTCATTCGGGAAAAGCATGCGCCGGCCGTTCACGCTGTCGGCCAACACGGTCAGAGAGCGATCTGGAGCAACCGCAAGCAACCCGCGAAAGGCATCCGCCATCAGCAGTCTGCCGGATCGGTCGAACTTCATGCCGAGAGGCCTGCCGCCGGTTTGGACAAAGGTCTCGGAGGCGCCGTCCGGGCGCAGACGGACCACCCGCCCGTCCTGCAACCCGGTATACAGCGAGCCGTCGGGGCCTATTGCGACCGCTTCCGGTCCCGCGCCGGCTTCCGGTAAGCTCCTGATTTCGCCGGGCCCCACCTGCCGCGTGTAACCCGGGTCGGGCGACGGCTCCCAGGCCACCGGGTCGATGGGCGTCGGCCAGAACCAACCGGAGCCATCGAGGACCCCGGGGTGAGTGCGTTGCCACCGTCTGCTGCTCCACTACCAGATGTAGGTTCCGACGGCCCCTGGGTTGAGCCTGATATTGGCGGATTGGCCCTTGTATTGAACCGCAAAAGAGCTTACCGATTGCGTATCGTTGGCGACAATGAGGACGGTTTTCCCTTCGGGAGTCCGGAAGGCCACGTTGGGCAATACCTGTGTGTTCTCGATGACGGCGAGACGCTTCACTCCCGGACGCTCCTCGTCTTCGGTGAGGCCAACGGTCTGGTCCCCACGATTCGTCGAACCGATGCGCACGGAACCCGGGCGGACGAACTTGGATGCGTGCGCGATCGTATAGTACGCGAGATTCAGCGAGACCGCGTCTTTGTCGATGGTGATCGCCCCCTGGCACATCGAGCACCCGCCGTTATCGGTGTGCGGATCGTTCCGGGGGTCGGCTGCCAGGTTCCAGAGGATGACGTTCCGGCTCCAGTTGCGGGTAGTGTCGAGGATCATCCTTTTTACCGAGGCCGCGATATTGATGGTTGGGCTGCCGGGTCTCTCGGTGATCATCTGCTCGGTGAAATAGATGTTTTTGTCCGGCCGCGCCATATGAACCCTGCTCATGGCGCCCATATCGCCGCCGTAGTTGTGAAACGCCGAGCCGTCGGCGAATTGCGACACCACCGGATCGCTCAGCAGGGCCAAAGGATAGTCCACGCGGTCCGTGTTGTGATCGAAAAGCAGGACCTTGGTTTTCAGTTCCGCCTTTGTGAAAGCCGGATAGAGATGATCTCTCAGAAAACCCAGCTGCTGGTTGAGCATCCATTGCATGCTCGGAGTATTTTTCGCGTTCAGGGGCTCATTCTGAATGGTGATCGCGTCGATGGCGATTCCTTCCTTCTTCATTTCCTGAACGTACTTCGCCAGGTACAGCGCGTAAGCCGGGTAGCACTCCTCTTTGAGAGCCCCGCCCCTCACGTTGTTATTGGATTTCATCCAGGCAGGCGCGGACCACGGCGAGCCCAGTATCCGGATGTCCGGGGCAATCGCGAGGATCTCCTTCAACACGGGAATGACATCCTTCCTGTCCTGGCCCAGGTCGAACTTTTTCAACTCGTAATCGGTTTCGCCGGGGGCGAGATCGTCATAGGAGAAGACGAAGCTATTGAGGTCGGAAGCGCCGATGCTGACGCGCAGGTAGCTGACTGCCAGGTTGTTTCCGTCCCGCGCGAATATCTGTTGCAGGATTTTGGCGCGCGCCTCCCTGCTCATCTTAGTCAGGAGTTCAGCGCTGCCTCCTGTGAGCGCGAAGCCGAATCCGTCGATTGACTGCATCTGCTGCGCCGGGTCAATCACGATCGCCGATCCCCTGGCGCTGCCGTTGCGAAAAACAACCGGATCGGGCAGCCGTTGGAACAACGAAGACCGATCCGGGTTGGTGACCCAGGCTTCCACCTGGTTCGAAGAACTGGTCTGAGCGGGCAAGATGCCGGCCGCGACAGCCAGGAAAACTATCGCGGCGCCGATCGGAGTGCTTTTCTTCATCGACTGTCTCTGTGAGTCATTACTGTATCAGGCTGGAGCAGGAGCGGCGTTCGGAACCAGCGATCGCTTGATCGTGTGGGACAACGACACGACCAGCCGCTGGAAGTCCTGCATCCATTCCAGTAGAATGGCGGTGTTTCCAGGAGAACACCGTCCATGTCGCTTCTAAACCGCCGGGAGTTGTTGGGTTCGGCCGCCGCGTTCGCCATCATGAAGCCGCGGATCGTCCGCGGTTCCGCCGCCAATTCGGCCGTGCGGGTAGGCCTGCTCGGATGCGGCGGGCGCGGGACCGTCCACGCCGGCAATATCGCGCAGCACACGGACGCGCGCGTCGTCGCCATGGCGGACCTGTTCCCGGACCAGTTGGAGCGCGCCAAAGCGCAGTTCGACAAGTTGGCGCAGTCGAAAGGGTATGCCGGTGTGGCGCAGACGTTCACCGGACCGCAGGCGTACCGCCGCATCGCCGAATCGAAAGAAGTGGACGCGGTGGTCATCGCCACTCCACCGTACTTCCACCCGTATCACCTCGCCGCGGCGGTGGCCGCCGGTAAGCACGTCTACTACGAAAAGCCGGTGGCGGTAGACGTGGCCGGGTGCCGGCGCGTGCTGGAGATTGGAAAACAGGCGGAGGGCCGGCTCAGCCTCGACGTGGGCTTCCAGATCCGCATGGCCCCGCCCTTCGTGGAACTGGTGCGGCGCATCCACGCCGGCGCCCTGGGCGAAATCGTGGGGGGCGAGGCCCATTATTATTGTCCGGGGCTGGAGACGCGCCAGTGGCCGGGCGAATCCGGGGCCGCGTTGCGAGTGCGCAACTGGATCGACGATCGCGTGCTTTCCGGCGACATCATCGTCGAGCAGAACATACACGCGCTGGACATCTGCAATTGGGCCCTCCGGAACCATCCGCTCAAGGCCGTGGGCGCCGGCGGCCGCAAAGGCCGGCCGGGCGATTGCTTCTCGCATTTCAACGTGGTGTTTCATTACCCCGACAATGTCCCCGTGAGTTTCAGTTCGGTGCAGATGGGCAAAACGCCCTTCGAGGTGACCGAACGGATCTTCGGGACGCGGGGGACGTCACAGTCGCCCTACAGCGGGAAATTGGGAATCGACGGCGACCAGGCCTGGACCTGGGCGGGCAGCGAGACGGGGCGGCAGGGAGCGTTTTCCGTCGCCGGAGCGTTCGACGACAACCTGGCCCAGGCGGATTCCGAGAAGCAGAAAGCGTTCATCGCCAGCATCGTCAGCGGCCGGTTCCATAACCAGGCAGCCGCCGGCGTGGAAGCGGCTCTCACCGCCATGCTGGGCCGCGAGGCGGCCTACACCGGCCGCGAAGTCACTTGGGACGAACTCCTGCAATCCGGCCTACGATGGGACGCGGGAGCGGACATCGAGCGAATGCTGTGATAGCAGCGAGCGGGGCGCCGGATGGAGTTGAAACGCGGTATCCCGGCAAACCTGCCCGGTTTGGAATAGCAGCCAAGGAGGAGACCTCGATGGCTTTTTCCGCGATGACGCGGCGTACCTTCACGATGACCGGCGCGGCCCTTTGCATGGCCGCCGCCCCGGCGCGCGCCGTCCGTTTGGGCGGTCCGATCTATCTGCGGTCCGACGATCCCCGCGAACTGGCGCGCGAGCACCGGCGGCTCGGTTACCGCGCTGCATAGGTACCCGCAGTGAGCGTAGGCGAAACGGCCCGGATCAAGGAGATCCGGGATGCGTTCGCTGCCGAAGACGTGATGATCGCGGAAGTCGGGGCGTGGGTCAACATGATCGACCCCGACCCGGAGAAGCGCAAGAAGAACATGCAGTATGTGCAGGACCGGCTGGCGCTCGCCGACGAAATCGGGGCGCGCTGTTGCGTCAACATTGGGGGATCCTACAACCCGAAGCTCTGGGATGGGCCCCACCCGGCGAACCTGGGGCGCGGCTACTTCGAGGCCACCGTCGCAAACTGCCGGGCCCTCATCGACGCCGTCAAGCCTAAGCGGACGAAATTCGCGCTGGAGATGATGGGCTGGGCGCTGCCCAATACCGCCGCCTCGTACCTCCAGTTCATCAAGGCTATCGACCGGCCGGCTTTCGGCGCGCACATGGATATCTGTAACATTATCGAAAGCGCCGACACCTACTATCGCAATGGGGAAGTCATTCGTGACTGTTTCCGCAATATGGGCAGGTACATCGTGTCCTGCCATGCGAAGGATGTAGGTCCCAGGAGCACGCACATTGCGGAAGTAATTCCCGGACGCGGCGGGCTCGATTACAGGGCGTACCTCCGCGAGATCGCCGCGCTGTCCGCGGATGTTCCGTTGATGCTGGAACATCTGCAAACCGCCGCCGAATACGAGGAAGGCGCAAAGTACATCCGCGGCGTGGCTGCCGAGTGCGGCGTCACGCTGGCGTCTTAAGGTTGTGATCCGCCAAAAGGCGCTCAGCGGGGCAGTTCCCCCGACTTCTCCATCATTCCTGATGGGCGCGCGTCGGACCGGCGCTCCCGGGTGTTGCCCGAACAGCGGTACTATCGAATGCAATCATGAGCAAGCTCATCATCGCGTCGCTCGCGGCCGCATGTGCTCTCGCCGCCCAGGATTCGCCACGCCCGAAAAACACTTATCATTCGACGGGAGGAGGGTCCGCTCAGCCACGCCTGGTTTCGCCGGAAGTGAAATCGGACGGCGCCATCGTATTCCGCCTGCGCGCGCCGCAAGCCTCACAAGTCATGCTTTCGTTCTCCGGATCAAAGCCCATGACGAAGGACGCCGCTGGCGTTTGGACGGCAACCGCCGGCCCGATGGAGCCGGAGATCTACCCGTACAACTTTGTGGTGGACGGAGTGCGCATTCTGGATCCGGCGAATCCGAACCTGAAGAACGGACGGATGCCCGACGCCAGCATCGTGGAAGTGCCGGGCAGCCCACCCCGCTTCGACGAACTGCAGGCGGTCCCGCACGGCGCCCTCAACATCCGGTCGTACATTTCCACGCCACTGAAGAAGCCCCGGAAGCTCTACGTTTATACCCCGCCCCAATACGATACCGAGCCGGCGCGCCGATTCCCGGTCCTGTATCTTCGGCACGGCAGCGGCGACAACGAGGAGAACTGGAGCGCAACGGGCCGCGCTGGAGTGATCCTCGACAACCTGATCGCGCGGCGCAAAGCGGCGCCCATGATCATTGTCATGCCCAACGGCGATACCGATGGCAGTTGGGCGGGAGGAAGTTCGCCCGAGGGAATCGAACTGCTCAGCCAGGAACTGCGGAGCGACATCATTCCCCTGATCGACAGGACCTATCGGGTCGCCCGCGGACGCGAAAACCGCGCCATCACGGGTCTCTCGATGGGGGGCGGACAGGCCTTCACGATGGGGCTGAAGCGCCTGGATCTGTTCGCGTGGGTCGGCGAGTTCAGTTCGGGGTTGGTCAGCGATACGGATTTCAAGCTGGAAAAGCACCTGCCAGGGTTTCTC
The DNA here is from genome assembly GCA_020073115.1 of Terriglobia bacterium. Lineage (GTDB taxonomy): Bacteria > Acidobacteriota > Terriglobia > Bryobacterales > Bryobacteraceae > BOG-224. The sequence continues at coordinate 20,758 of JAIQFU010000066.1, forward strand.
GACCATCCCGAGGAAGTCAATCGAAAGCTGCGCCTGCTATTCCTGAGTTGCGGCACGGAGGATCCACGGTACCCGGGACAACTCGATTTGGCAGACACGCTCAAGCAGCACGGCATCAGGTTCGTTTGGTATCCGTCGCCGGGCGTGCATGAATGGAAGGTGTGGCGCCACGCCCTGGCGGAGTTCGCGCAGAGGGCTTTTCAGGAGGTTCGCCAGTGAATCGACTTTTTCCATGGGCAGCCGTTGTGCTGCTGGTGGCCGGGGCGTCCGGACAGGCGCCGCGGCGCGACGCTTCGCCGAATCCCACGCTGAACTCCCCCGAGGTCTCGGCGGACCACCGCGTCACCTTTCGCATCTTCGCGCCCAAGGCGTCGGAAGTGACCCTGACCGGCGACTGGCTCGGCGCGGCGCCGGCGCCCCAATTGAGCAGGGACGACCGCGGCGTCTGGAGCATCACCCTCGGGCCTTTCGAGCCGAGCATCTATATCTATTCATTCACCGTGGACGGAGTGTCCATCCCCGACCCGATCAACCCGCGCATTAAGCTGCGCGCCCGCACATCGGCCAGCATGGTGGAGGTCAAGGGCGATTCGCCGCAATTCTGGGAAGCGCGCGACGTGCCGCACGGCGCGGTGGAGATCAACTGGGAAAAATCCAAGGCCATCGAAGGCGATACCCGCGCGATCTGGATCTACACGCCGCCGGGATATGCCACGACCACGCGCCGCTACCCCGTGCTTTATCTCCTTCATGGTTCGAATGACACGGCCGCCGGCTGGACCATGGCCGGAAATGCCAATTTCGTGCTGGACAATCTGCTGGCTGAGAAAAAGGCCCAGCCCATGATTGTGGTGATGCCCTGGGGCCATGCCACCCCGTACGGCGCGCCGCCGCCTGGAGCGATCACGAACGACGCTCTGTTCGAAGATTACATGCTAAAGGACGTGATCCCCTCGGTGGAAAGCCGTTACCGCGTGGCCCCCGGCCGTCAGAACCGCGCGATCGCCGGTCTTTCCATGGGCGGTGGGCAATCCCTGCGGATTGGCCTGGGACACTTGGATCTGTTCAGCGCCGTCGCGTCCTTTTCGGGCGCGGTCCCGGGAGACTTCGAGACGCGCTTCGCGGCCTTGCTGAAAGACTCCAGGACCACCAACGAAAAATTGAAGGTCTTGTGGATTGGCTGCGGCCGGCAGGATTCCCTGTTCGGCCGGTCGAGCGGCCTGTCGGAGCTGTTGACCAAGTACCAGGTGAGGCACGTCTTCCGCGCTACGGACGGCGTTCACAACTACACCGTCTGGAGGAAGTACCTGGCCGAATACGCGCCGCTGCTGTTTCGGTAGCGGGGGTGCGCCGCGCCACGGTATCGCGCCCGTCTTGCCGGATCCGGGCGCATTTCAGTCCGTGGCAGCGCCGGACGCCGACCACGCCGCACCGCCCCGCGCGCTTGCCGTAGCATTTCGTGAGCCGGTTGCCCCCCAGCCGCCCGCCGGCGGGCAAATCGCCGCCAGGCTGTTTTGCCGCGGCGCCACCGCGGGTGTGATCCGGAGCGTTGATCTGGAAGTACCATACAGGGTGAAGAAAGCACGGAGTCAATCATGCGCAAATCGACGCAGTACCGCCTCCCGCTCCTCCTGGCTGTCTCTGCGCTTTCGGCGCCGGCGGCCGGAGCCGCGAAGCCAGACTTTGGCCCGAACGTTTTCGTCTTCAATCCGTCCATGCCCTCCGCGGCCATGCAGGAACAGATCGACAAGGCGTACGCCATTCAGAAGAACAGCCAGTTCGGTCCGGCCCGTTACGCCCTGTTATTCGCGCCCGGAGAGTACAAGCTGAATGTGCCGATTGGATATTACACGCAGGTTCTCGGCCTCGGCAAGTCGCCCGACGCCGTGCACATCGTGGGGGACGTCCGTTCCGATGCCACGCTGCCCAACAATAACGCCACCTGCACCTTCTGGAAAGCTGTCGAGGGCTTCTCCGTAACGCCCGCAGGCGGCACAATGCAGTGGGCCGTCTCGCAGGCGGTCCCGTTCCGCCGCATGCACATTCGCGGCGATCTGGTCCTTCACCAGAAAGGCGGCTGGGCCAGCGGCGGTTGGATCGCCGATGCCCTGATCGACGGCAATGTCGGATCCGGCTCCCAGCAGCAATGGATTTCGCGCAACGCCGAGTGGCGCAGTTGGACCGGCGCCAACTGGAACATGGTCTTCGTCGGCGTGGTGAACGCGCCGGCCGGCGAATGGCCCGATCCGCCGTATACCAAAGTCGCGCAGGTTCCTATCATCCGCGAGAAGCCGTTCCTCCAGGTGGACGGCTCCGGGAACTACAGCGTCCGCATCCCGGCCCTCCGCGCCAACAGTTCGGGAATCACCTGGCGCGCCGGCGCGACGCCCGGAAAGTCCATCCCGCTCGGCCAGTTCCACATCGCCCGGCCGGGAGTCGACACCGCGGCAACCATCAACGCCCAATTGGCCAAAGGCAAGAACCTGCTGTTCACTCCGGGCATCTATGACCTCACCGACACGATTCGCGTCACCCGGCCTAACACCGTCGTGATGGGGCTCGGCTTCGCCACGCTACGGCCCACCAACGGCGTCACCGCTATGACTGTCGCCGATGTGGATGGCGTAATCCTGGCCGGGCTTCTTTTCGATGGGGGCGCCGAAAGTTCGCCGGCTCTGCTCGAGGTCGGACCGGCCGGCAGCAAAGCCGCGCACGCCAAGAACCCGATCTCGCTCCACGACGTTTTCTTTCGCGTGGGCGGCGCCGGGGTGGGCCGCGCCGCAGTCAGCCTGAAGATCAACAGCCGCGACACGATCCTCGATCACACCTGGATCTGGCGCGCCGACCACGGCTCCGGCGTGGGCTGGAAGAGCAACACCGGCGCCAACGGCCTGATCGTCAACGGCGATAACGTGACTGTCTACGGCCTGTTCGTCGAGCACTACCAGGAATACCAGGTGCTCTGGAACGGCAACGGCGGCCGGGTCTACTTCTATCAATCCGAGATCCCCTACGACCCTCCCGACCAGCCCAGCTACGCGAGCGCGCCCGGCGCGAACGGCTGGGCATCGTACAAAGTGGCGGACCGTGTCACCAGTCATGAAGCCTGGGGACTCGGCATCTACAGCGTCTTCCGGAACCGTGGCGTGACGCTCACCCGGGCGATTGAGGTCCCCAACCAGGCCGGCGTCAAATTCCACAATATGATCACATGCCGTCTGGGCAACAACGGCGAGATCACCAAAATCATCAACGAGGCCGGAGCCGCCGCCGCAGGCAACACGCGCCCCAAGCTGACCAGCTATCCGTAGGCCGCAGTTGTCAGAACAGCACTTTCAATCCCAACTGAATCCGCCGCGGGCTCTGGGCCGACTGAATCTTGCCGAACGTCGGAGACCCGAAAAAGACATCCGGCAAATCGAAATTCGCGTGATTCAGAAGATTGAATGCTTCGGCGCGAAACTGCAGCGCCGCCCGTTCGGAAAGAGCGGTGTTCTTAACGATCGACGCATTGACGTTCCCGTAGCCCGGGCCCGTCAGAATATTGCGCCCGGCGCCGCCGAAGCTGCCAAACGGCGGCAGCGCAAACGCTTGCGTGTCGAACCACCCCTCCGGGCTCCGTTGCGGCAATTCCGGGTTGCGCAAAACATTCGGCCGGTCGTTGGCCCCGAAGCCCAGCGTTGAGCGGCCGGTGTTGCTGTTGTCCAGATCGGGCAGCAGAGCCACCGTGAACGGCCGGCCCGTCTGGAACGTCCAGACGCCGAAGGTTTGCCACCCGCCGAGCAGCCGTCCCTTTCCCAACGGCGCGTCGTAGGAGTAGCCGAACGATAATCGGCTCCGCACGTCGAAACTCGAAAGCCCGCGCTCTGTGTTGACGTGGCGGCTGTCCTGGGGGTAATTCGGGTCTCCCACACTGGTGAAGAACCCGGAAGCATCGTCAATCGACTTGGACCATGTGTAGGAGATCCGGGCGGCCAGCCCATGCCGCAGGTTCTGCTGCAGCCGAGCCTGAAGACTGTGGTAGTTCGAATTGCCCCGCGACTCCACCACGTTGATGTCATCGAATTGCGGAACCGGCCGCGGGTTGGGCTGAAGCGCTCCTGGAAACGGCTGGTTCAGGTCGCGCGCTCCGATGAGCTTCGTGCCCTTCGAACCGGCATACGCCAGTTCCAGCATTCGCTCCCGCCCCATCTCGCGTTGCGCGCTGAAATTCCACTGTTGCGTATACGGGGTGCGCATGTTTCTCTGGAATCCCAGGGCCGACGGCGGCAGCGCGATCGGGTAGTTCGCCGGGAAAGGGTCGGAGAGCGCCAGGGGGAACTGCGCGAATGGAAAGTAGAGCTTCAGCACGTAGTACGGCGCGTTGAAGTAGAGCCCTTCGCCGGTGGCCAGCGCCGGCTGGTCGTAATGGACGCCGTAGCCGGCCCGCAGCACGGTTCCCTTCTGCCCGGGCCGCCATGACACCCCGATGCGTGGCGCCCAGTTGTTACGGTCGGGCCCATAGCCCGCCCCCGGCATCCCGCCGGCGCCGACCCGTACCAGCGCCTGCGCCGCGGGGTCGTACACGTTGGCCCGGTCGTTGGCGTCAACCGGCGGCGCGTTGTATTCGTAACGCAGGCCCGCGGAAAGCGTGAGATCGTGGCGCATGCGCCACGTGTCCTGGACGAAGAAGTATTCGCTGTGCGTCCGCAGGTGCTGGTGGTTGTCCACGCGCGCCCCGCCGGTGAGCGACGGAAGGCCCAACAGCATTTCCGCCAACGCATTGCCCGTCATTCCGAGGAAGCTCAGGTACCCCAGCCCCAGCTCATCCCGGTAGGCGTTCTGCTGGAGCAGGCGCAGATCGAGCCCGGCTTTCATTACGTGGCGGCCCCGCGCGAACGTCAGCGTATCGGTCGCCTGATAGATCGTGGAAGCGCTGTGCTGCGGATTGTGGTACTCGTCGCCGACCGGCGAGTACCCGGTGATCTTGATGAGGCTCAGACCGCTGTCCCGCGGGTTCGTGGAGACTCGTGGCAGGCCCACCTCGCCGTTGATGTCGCGACCCAGGTTCTCCTGGAACGAGCCTGCCGAAACACGATTGAACCCCAGCCGCAATTCGTTGAGCAGGCTCGGGGCCCACACGTGGGTCTCGCTCGCCATCGCGTTCTGCGCCCGCCGCGGAACATTGGTTCCGAACCCGGGGATGGCGGCGAATTCCGGGCCGGAAAACGGCTCGTACAAGCCGCGGTCGGCCAAGCTGTACCGAACCGCCACATCGTCGGAACGCCCGGCGCTATGGTCCAGGCGAACATCGAAATGATCGTCCCGGTCGCGCTCGGATGGCGAGGAGACATAGTTCTGATTCGGAACCGGGCGGTTCGGCCGCGGATAGAGGGCGGCGATCGCCAGTCCGGCGGGGCTCAGATACTGCTTGGGAATCGCGTTCCCGGGGAAGGGGCTCTGCGTGAACGGGTCCGTCGCCGGAACGTTGCTCCTCGAGAAATCGCCGGTGCGCTCGAGATCGGTGGGGACATTGGTGACCTGGGTGATGCCCTCCCGCGCGCGCCGGCCTTCGTAATCCGCGAAGAAGAACGTGCGGTTTCGGGCTATCGGGCCGCCCGCCGACGCCCCGAACTGGTGGCGCCGGTATGTTCCCGCCGCCGGAGCGAAAAAGTTGCGCGCGTCGAACAGCTGGCTTCGGAGGAACTCGTAGGCCGTGCCGTGGAACTGGTTCGTGCCCGATTTGAGCGCTACGTTGAACTGCCCCCCGGCGTTGCGCCCGAACGAGGCGTCGAACGCTCCGGCGACCACCTCGAACTCGCGCACGGCGTCCACCGGCGGGGTGGCGGCGATGCCGTTGGGCTTGGGATCGCCATTGAAAACCCCATCCAGGAGAAAGTTGTTCGAGTCTTCCCGCGCGCCGTCGATGTTCACCGCAAAGTCGCCGCGGACCGACCCCGCGGAACCCGGCGCTGGAGGCGCAACGCCCGCGAGCAGAAGCCCCAGTTCGTAGAAATTGCGTCCGTCCAGGGGGAGACCGGTAATCTGCCGGTTATCGATCAAGCCGCCGAGCGCGGACGATTCCGTGCGCAGCGTTCCGGCGCCGGCGGCAACCTGAACGGACTCGGTGCGCTGGCCCGAGTGCAGGAGGACCTCCGCCCAGACCTCCTGGTCCAGCGACAGCGTGAACCTCTGGACCTGCCTGGCGTACCCCTCGCGCTGGACCTCGATCCGGTACTCGCCCGGCGGGAGGCTGGAAACGGTGAACTCGCCCAGCGGCCCCGTCACCGCGCTCCGGGCCCGGTTGGTCTCGATCTGGACGAGTTGCACCGCCGCCCCGGCCAGCGGTTTCCGTGATGCGTCCGTGACCACGCCGCCCACAGATTGAGCGTAAGCCGCAAGCGGCAAAACCATCAGGAATAGACTTCGGGCATTCACGCAGGCGTCCCTTTGGGACAACAGAGTAGCAGGCGGCGCGGCCGGCTGCCATGGCTCGCTACGCTCTCTGATCCCTTCTTCGACATCTTTGCCGAAGCCGGTGGCCTGATCGCCGCCACGGGACGATGGTCCCACTCCACGATGACTTAGTCACCTCGTTCGACCTTCGCCAGGACGGCGTACGGATCGCGCGCGAAATCGACGTCGCTGATGTGGAGCGTTCCCATATCCGGAAAGAGGCGCTCTAACCAACTGAGCTACGGGCCCACGAACTGGAGTCCACTTGAAGTCCAGACTCGCTACGGTTGCACTCTTATTCCAGCCGGAGGCGGCGCGTGAAGTCTTGTGTTTTCCAGTGCGGATGGTGGCCCGTGGCGACTCGAACGCCAGAACTCTACCGTGTCAAGAAGGTGCTTCAGGCCCAGTATTCATATATCTTTTTATAACTTAGGTACGGTCGCCTGGCCGCGTGGAGTCCATTTGAAGTCCAAACTCCCCTCCGTCGCCAAGGCCCATGATTCGTATTTGGACTCCGCGTGCCGCCAATTATGAGACACATGCCAACAAAGACTTGGGAGGATGGCAGCGGTTGGGAGCATGTCCAGTTATGATCATGTCCCTGTCATTACGGAATGCAAAGCACAAGTTTTTCCGATCTCCTATATAGGAGCAGCAGCCAGACGCGCAGGCCGATGTGCTGGTTGCTAGAATTGCCTCGTGCGTTTTTCTGTCGGAGTGCTCTTCGCCGCTGCCTTGTTCGGCCACGCAATCCCTTCAAGAAGCCAAGACGTTCCGGAGGCGATGCTCTTTACCGGGTACTCCTACATGCACAGGCTACCTACCGACGAGAGGGTATCGCTCAATGGGTGGGCTGCTGGGTTCGACCTCAACCTGACACGGCGGCTTGGCATTGCCGTGGATGTTACGGGCGACTACGGCGCTTCCTCGGTGATAACGGGGTCGTTTCAGATCGTTCCTTCGGAACCAGGTTCTTCAGTTGTCAGCGTCTCAGTTCCCTATACATTTCGATCACTTAGGTGCGGTAGGCTAGCCCGTGGAGTCCATTTGGAGTCCAAACTCCCCTCCGTCGTCAAAACCCATATTCTACGTGGACTCCACGCGCCGCCAATATAAGTCGCTCTACTTCATACATATGGGAGGATGGTAGCCATTGGAGGCGTGTCCCGCTTCGATCATCTCCTCGCCATTGTGAAATGCAGAGGACAAGTTTTTCCGATCTCCTATATAGAGGGAGTGCGAATCGCGCCGGCTGTCCGCAATCGACGATGCCATGAGATAAACTGCGAGCGTGACTTTCGAGTGGGACGCGCGCAAGGCGGCGGCCAACTTCACCAAGCAGGCGTAGCCTTTGAAGATGCGGCCACGGTGTTCCTCGATACACTCGCGATGACCTTTCCGGACCCCGATCACTCGAACGAGGAGCGCCGGGAAATCACCATCGGCTATACAATGAAAGGGCATCTGGTGTTCGTATCCCATTGCGAGCGCCGGAAGCGGATTCGGATTATTAGCGCGCGCCGAGCTACACGAACCGAACGCGAACAGTATGAAGAAGGAATCAACGGCTGAGTTGAACGACGACTTGCGGCGAGAATACGATCTCTCGCAACTGAAGGGTGGCGTGCGCGGAAAATACTACCGGCGCGCCTCAGCGGGAACGAATCTGGTGCTGATTGAACCGGATCTCGCGATCCTGTTCCCCAATGCAGAGGCTGTGAACCGGGCGCTCAGGGTCCTGGCCGAGGCAGCCAAGTCAACCAACGCTCCCAAGCGCAGAAAAGCACGGTAGGTCCAATACGGGCTCAAGGGCGTCTGGCGGGGGAACGTCCCGTCCGTCCTTGAGGGTGCCCCTGCAACTGCATTGCCCACGGAGGCGTGGTGTGTTCTAATCCTGCCTAGAGGCGACACTGGATGGAAAGCAAGGAAGAGATCGAGGCCGCGATCGAAGGGGCCCTAGCACGGCGAAGGAAAGGCGTGCTGAACAGAAATGCGCTCAAGGCCCTCTTCGTGGCGTTCGGCAATCAGGGTGAAGCTCTGGGCCAAGTTTTCCTCGGCCGTGAAGACGCGCTTGAAGGGGAACGCCATCGGCTGCAACAAGAGAAAATTCTGGAACTGCTTGTCAACATCGACAATGCTATTACGCAAACTGCGAACGACCTCCGCGAGATCGGTGAGTCAACCGTTCTCGTGCAAGGTCTCATCGATGTCACCGGCGAACGCACCGAGAACGTAACCGGGGTCCACATAGTTGCTGATGCCGGACCTGTCGAGTTCCAGCCCGGAACGCACATCCGGGCACGGGCGGCCGACGCCGTCAATCTGACGGGACTGCGGGTGGGAGGCCGAGGAGAGAAGTGAACGAGGCCAACGTATTTTTCGGGCATCACTGCCCCCGATGCGGCACGACGATCGGGTTCGCCGCCGCGATTGGCAATCTTCGATGTCCCGGATGCGGCGGCCTGATGCATGCAGGGTCGGGTGGCCCGCCGATCCGCAATTAAGCGAACTTCAGATGTAAGCGT
>JAIQFU010000067.1 GCA_020073115.1 Terriglobia bacterium
CTGGGAGTTTACCACGGGCTCAAGGTCGCCGATAAGACCGCGGCCCAGTATATCGCCACATCCATCGATCCTGGAAACGCCGCGTCGTTGTACATAGTCGACGGCTCGGATATCCGGGCATGGTTATACAACGTCCACGGCGGGGGACCTCGTTTTCTGCTGAACGGTGGCGTGAATGGCTACGTGGACGTGCTTGGATACAGCGACGGCGGCTATCTGTATGTCCACGGGCCCAGCAGCCGGACGTTCTTGGTGGACGCATCGAAAAATCAGATTGCCATCGGATCGGGGATGGACTTTTCCGTGTCCGGCAACGCGGCCCTGACCACCACGATCAGTTTCGCGAAATCCGGCGGCGGAAGCGGGACGTTGACCTTCACCAAGGGGATTTTGACGGGGAGCACATAGGGCAGGTAGGCGCAGAAAACGGGGCATGCCAGACTACCTCCCGACCTCCGCCAGCGCAGCCTTGGGGCTCCTGACGGGCGGTTTCGGGCAAAAACGGGCGCCGCACTCGCCGGCGCCCGTGAGAGGGGTTACTACTTGGTGGCGGGTTCGGCGGCGGGTTCGGCGGCGGCGGGCTTTATGTCCAGCCCATTAATGAACAGACCGCCTTCTGTCTGGTCTGATTTGTCTTCGATGGGTCCGGCGGCCGCGACTTCCACCGTCCACTTGCCGCTTTCGACTTTTGCTCCGTCTTCCAGTCGGCCGTGGATACTGATGGCCTTCGCGCGCAGGGCGTCGCTCAACCCGAGCAGCGCTTTCAGTTCATCCTGGAGGACGTTGGACGGGTGTTCCGTGTCGGCTGCGCGTTCCTGGATCGCGGCGGCGACGGCCATAACGAGATGGGATCCGTCGGCATCGTTGGGAACATTATCGAACTGGTAAAAGATCTCCGCCAGCAGTTTCCTGTCGAGTTCCCCTGCTTCGTCCATGAGATCGGCGAACCCCTTTAGGCATTCGCCTTCCGTTCGGATTTGGTCAAACATCGTGTTCTCCATGGGCGGCTGGAATGGTTTTTGAAGTGTAAACCGGGCGGGATGCTCGTTACAATGCTCATAGACCACTCGTCGCCTTGTTCGGCGTTTGGTTTAGGGCCGGTTCGAAGTTTCCGCTTCGGGCCGGTCCGCTTCGATGAAAGCATACGCCCGCGGCCGGACGGATGCAAGCCTCTGCGCGGTTCGCGTTTACCGGTTCAGGGCCAGAAGGCCAATCCCGGGGCTTTCGCTTTTCGCTTTGCCTTCGCTCCGAATTTGGTAGCCACCTTGGTAGCCACGCCGTTTGTATACGACCGTCTACAGCCGTTTTTCCCGTCCACGCGCGTTTCTAAGTCACTGATAATAGACATATGCGATTTCAGTAGACACTACCCTTTCGAACTACGAACCAGAAGGTCGGGTGTTCGAATCACCCCGGGCGCACCATTAAGTGAAATAGATTCAAAAACTTAGACCAGACGCGGGTATTTTCCTCAAATCGGCCTGTGGAGTGGTATGCCCAGAAGTATGCCCACTCTTTTCCAGTTGCACCCTGCCCATCGCCTCGCGAATCGTTTGCTCTTGGGGGTCAACGTAGCTCTTGGTGATGTTCATGTCGCGGTGCCCGGCGAGGTATGCCAAGGTCCATGGGTCCATGTGAGGTGCCCAGCGCGTGAGGCAGGTGTGCCGAAGGGCGTACAACTCGAAGGATGCAAACTGAACGTCGTCTCTTTTGATCTCTTCCCTCAGAATTCGGGTGGCCTCGGCGATAGCCTTTACGTGCTGCTTTTTCAGGGATGACGGTTCAATATGCCCGCTCTTTGTCAGCGCCGGGAAAACCCAGGCGCTCCCATCGGCCTTCGACAGCCTCATATTGAGGGTTGCCTGAACCCGGGGCGTCATGGGAATGCGGCGACGCGCGTTGTCCGTTTTGCCGTACTGGATTTCCAGCATGCCATCGGCCACGTTTTCAGCCCGCAGCCACTCCTGGGCAAGATGGAACATGCGCCGTAGCACCTGCAATTCACGGTTCAAGCTGGCGATCTGTAACGGGCGCCCATGCTTCCCCTTGCCCTGTTGCCGCCTGCTCACATATTTGGCGACCCGGTCGCTGGTAATAGCGTCCAGAGGCTCATCGGCCAATCGCTCGAAGCCGAGGAGAGCTTTGGCGCCATTCTCGTAATAGGCTAAGGTCTTCGGCTTCGCCGCGAACGTCGCGCGGACGAATGACAACCACGACATCATGAGTCCAAAAAGACCTCCAGCGATAAACTGCACGACGGCTTCCTCCGGCGCCCCGCGCGAGTTTCGCGACCCCATAGCTCTCACATCCTCGCGAACCACCTTCACGATCAAATGGCGCAGCAGGTGCTGGAATCGAGCACGCGGCTATCGTGGGTCACCACGATGACGGCACTCTTCTTGAGGTATGCAGTTCCGATCGAGGTTATCCTGGACCGCCACGCAACCCGCCAGCGAGAACTCATTTGCGCGATAGATCGCGCGGCGTGGACGCGACTCCGCATTATTGCGCCAACATAGTATGTCCCCGCCCAGGCCGCCCGCCCCTGCCCTCGCCTGCGCCCTCTAAACGGGTTTCCTGCGGGTTTCGATAATCTACCGCGCCGCCGGCGGTGGACCGGCTGGTCGAGCTCCGGCTTGCCGCAAAGGCAAACGCGCGGACGGCGCCGGCGGAGCGTTTCGGATACGAGGCAATTTCGGCCGGCATGAAGCTGGTTGTGAACTCAGCTTACGGTTACCTCGCCGCCGGCGGCATCACACGATTTGCGGACGTCCACGCAGCGAACGAGGTCACCCGGCGCGGTCGCGAGACGCTCGAGCTGATGTGCCGTGAGCAACGCTCGGCAAACTCACGTTATTTCCTGACCAGCGACGGCGCAGGCAGCGTGGTTTTCGCCGCGATCACGCGGCCCAACTGGGAAGCGCTCACCGGCGCCGGCTCGATGATGAGCTCGGGGATGTTGTAGGTCATGGTGCACGATTCGTAAAACGAGGGATCTTCCTGCGGCATCGCAAACGGCTTGTGCGCCTGGCCGTTCCGGTCAAAATAGCTGAAATAGATCCGCGCCAGCACGCCCCCTTCTCGTTTGCTGGCGAAAGCGATCCATCTCCCATTGCTCGACCAACTGTGCCACGAATCGGCCCACCGGCTGTTCAGAGCAGTCAAGCTCTTCGGCCCCCCGCTCTTCAGGTCGATGACGTACAGGTCGGATGTCGGCTGAAAGACCGGGAAGTTGCCGTGGTCCGAAAGCGTAAACAGCAGCCAGCGCCCGTCCGGCGATTCCTTCGGCTGCGCCGCGCTCATCCCGGTATCGGCGGCGGACAATATGGTTTCCCTTTTGCCCCACGTTCCGGTGGCCGCGTCATAGGGAATCCGCATCAGGTCGTACTTCACTTCATGCAGTTGCGTCATCGGCAACTGCGGCGCACTGCAAAAATACAGGTATCGGCCGTCCGCGGACCAGGAGGGCCACGTTTCACGCCGGTCCGGATCGGCAATGTCGTGCGTGGTCGAAACCTGGTTGGTGTCCGTGTCATAAACAGCCAGGTCCGAATCGTCGTCCCACACGTCGCGGTGCTCGCCGATCGTGTGTTCCAGAGGCATCACCTTGTTCACCGAGTACGCGATGTGCCTTCCGTCCGGATGCCAGGATTGATACGCCGCCGGCGATTTGCTGAAGCCGGACGCGGACGTGTCGACCGTCCGCGCCACTCCGTCCTTAATCACGATCATGGGCTTGCCGAAGCTGCCGCTTCGAATCTGGAGGCTCATTCGGTCCGGTCGGTTCCGGCGAAAGCTGTGGCAGTTGACACACCCGTCCGATCCGACGCTGAAGTTCTGATTCTCGATGATCGGCCGTTCTGAAAACCCTTCCAGGTCCCGTTGGTAGATACCCATCTTGACCCAGAAGTGATCCATCGGCGGAATGAGCCGGTATACCACGTAGCGGTCCACATCTTCCCGTGCGATATCGATCCGCACGGGCTCGAACCTGCGGTAGGCGCCGTCGTTATCCTGAACCGTGATCGTCACCCACACGGCGGCGCCGCGATTCTGCGCCATCAGCCGTTTCCAGGCTCGCTCCGGGAATACGATTCTGCCGTCGCGAGTCGAGACTTCCACGGCATCGCCTTTTTCGCCCGCAATTCGCGCCAGAAATCTCACCGCCGATTCCTTGATCTTAAAATTGAGCGGCGCGACGTTAGGCGCTATGACTGTGTCGCCGTAATCCGGGTAGAGGACGGGACGGCGCGAAACGGACTGTGCCTTTTCCGGCCAGTGCGCCTTGCAGGCCGGCAACACAAGCAGGACCGTCAGGACGAGTGTTGCAGCCAGGCTGCGGCGATTCGGATGACACGGCTTCATTGCGGCCTTCCCGCTCCCTGCGATCCGTCGGCGCGGAAATCGGGAGGCTGCCCAACTGCGGTTCGGCCGAAAATATAGAAGAACCAATACGTTTTGCCAAAAACGGGCGCAAGGGCCGCCCAGGCGGCTTCCGGAGAGTTCTGGCGCGGCAGGTAAATGTCGATGAAATTCTGAAACCGGGCTTCGGTCTCCCTGGAGATCGCCGACCCATCGACGCCCGGCGGCATCGACCCGTTCACATTTCTGAAGCTGAGCAATGCCTCCTGCACGTGCGTCGGCATCTCGCCATAAAAATCCTTCAGCCGGGGAGCCAGCCGGGCGAAGCCTTCCACATCGGAGGTAAGCAGGTAGTGCGCCAGCAGGTACTCGAAGGCCATCCTGTTTGACGGGTTGGCTTCGAGGCACTGCTGCAGGATCTGCTCCGTGCTCCAGGTTCCGACATAATCCTGGCGCAGCATCAGCGGCTGGATGCGCGCGACGAGCGGGTCGGCCCGCATCGCGGGATCCCTGTCGAGCGAAGCCAGGTACTGCTGTGCGCGGGCCCCTTGAAAAGGAACCTTTTCGAGCGCCCGCACAAACGTTCTCGACGCATCCGGGTTGCCGTTCAAAATGTAAACCAATGCCATGCGTTCGAGCACGCGCGGCGTTTCCCCTTCGACGGCCAGAGCCTCATGCGCCCACCGCTGCGATTCACTAACCCTCCCGAGTTCCAGGCACAGGTCGCTGCGCCAATCGGCGATACCCGGGACCGTATCCCATTTCGAGTCTCGAAACAGGAGCGCGTCGGAAGAGGGCAGTTGCGGATAGTGGAACATCTCCCAGGGAAGGCGCCCGGCGCGCGCCAGCGCGTAGAACGTCAGAAATCTTACAGGGTCGGTGTCGTTCGGCGACTGCGCCAACGAAGCCAGCGCTTCATCCGGCCGTCCGTCGTCAAGAAGGTAGTCCGCGTAAATCCATCCGGACTTGTCGAACTGAAGAGCCACCAGTCGCGAGGCCAAGAAAGCGAGCGCCGCAAATCCGACTACCCGAACTGCGAGCCGGAAACGAGGCGCAATACGGTCGGCGACGCGGAACCTTCCGGCGAGGAAGCCAACGACCGCTCCGGCGGGAACAAACAGATACATGCCGGCGATAAGGCTGTTTGTTCCTGCGTCGAACTCCGGCATCCTCATCCAGCGGAAGTATCGGCTGACGATATCGGGCTCGTAAAGAAGGTAGCTCACGCCGTAAGGCGCCGCCGCGCCGAAGGCGATCCACGCCAGGCCCAATATCCAGCGCCTGCGGATCAGTAACTCAAAAAGAGCGCACGTCGCGCAGAGGTAAAGAAAGCCCGACGCCAGCAGATAGTACAGGGGAATCGACGCGATGAGGAATAAGACCACCACCGCCGAATGCGCCCAGCGGTTGCGCGGCTTTTCGCAAAGCGCCATGTACAACCACGCCGCGGCCAGGCCGGCCACCATTGGCAGGATATACAGAACCCCTATATTGCGGCTGGCGAGAACCAAAATGAGTATGGGAAATGTCGCCGCGGGCCAGTTACAGGATCCCGGCGAAAATCGGCGCAGAATGCCGCGCGCCGTCGCCCAGGCGGCAAGAGCAAACAGAGTGAATGCCAGTACTCCGGCCCAGTGTCTCGAATACGTCTGGCTAAAAAAGTTGGCCGAATATTCGACCGGCCCGCCGACCACGTGCGCATACCGCTGAAAGAAGGCCGCGCCGGTCAGAAAAGGCGCCGGGAAGCGATGCGCCAGGAATCCAACGTCCATTAGCGGCCAGAGGCCGGCGTACAGGCAAGCCGCTGCCAGCGGAAGATGCAATTTCATTCGCTGGACCAGCGTCCGGTCGCGCTCGGACGCGCTCGTGAGCCGTGCTTTCTCCCGCCTGGCGCGCATATTTCTCGGAAGGAACACGGTAGCATGATGCGCGCGATACGGGATCGAAGCGATATCGCTCCGGCGGGCATCCTGGCGACTCCACTCCAGGCGGGCAAGGCGAATATCGACGTTCACTTGCCGGAGAGGAAGCGCGTGACGTTCCACCTGAAACTCGGGCGTCACGAGCCGCTCTTTTGGATCGATCAGGTATAGCTCCACTCCGATTCCACTCAGGACCGGCGAACGGTTCGGGAAATAGCTGAGCGGCAGCCTACAGCCGGGTTTCACGCTCCGGTGATCTCTTTCAGGGTACGGAAGAACTGCCGCTTACGTTCGGTGTTGATGCCCCAGTTTACCGGCGGGCACTGATAGCCGTCGGAATAATCGCTTTTACCCGGGTCGAAGTAGCCCCACCGACGCTTATGCCGTGCCATTGGGCAGCGAGGTTGTGGTGATCGTCAGGCCCTGGTCGATAACGATGGTCAAAGACTGGGTTGTCGATTGTGCCGGACTGCCGCTGTCGGTCACCTTGACTGTGAATGTGCTCGTACCGGGTGCAGTTGGTGTCCCGCTGATCACCCCCGTATTCGTGTTCAAACTCAATGGTTCTGTGCGTGCGCGGAATCCATCGCGTTTGCAGAGTAGGAAGCATGCTGTCAAGCCCGATCGCGGAAGCTCAATGAAGTGCCTGGCGGCGAGAAAGGAGTCGGGCTCGCGGTCTACTGTTTCGCGATGCGGCGCGGTGCGGCGCCCTGGCCTTCCAGCACAAGCATTCGCGCCGCGGTACGGTGGTGAACTCGGCGGTGGAATAGGCGTGGCCCTATTAGCCGAGGCCGTAGGCCCCTCAAACGGACTAGGGGGCGCCAAAACAAAAGGCCGGCTCTCCTCCGCGGGGAGGAAAGCCGGCCTGGTATCAAGTCCCGTCAAGCCCAGTGCGGAGCCTGACAGGGTCCCCAGCTTAGAACTGGAAGCGGAGTTGCAACTGAATGTTGCGCATCCCCCTGGCGCTGTTTGCCGCGCCGAAGCCGGCGTTATTCGGCTTCAGCCGGCTCTGGTTCAGGGTGCCGTCGGCGTTGAACTGGCTGTTCACCATCGTCAGGTTCGTCGGACTGGTAAACTGCGCCGTTGTGTTACGGCCGTTGATGTCGATGGTGTTGAACGCATTGAAGACGTCCGCCCGCAGCTCGGCACGGTATCTCTCACTGCTGGAGACGCGAATCCTACGCACCAACGCCATGTCGACATTCCTGGTCAGACAGCCGCGCATGTAGTTGCGGCCCGACTCCATGCCCAGGCTGCCGAAGGTCGGCGGACGTATGGCCAGGTAATTGAACTGGGCGTACTGTTTGTCCACGCCCCCGCATCCGCTGCCTAGCCCATCGAGCAGGGTCACCCGGGCGCCATAGTCCGGCGACCCTGTGAGGTTCACACTGCCGCCATTGCTCTGGTAGCTGTAGCCGAGGCCGTAGGTCCCCCCCGATTGTACCGTCGCCACACTGGAAACTTGCCAGTCCCTGGTCAGATGGCGGAGCACGGCGCCGTGGTTCTGGATGCCCGAGATGCTCCAGACGGCGTTGGCCTTGAACAAATGCGGCACTTCATCCAGCTTCTCGTTGAGCTTCTCCCACTGCGCCTCGTCGGAACGCAGCGAGATGGTCCCGTCGGCCGCGTGCTGGAACCGTTGACTGATTCCCGTGTTGCCTTTGAGGCTGATCCCATGCGTGTAGTTCGCGCCGAACGAGAACCCGCGAGCGAACCGCCGGTTCACGTTAAATTGCAGCGAGTGATACGTGTCCCAGAACCGCGTCTCCTGCTCGTTGATATTGGAGAGGCCCTGGAAGGGACGGAGCAGGTTCGACGTGTAGGCCGTCGCCCCGGGGGTAGCGCTCGTGCCGAGCGTCGGGTCCTGGTTCTTCGACAGATACGCCGCGCCGATGTCCACCGCGTTCAGGTTCTGACCGTTTCCGTTCTGGGTCGCCGCCAGGCGGTTGATGCCGTGGTTACCCACATACGACATGTCCGCGACCATCCCCCACGGCAGCGACTTCTGGATGCCGATTTGCCACTGGAGAGACGCCGGGATTTTCCCGTTATATTGGAAGGTGGACATGCCCGGCACCGGCTGCGGGCTTAGCCCCTGCCCGAGCGTCGTCAACAGCCCGTTGCGGAGGTCTTTGCTCGTCGCGATCGGCGGATTGCCCGGGGTCGAGAACACCGTGTTCCCGTCCGGCCGGTCGTAGAACAGCCCGCCGCCGCCGCGCACCACCCAGGTCGATTTCCCCGTCACGTCGTACGCAAACCCGAACCGCGGCGCCACCACCACCGCCGGCCACAAATAGTTCGTCTTCGCGATCCCATTGCCCGCCTGGATAATCCCGTTAAGCGTATTGCCCGTGCCGGGAATCGGCGTCCCGATTGCCGCCTGCGTGTTCGCCGCCCCCACCGCCGTCAGAATCTTCCCTGTGCGCGGATCCATCGCGTTGCGGGTGTTGCCCGAACACGTTGCTGCGCCGTTGCTGCACCCTGCGATGTACAGCACCGGCGCATCGCTCGCCTTCCACTTATCGGGGAAGAAGTTCGACTCCTGTCCAAACTGGTCGTACTGCGGCTGTTGATGCACAAACCGCATCCCGTAGTCCAGCGTCAGGCGGTTGGTCACCTTCCAGTTGTCCTGGATGTAGAACTCCGTCTGGTTGTAGAGCATGCTGCCTTCGACGAACTTCGACTGCTGCGTGTACTGCGTGAAGATCCCCAGCGCCGCGTTCGCGTAGCCGAACCCGGAGTCGAGGGCGTTGTTGGTGTCGTTGCCGAAGTTCACGGTGCCCTGCCAGGACACGTTCGCGTTCTGCGCCTTGTAGCTGTGGTTGAGGTAGTACCCGCCCTTGATCGAGTGCCGCCCCATGACGTGCGTCATGCTGACCGCCACGTCTTGCGTCCGGTTGATGTTCAGCCAGCCGGGATAACGCTGCTGGGGCGGCGCCGCCCCGATGCGGCCGCCCCAATTGAATTGCGGCGGCAGGTTCACCGACTTGCCGTCCCAAAACACCGGCTTGGTTTCCACCATGATTTGGTAGCCGTAGGACGCCGTAGGCAGCACGCCCGCGTCCGGATACAGCAACGGTAAGTCCTTTAGACTCTTCAGGCGGTTGGCCTCGTCGTTTGTGAGGATGCCGGCTTCGTTGCCGCCCGCCAACTCGTTCTGGATTCTTCCGTACGTCCCCTCGATGAACGTCGCCGAGCTGATCATGTAGTCAACCGTGATGCCATAGTTTTTGATGTAGGGATGGGGCGCATAAGCATCCGAGAAGCCCGGAATTAGGCCCGGTGTCGTCACCGGCCGCTGCAGCTGCCCCGAGTACTTTCCCGAGAACCGCAGCTTATCCGACAGTTGGTAGTCGATTCGGACGGCTGGCTGCTGGGTCAGTTGAGCGTACGTCGGCGCGGCGATCTGGTAGTTGTAGTTCGTCCCCACCGCTTGCTCCTGGGTCGGGAGCGGATAGCGGCTGAGCACCGCCACGCCGGGGGCATACAGCCGGTTGGCCGGAATCTTCTGGCTCGGGAATGGCGCCGCATTCGTGTAGTCCATCAACGCCGGGAGCAGGTTGCCGTTGTTATCGCGGCTCTGGGAGAAGTCGCCGGCGCGCTCGAGCGCCGACGGCAATCGCAGCCGGATGGGGTTGCCCCAGGGCGACAGGGTCTGCGGCTGGAACTCGTGCGCGTAGAAGAAGAACAGTTTGTTGCGCCCGTTGAAGATTTTCGGTATCACTACCGGGCCGCCAATGCTGTAGCCGTAGATTTGCTGGCTCGCCTTCGTCTTCGCGTCGCCGTTCATCTGCGCAACCCACGATTTCTTATTCCAGTCCGAGTCGGTGAAGACGGCGTAGCCTGACCCGTGGAACAGGTTCGTGCCGCTCTTGGTCACCGCCGTGATCTGCAACCCGCTCGACCGGCCGTACTCCGCCTGATAGCCCTGCGTGAGGACCTTCACTTCACCGATCGACTCGATGTTCAAGTTGACCATCTGGCCGTTGTTGCCCGTGTCCACGGCCGAGATGCCGTCCATCATGAGGTTGTCCTGACTGGCGCCGCCCAGCCGCGCGCCGTCCTGATTGAAGCCGCCATTTTTCACGCCCGGAGTAAAGGCAATTAGATTGGTGAAGTTCCCCCGGGCGATCGGCAGGGCTTCGACCTGTGCGGTGGTGATGGCGAACGACCGCTCGCCGCTCTGCGTCTGCACGAGCGCCGCTTCGGCGCTCACGGTGACCGTTTCGGCGGTTCCGCCCACTTCGAGCGTCAGCGTCGGCACGCCGATACGATCGGCGCCGCTAACCGCGACCCCTTGGCGCCGCAAGGTCTTGAACGACGCGGCGGTGACCTCGACGGTGTACGTGTCGGCGGTGACGTTCGGTAACACGTAGTCGCCACTGTCGTTGGTGAGGACCGGGGCGCTCCTGGTGCCGCGCGTCTCGCTGACCAGGATCACCTTCGCACCGGGAACAATGGCTCCAGATGAGTCGACGACCCGTCCCGTCACCGTGCCGGTCGTGATCTGCGCCACTGCCGAAGGCGGCAGCAGGAACAAGGCCAGCACGAGGCCGGCGACGATGCTGCAAGTGCTACGTATCATGCGTTATCCTTTTCATTGGCCTGCTCGATTCGCCCGTCTGGACGAACGTATCCGCAGGCATCTACAGAAATGTCATCGGTGGTGTTTTGGCCGAAAGGCCGCTGCCCGCGCGCGACGGCACACGCCGGCCGCGCAAACCTCTGGTGGAACATCAATCAACCCCCTATCGATTGACAGATGATATTTTCTTGAACTCGGTTTGACGCGCGCTGCCCGCGTTGTAGCAACGACACCGTCGAAGGGGGTCGCCAGACCGGAGAGAGTCTCCTGTCGCTTCCCACAATTTGCTGGAGACATTCTCCGACAATTCCGCCCCAAGTTCAAGAGAAAAAGATCGGGAAATTGAATTGATGTTAGGACACCGCGTGCCAAAGGGCGGAAACGGGCACGGGCGGGCGTCCGAACGGCGCTGTAATGCAGGCCGTGCTTTCGCTCGCGCTGCTGATCGGTGTATTGCGCTGGCGCAATGGATCGGTGGCAAATTCTGGCGACTCACCAGCCCGGCAGGCGCCACTCGATTTTCAGGAAGACGTTAAAACCGCCGAAAGAGAACGCCGCTGCCTGGAAATCGTCGCCGCCGCCATCGAGGAGGCAGGCGGCTCTTTACGCGACGTGGTTCGCACGCGGCTCATGTTGACGGATATCGGCCAGTGGCAGGAGGCGGCGCGGGCGCACGGCGAAATATTCGGCAAGATTCGCCCGGCGAGTACGGCTCCGCCCCGACTGCGCGCCGGCGTCCAGCATCATGCGCGCCGGGCCGTGCGTCCACTCTGGCACGTCGATTATCTGCGGAACGGTCCTGCGCAGAATTGCTTTCGGAGCAAGTGCGCTTGACACGGCCCGCACCCGTGACTGGATCACCGCGATACAAGCTATCGCAGGGCTTCGTGAATACTGCGCAGTGCCGGGTGGCGCCAAGAGCAAGTCTCTTTCGCGAGCGCTTCTCATAATGCCCGAACTACCCAGGTCGGATCCAAGGTACCGCCATAGCGCGTTGCGGGAGCGTACGGGTGCGCCTGGAGCCGAGCCGCCATTTTTGTTAGGCTTCGCCCTCGCGCCACAGCCTCGCCACGCCGCCAAAGTTCGTAGGAGTCTCTGATACTCTTCCGGCCTGCCGGCGAACCATGGGGCCGCTAAGATAAAAAGCCTTTCCATTTCACTGACGTGATCGACCAACGCGAACGCCTTCGCGCTCACTCCAGCACCCGGTCAAGTTTTTTCACGTGGCTGTACAGTGTCGCCCAAGCTCACCCGGACCCACGAGGTTGGGATCGAGGTCCGTGGCGCGTCGGCAGAACGGGATGGCGCCAGGCACAAGCCCTGCCGGCTCTGGGTCCACCCGAGCGCATACGCCTGATGACGCTTCGATCGACGGCGTGGTTACCTGCTCGGAACGAAGAGCAGTCGCTTGCGGCGGGGCGTCTTTCCCGGGTTCTGCGATCTCGAAACGTTCGATGAAGGCGTCAGGCCCACGGGAATGTAGATTTCGCGCGCCCGGTAACCCGTGGGAATGTTCTCGATGGCTTCGGATCATGCCCCAATATTCGTGCGTCTCGCCTTTCGGATTCTGGGGCTGCGTCGGATACACGGACTTATTGCGGACCTCCAGATACAAAACGTGGCGGATACGATCCCTCCAGCGCGCCGAAGCGAGAACATGCGGCGCATCCGCAGCAAGGACACCGATCCCGAGAAAGCTGTCCGGAAGTTGGTGCACTCGATGGGTTACCGATTTCGGCTGCACGTCCGAGAACTTCCGGGATGCCCGGACCTCGTACTACCACGTCTTCGCAAAATCATCCAGGTTTACGGGTGCTACCGGCACCCGCATGGGTCCTGCCGCCTCTCACCTCGACCAAAGTCCAGATTGGTAAACTCGAAGGGAACAAACGACGCGATCTCAAGAACGTCCGGCGGCTCCGGCAACAAGGCTGGCGCGTCCTCGTGATTAGAGAGTGCCAGATCGAGAATCCGGAATTGCTTCGCTCCAAGTTGTCCGCGTTCCTGGCCTCCTGAGATTGTCCCTATTGCGCAACTGCCGTCCAGCGCTTTCGTGCCGGTCGATGAGGCCGTCAACACATCTCCACATGTCTTGGTGCAAGCGTTTTAGAATGGTCGCTCCATGTTGGCGACGACGCAATCTCAAAACGTCGGCTGGGCTTCTACTCTGCTTGAGTTCACGACGACCCCCGGCCGCAGATGTTGTAGGGGCGCTAATCCATTTCCTCCCCGATTCTGGTGCTGGACAGATTTCCGCCTGGCGCGGCTATGTCCCAGTGCTTCAGGAGGAGGTTCGGGCCTTCGTTGCAATGTGGCCCGATCTCAAGGACTGTCTGGTTCTGCTGGAATACGAAATACCTCGCGAATCGCGCCGGCATGACGTCTTGCTGTGGGCCAAGGAGACCTCGTCCTGGAAATGAAAGGCCGGAGCCAGGCAAGGCGCTCTGATATAGACCAGGTGTTCGGATATGCACGCGATCCCGCCTGCTATCATCGGGACCTTGAAAACGCTCGCGTGTACCGTTCCTTGTGCTTACGCGCGGAAAATTCGCGCCTCACACAGAAGATCAAGTCATCGTGACGCCTCTCTCGGGTCTCCACACCGAAATGGGGGCCGCATTGCACGATGATTCGGCGCCCGCACCCGAGATAATCAGATTTTTGGAGCCGGACTCCTACCGGCCATTGCCGACGCTGGTGCGCGCCGCACGCGCCTTGTCCCAGCACAATCCGTTGCCGACCATAAAGCGCGCTGCGGCAGTCGGAGAAGAGTGGGCATCTGCTCCGAAGCGCAGCGAAGCGGGCCGGCGGACTGAAATTGACCGCTTCGGGCCCTGGTGGATCTCGACTGGCCAAAGCAGGGTTTCACCGGGATTCCGGTCCTGGCTTGAGCGGGTGAAGAGTGTTTTCGGCACGGCGCTAGGCAAATTCTGCATGCCCCCCTTTACAAAACGGAGGCACGAGCCTATCGGAGACTCGTTCCCGGCAAGCGCCTTCGCGAGGCCAATGAGGCTTTCGTCATGCGCTTCGGCAAGGAACTCGACAGTGCGATGGACCTCCCGACCATACAAGCTGAAGCGTACAAGAAAGCGTTGGATCAGTTTCTCTGCAAT
>JAIQFU010000595.1 GCA_020073115.1 Terriglobia bacterium
GAGGAAATCTGCCTCGTTTCCGACGCCGGCCGCGCGCCGCCCTCCAGCCCGCGCGCCCCGATCGTCATCCTCCCCGGGCACGGCGGCGCGGCTGCCCTTCCCGCCGCCATCGCCCCCGGCAACCGCTCGATTGGCGTGATGCTGCCCTACACCCCGCTGCACCACCTGCTGTTCGCCGGCTCGCCCTACTCGCTGCTGATCATGACCAGCGGCAACCTCAGCGAGGAACCCATCGTCATCTCCAACACGGAGGCGCAGCAGCGCCTGGCCGGCGTGGCCGACTGGTTTCTCCGCCACAACCGCGACATCTACATGCGCGCCGACGATTCCGTGGTGCGCGTCTTCGAAGGCGTAGAGCGCGCCATCCGCCGCTCCCGGGGCTACGTTCCCCAGACCCTCGATCTCGGGCGTCCCGTCCCCGAGCTGCTGGCCTGCGGCGGCGAGCTCAAGAATACGTTCTGCCTCACCAAGGGCCGCCACGCCATCCTCAGCCAGCACATCGGCGATCTGGAGAACTACGAGACCATGGTCTTCTTCGAGGAAACCCTGGCCAATCTCAGGAAACTCTTCCGCGTGGCGCCGCGCGCCATCGCCTACGACCTCCACCCCCTCTACCTCAGCACGCGCTACGCTCTCGCCCAGCCCGATCTGCCCAAGATCGGCGTGCAGCACCACCACGCCCACATCGCCAGTTGCATGGCGGAAAACGGGATTGCCGGCGAACTCCTGGGTGTGGCCTTCGATGGCACGGGCTACGGGACCGACGGAACCATCTGGGGCGGCGAGTTCCTGGCCGGCGGCTACGCCGGTTTCGAACGGCGCGCCCACTTGCGCCCCATTGCCCTGGCCGGGGGCGACGCCGCGGTACGCGAACCGTGGCGCGCCGCGCTGGCCTACATCATGGACGCGCTCGGTCCCACGGCGGCGTTCGAGCGCGCGCCCGAATCGCGCGTGCGGGTGGTCCGCCGCATGATCGAGAAGGGCGTCAACACCGTGCCCACTTCCTCCTGCGGCCGCCTGTTCGACGCCGTCGCCTCCATCATCGGCCTGCGCCAGGAGGTCACCTTCGAGGGTCAGGCCGCCATTGAGCTGGAAAACATCGCCGAGCCTGGGGAGGAAGGCCGCTACCCCTTCGAAATCTCCGGCCCCGAGGTAGATTTCCGGCCTGCCATCCGGCGCATCGCCCGGGATGTGGCGGAAGGCGCGCCGCCATCCGCCATCTCCGCCCGGTTCCACAATTCCCTTGCCGACGCCGTGGTCGAGACGTGCCGCCGCATCCGCGCCGAATCGGACCTCCGCCGGGTCTGCCTGAGCGGCGGGACCTTTCAAAATATGAAGTTGCTGGCCCTGGCCAAAGCCGGCCTGCAGGCGGCCGGTTTCGAGGTCTTTCTCCACGCCAGGGTCCCCCCGAACGATGGCGGCATCGCCCTCGGCCAGGCGGTCATCGCCGCCGCCAGAATGTAACGCCGCCGGCGCCCAGGCGCGGCGCAGCAGTGGTTATTCCATGCGGAAACCGTTGGCGGCCGAACGGTAGTGGCGGATCGGCGGTTTGGGAAACTGCGCCAGCAGCGAGGCGTGCCATTCGCGTTCCAGCTCGTCCAGCGGCTTTCCAAACACGCGTGGAATGCTCTGGCTGCCGCCCTGCCACGCCGCTTTCACGCGCTCCATGCCGTACCGGTCGTACAGGAATTTCAGAAAACCGCCCAACTCCGTGTAGGTGACGTCGGGCGAATCCATCGAGGAGGTCCACCCCGGGTCCACCAGCCGCTCCAGCGGGATCAAGTCGTTGGCTTTCAGCAGCGCCCAGGAATCATAGTACGTGTTGTCGCCTTCGTCCGCGTACGTAGCCAGGCCTTCTTCGATCCACGGCTCCGCGGCCCCCCAGAGGTTGGAGACAATCTCGTGGCAAAGCTCGTGCGTCAGGTGCAGCCGCTCGGGCGTCACCACGGAGAAGACCGCGTGCTGCACCGGGCGGGAGCGGCCGTCCACGTTCACGCCCAGGAGTTCCTGCATGTCCTCGCCGGATTTCAGGAAAAAGGCATAGATCGTGGGCTCGTAGTCCTTCTCGCCAATCAGCATCAGGACCCGCGCGCGGTCTTTTTCCAGATTCCGCCGCAGCTCGCGGATACGCCGCCCGGCCTCGGAATCAGCCTCGAAGAATATGTGGAAGTGGGCTACCTGCTTGGATTTCCAGTTGAACCCGGCGTGGTCGAGATACTGCCGGAGCACCGGGACCGCGGATACGTCGGGATGGCCCGGCGCAGCCAAAGACGCTGCGGTGAGAAGGAATCCGAAAACGATGGGCCCGGGACCGCGCATAGGCGCACTTCCGCCGTCTATTACTAATGTACGCCTACAGCGACCCGCGTGGGGCGGGATTCCCGAGGAGGGGCAGGGCGCCGCGGCGCGGCCGATTGCCAACCGGCCGGCGTTCAGCGTGCCGCCGCCCTCCCCGGCGCGCCGATCCGCGTCCGCACCCCGGGGGAGAAATGCGCCAGCGGCGCCCCTTCCGGGGCCGGCAGCCCGGCCGCCCGGGTGAGCGTCTCTTCCAGGCGGACCACCCGCGCTCCCTCCAGCGGCCAGGGTTCGTGTTCCACCTGCGCGCACATCAACCTGCCGCGCAGAATCGAATACAGCCGGAAGCGGGCCGTCAGGAAGATCTCCAGCGGCCCCGCCGCCAGGGGCCCGCCGCGCTCTACCGTCACCGCCGTGCGCGCCAGGCGGCCCGGCCAGCGCCGCGCGCTCGCATACTCCCTCCCGTCCCCGGCGATTTGGACCCGCATCCGCGACCACGCGTACGGCAGCCCATAAAGCAGCCGTGCCCCGGCTACCGCCGGCATGCGGGCGGCGTCCAGTGAGAAGAACCAGATCGCCGGGCGCCCGTCCGGGCCGCGCACGTACGTCCGGCAGTTCGTCTCCGGAAAGCGCGAAATCCACGGAAAAGCGGGCAGTCCCGGCGCGCGGAGGTCCTCCAGCAGGAACGGCGTGATCCCCAGCCATGCGGAGCCGTCGAAGGTGTCGGAAAGATAATAGCGGTGGTGGCTCGCGCGCGGCGCAATCC
>JAIQFU010000596.1 GCA_020073115.1 Terriglobia bacterium
CCGCGGCGAAGCGGGCGAGACCCGGACGCTGGGCGTGACGCTGCCGTCCGGCGCGGCCGTGAGTGCGGTCCGGGTCAACGGCAAGGAGGTGCGGTTCGAGCGTACCGCCGGCGGGATCCGAGCGCCCGTGACCTTCGCCGGAGCGCCGTTCCGCCATTACCAGCAGATCGATAGCTACAACCCCGCGTTCACCGGCGGAACCGTGACCGCCTCCTTCCGCATCCCGGAGCGGGTCTTCGAGCAACTGAAGGCTCGCCGCAAAGCGTGGCCGATTCCCTGGACCACGGAGGACTACCGCAGCACGTGGTTGGCCCCCCACCGGCTGCTGCTCTACGTGCAACTCGCGGAACCGGACGATCAGTGGCAGGCCTCCCTCAACATCGACGGGCGGCCGGTGGACCTGTTGAAAGCGTACGCTTCGGTGCGCGCCTCGCGCCGCAACTTCGTCGGCTTCTACGCGGACGTTTCGCTGCTTGAGGCGGACCGGGATCACAAGCTGGAGTTGGAACTGCCCCTGGGATTGAAGCCGGGCCAGTTCCAGGGTATTTTTTTCGAGAACGTGGAAACGGAGTATACACAAGAGATTTCCGGCGAACTGAAACTCGCCGCGGCACGCTGAAGCGTGCGCCACGGAAAGATCGGGAGAAGTCAATGAAAAGCATCAGCCGTCGTGAAATGCTCGGCAGCGTGGCCCTCGCGCCCGCACTGCAGAGCCTGATAGTGTCCTGCGCCTCCGCCGCGGAGACCGCGCCGCTTAACGGAATCGCCGGCATCGACCGGGTTACCATATTGCCGGGCAAAACGTACCTGCGCGGGTGGGCCGGGTACGGCAATCCGCCTCGCCCCGGCCGCGGGCGGGGTCCGCAGCAGACGGCGCCGCCGCCGGAGACCGGCCCCGCTCCCACGGTCACCTGGAGCAAGGAATCCGGTCCGGGCGCCGTCGCGTTCGCCGACCCCAAGGAGCTGGTCACCACCGCCACCTTCAAGACCCCGGGCGACTACGTTCTCAAGCTCACGGCCGATAACGGCCAGACGAAGGCTTCCTCGACCTTGGACGTCAGCGTGGAAGCGGCGCCTCCCGCCCGCCAACTGGACGCCGTCTATACCAAGAATTTCAAGATCGATAGCCCCCTCTGGAGCGCGCGCGCCAAGGCCCTGATCGCCAACTGGATTCCCCACTGCATCGACCAGATCAACCGGACCGACCTGACGCTCGGCCCCGGCGGCATCGACAACTTCGTGGAAGCGGGCAAGGCGCTGCGCGGCGAGCCGCACGGCAACCACAAAGGCTACGTCTTCTCCAACGCCTGGGTGCACCAGACCGTGGAGTCGATGAGCATCGCGTTAATGATTGATCCCCAGGGCGACCCGGAAATCCTCAAGGCCCACGCGAAAATGCGCGCCACCCTGGAAGACTGGATTCCGAAAATCCTCGCCGCCCAGGAGCCGGACGGCTATCTCCAGACGGCCTTCACCCTGCCGCGGGAAGGTGGGCGCGGCGGTACGATCCCGAGCAACACCTTCAAGCATTGGGACCCGGCGCACCGCGGCGATCATGAAGGTTACACCGCCGGTTACTTCCTCGAATCGGCCATCAACCATTACCTGATGACCGGCAAGAAGGACGCCCGGTTGTACAACGCCGCCAAGAAACTCGCCGACTGCTGGTGCAACAATCTCGGCCCCGCTCCCAAGAAGGCGTGGTACGACGGCCACCAGGAAATGGAGCAGGCGCTGGTGCGCTTCGGCCGTTTCGTCAACGACATGGAAGGCGGCGGCAAGGGCCAGAAGTATGTGGAACTCGCCAAATTCCTGCTGGATTCCCGTTACAACGCCGCGGCCAGCGACCGCGACAGGCAGGAGTACGACCAGAGCCATCTGCCCGTCGTGCAGCAGTATGAGGCGGTCGGCCACGCCGTGCGCGCCATGTATACCTACTCGGGCATGGCCGATGTCGCGGTGGAAACCCACGATCCCGATTACCAGAGCGCCGTGAAATCGCTCTGGGACAACATGGTGAACAAGAAGTATTACGTCACCGGAGGCGTGGGCAGCGGCGAGACCTCGGAAGGGTTCGGACCGAATTACTCCCTGAGGAACATGGCGTATTGCGAATCCTGTTCCAGTTGCGGCGCCATTTTCTTCCAGTGGAAGATGAACCTGGCTTACCACGACGCGAAGTACGCCGACCTCTACGAAGAGACGATGTACAATGCCCTGCTGGGCGGCGTGGATCTGGAAGGCCGGAATTTTTACTACACCAATCCGCTGGACGCCAGCGCGCTGCGGGCGCCGTGGCACACCTGCCCCTGCTGCGTCGGCAACATCCCCCGGACTCTCCTGATGATGCCCACGTGGGTGTACGCCAAGAGCCCGGATGGGATCTATGTCAACCTCTTCGTCGGCAGTTCGATCACGCTCGAGAACGTGGCCGGCGTCGATGTGGAGATGGTCCAGGCGACGGACTACCCCTGGAGCGGCAAGGTTTCCATTACGGTCAATCCCAAGACGCCGAAGCGGTTCAGCCTCAGGGTCCGCATTCCCAACCGGAGCGTGAGCAAGCTCTACGCCGCCGCTCCCGATGTGAGCGGGGCGACGTCGATCGCGGTCAACGGGGCGGCGGTGAAGCCGGCCATCGAGAAGGGCTATGCCGTAATTGCGCGCAACTGGAAAGCCGGCGACAAGGTCGAACTGGTCCTACCCATGAAGCCGCAGCGGCTCAGGGCCAGCGAGAAGATCGAAGCCGACCGCGGCAAGGTGGCCCTGCGGTACGGTCCTCTCATCTACAACATCGAGAGAGTGGACCAGGACATCGCGAAGGCCCTGGCTCCGGCCGCGCCGCTCACCACCGAGTGGAGAGCCGATCTGCTCGGCGGGGTGATGGTGATCCAAAGCCAGTTCGCCGACGGCAGTCCCATGATCGCCGTGCCCAACTACGCCCGCATGAACCGCGAGCCTGCCGACGCCCCGCGCGAAGGCGCCCGCGAACGCCGTCCCACGAGTTCCGTCGTGTGGATCAAAGAGGCGTAGCGTGGGCTTCCGCCTGCCGGGGCCACTTTTGATCTGCGATGATGGCAAGTACCGCAACGAAGCCTCCGTCGGCCTCCACGGATTTCTCACGCGCGATGGCATCCATCCGGCTGAGCTGCGCCGCATCGGCCGCGAACAACTGGACCGTTACGAGGTGGAATACCGGCAGGCGCGCGTCTCCGATGCGCGCCTCGTGAACGCGCATTTCGAACTCGCGCTCGAGGGAGGCGAGCGCCTGCGGTGCAGGAAGCTTCTGCTCGCCACCGGAGTCATCGATCACATTCCGGAGATCGAAGGCATTGACCGGTTCTATGGCTGTTCCGTGTTTCACTGCCCCTACTGCGACGGGTGGGAGATGCGCGACCAGCCGTTGGCGGTGTACGGCCGCGGAAAAAACGGCGCGGGCCTGGCCCTGTCCCTGAAGACGTGGAGCGACGACGTCGTCCTCTGCACGGATGGACCGGCGGGGCTCAAAGCCGGCGAGGCGGCGCAGTTGCGGACCCACCGCATCGCAGTTCGCGAGGAGAAAGTCGCGCGCCTGGAGGGTGCGGGCGAGATCCTGGAACAGATCGTCTTCCGCGGGGGCGCCTCGCTACCCCGGCGCGCCATGTTCCTCAGCACCGGCCAGTCGCAGCGCTGCGACCTTGCCTCGCGCTTGGGGTGCGCCTTCACACGCAACGGAGCCGTCCAGACAGGCAAACTGGAAACCACCGCCGTGCCCGGCCTGTACGTCGCCGGAGACGCTTCCAAGGACGTTCAACTCGCCGTCGTGGCCGCGGCCGAGGGCGCCAAGGCCGCCATCGCCATCAATGCTTCCCTCCAACAGCAGCGGGACGGAACGTAACAATTGCACTGCCAACCGTAGCGGGAGCAATAACCAACCGCGCGGCGGGCCTCCAGCCCGTCTCTTCTGTAAGGAAGAGTACGCTTCCGGGAGTGGTCGGGCGATTGCTAACAAGGTGATGGCATGTCCATCGCCGCCGATTTTCGGATCAATTGGAGAGCGGAGCCCGCGGAGGGCGCCGCGGAGGTCCCGCTGGAAGCCCTCCCGTTCGAGGCCGCATTGGTGGATGGCGGCGGCCTGATCGCTGCGGCGAACTCCGCCTGGCTGGCGGCGCATCCAAAGGCGGCGGCCGGGGCAAGCTGCGCCAAATGGTGCGACCGGATCCACGAATCCTCTCCCGACCTGCGCGCCGGGTTGCTCGCGGGCCTGGAACACGTGCTCAACGGCCGCGAGAAACGCTTCGAACAGAATTACGGGAGCCCGGCCAGCCCCTCCCGCATTCTCGTTTCCGCCTGCCCCCGCGGGGCGCTGATCCTCCACGAACCGCAGTCGAGCGGTGACGCGCCGCCCCTTCCGGAAGAAGACCGCTGGCAGGCGCACAAGATGGAGACGATCGGCAGGCTTGTGGGCGGCGTAGCTCACGATTTCGCCAATCTCATCACCATGATCGCCGGCTATGGCGATATCCTGATCAACCGGCTCGGCGAGAAAGACCCCATTCGTCCCGAGTTGGACGAAATCCGCAAGGCCGCGAATCGCGGCGCGCGGCTCACCGCGCAGTTGCTCGGCTTCACCCGTGGAGAGACGGTTCAGCCGCGGGCGATCGACTTGAACGCGATCGTAACCGATATGCAGCGCATGCTGCAGCCCGTCATCGGCGAATATGTCGACTTGCGGATGGCGCTCAAACCCGGCTTGGGCAAGGTCGTGGCCGACCCGGGGCAGATGGAGCAGGTGATCATGAACCTGGTCCTCAACGCCCGTGACGCCATGCCGACCGGCGGCCGGATCGAACTCGCAACCCGGGAAGAGGAGATCGGAGCCGAAACGGCCCGCGAGCGCGGGATAGAGCCGGGTCCCTGCGTGCTGCTGGCCATTCGCGATAACGGCCGCGGCATCGACGCCGACACCATGCAGCGCCTTTTCGAGCCCTTCTTCACCACCAAGGAGAAAGGCCGCGGCACGGGTTTGGGACTGAGCACGGTGCACAGCATCATCCGGCAAAGCGGCGGCGCCGTGTGGGTCGAGAGCGCGCCGGGCGCGGGAGCGGTTTTCACCATCTGCCTGCCCAAGTCGCGCGAGAACGCGGAAAGCGGCGAGGCGGCC
>JAIQFU010000597.1 GCA_020073115.1 Terriglobia bacterium
CAGCAGGAGGGAGTCGCCGACCCGGCTGGGCGGCGGGTGGGTTGGGCGCGGGGATCATCGCGGTCAAATCGGGGAACGCGGAAGAGGTCGCGCAGGGGGTGCTCACCGGGCTATCGGCGTGGGCCATCATCACCAGCGTGATGCTGGGGTTCGGAATGAACCCGGCTTTCTCCGATACCGAGTTGAGGCGTTACCCGCTGAAAGCGCATGAGCGGCGCTTTGCGCGGCATTTCACCGGCGCGGTGGATCCGTTCTGGTTCCTGTTCCTGGCGCTGGAGCTGGGACTGGCCTTCGGGCTGTACCTGTACGGCGCGGCGAACCTCCTGTTGGGGCTCATCGCGGTCCTGCTGGTGTACGTGTGCAGCTATCTCGCGGCCCAGGTGGTGGGGCTGCTTCTGGACCAGATTATGCACCGCCGCGGCGGCTCGATCGTGCTGCCGCTGATCATCATGCTGGTGTGCGTCCTGCCGGGCGCCGTGATGCCGAAGCTGGAGAAGAACCGGGCTGCGGCGAAAGCCATTCTCCGGGTGATCGGCTACACGCCGACATTCGGGGCGGGTTCGCTCATGACCCGCACCGACACGGCGGCGCTGTACGGGTTCGCGCTCGTCGGGTGGTGGCTGGTGGGGCTGACCTTGGCCCTGGTGGCGCTGGAACGGCGGCCGCCCAAACCGCGCGCGGCGCAGACGGCGCGCATGCGGTGGGACACGATCTTCACGCGGATCGGCGAGAAGTTCGGGCCGGCCCTGGGGCCGCTGGTGGCGCACTGGCTGCTGTTCTATTCGCGCTGCAAGCGGCTGCGGATTTCGTACCTGATGTCGCTGCCGCTGATTCCCTTCCTGCTGCTGATGTGGACGCGGCAGGGCGGCAAGCACCCGGATCCTTTCCCGGCCGCTGTGGGGGTCTTCGCCGTGTGCGGGCTCTTTCCCGCGGCGGCGGGCGTGGTGAATGTGTACGGGTACGTGGGCGGCGGGTTCCGGCGGTACTTTCTGTTCCCCGGCAATCCCGGGGCTTCGCTGCGCGCCGCAAGCTATGCGCTGCTGACGATGTGTATTCCGGGGATAGTGATGGCGACGATCGCCTGGCTGGCGTACCCGCCCGCGATCCATACGGCGAAGGCGATGACGATGCTGGTGGCCAGCGGATTGGCGGGGATGTTTTTCTTCCACGGCGCGGGCCTGTGGACGTCGCTCTGCTCCCCGCGGCGAGGCGACCCGAACGCCACGATGGGCAACGACCTTTCGGCCGGCGGCAACGTGCTGCTGATCGGCGGGATGATCACGATCATGCTGGGCCCGCGGTTCGCGGCGGCCCAATGGAAGGGACTGATCACGCCCGACGGCTGGTGGCTCGCGGTCGCCTTGGCGGTAGCCGCCGGGATGTTCTACTTCGCTTCGCTGCGGCGGGCGGAGGCGGCGTTCTCGAGCCGCCGCGAAAAACTGCTGGCACTGCTGGAGGGGAGGGCTTAACGCGATGGACGCAATTCGGATTGAAAACCTGGTGAAGAAGTACGGAGGCGTGACTGCCGTGGATGGCCTCTCCCTGAGCGTGCCGGCGGGGATGGTGTTCGGTTTCCTCGGCCCGAACGGATCGGGCAAGAGCACCACCATCGGCTGCCTGACGGGGCTGCTGGACCCCACCGCCGGGAACATCCAGATTCTGGGCCAGCGGTTCACCGCCGAGAGCGCCGCGCTCAAGCGGCGCATGGGCGTGATGCCCGAAACGCTGGGACTCTTCGAGCCGCTGCGCGCCCACGAGTTTCTGGGCTTCGTGGGACGGATGTACGGCCTGGAAGAGACAACCACGCGCAAACGGGTGGGCGAACTGCTCGACGCCCTGGAGCTGACCGACGGCTCCAAGACCCTGGCCGAGTACAGCACCGGGATGCGCAAACGGGTGGCCTTCGCGGCGGCCGTCATCCATGCGCCGGAAGTGCTCTTCCTGGACGAGCCGTTCGAGAGCATCGACCCCGCGGGCGTGGCGCTCATGAAGCAGTGGCTGCACCGGCTGGTGGAGCAGGGACGCACGGTGTTCATGACCAGCCACGTGCTGGAAACGGTGGAGCGGCTATGTCAGGAAGTGGCCATTATCGCCGCGCCGGGCAAGCTGGTGTGGCACGGGGACATCACCACGTTCGGGCGTGAAGGGGCGATCAGCTACGACGGGAAGGAATTCGACGCCCTGGAACCGCTGTTCCTGCATTTGACGGGGGAGAAGCACGTAGAACTGGGGTGGTTGTAGGACCGCGGCCCGCGCGGCCCTATTGCTGCTTCGATTCCAGTTCCGCCCAGCGGGCATAGAGGGATTCAACGAGCGCTTCGGCGGCTTCCAGGCGCTGGTGGCAGTCGATGAGGCGCGGGCCGTCGGTGACCACGTCGGGGGATTGCATCTCGGCGCGGATGGCTTCGGCTTCCCGCTCGGCTTCGAGAATGCGCCGCTCCATCTGCTCCCATTCGCGGGCTTCCAGGTAGGAAAGCTTCTTTTTCAGGGCCGGGGATCTCGCGGGCGGAGGCTGCTTCTCGGGTTTCGCCTGCTTACGCGCTTCCTGGGCCTGTTCCCATTGCCAGTAGTCGGCGTAAAGCTCGGCGCCGCCCTGGCCGTCGAGCCCCATCACCGCCGTGGAGACGCGATCCAGCAGGTAACGGTCATGCGTTACCAGGACGAGCGCGCCGGGGAAATCGGTGAGGCTTTCCTCCAGGACTTCCAGGGTGGGGATGTCGAGATCGTTGGTGGGCTCGTCCATCAGGAGAAGGTCGGCGGGACGGAGCATCAGGCGCGCCAGGAGCACGCGCGCCTGTTCGCCGCCGGAGAGGCTGGCCATGGGGCGGTCGAGTTGCGCGGAATCGAACAGGAAGCGCTTGGCCCATCCGGCGACGTGCATGGGGCGGTCGCGGAAGATGACGGTATCGCCGTGCGCGCCGAGGCCCTCGCGGAGGGTTTGGGAGAGGTCGAGTTGCTCGCGCGCCTGGTCGAAGTAGACGGTGCGCAGGTCGGCGGCGCGTTCGATGCGGCCGGCGTCGGGCTCGATCTCGGCGGCAAGCAGGCGCA
>JAIQFU010000598.1 GCA_020073115.1 Terriglobia bacterium
CGCCACGCCCGCTGATCGCCCGCGGGAAGGCAGCGTCCGCCGTCATCCGACCAATGTGCTCTTCCGCAACAATGGCGCCGCTCACCGTGCAAACCCCACGAGGGCGGCTCTAACCCCAATCAATACCGTGTGGGCGGCCCCGTAACCAACGGCGCCGCGTCACCGGAAAAAAGTTCGTTGTCGCGTACGCCACTCCGAGGGTGTGGCACACGCCAAATTCATCATAGTGCAAATACCGCGGCTGGTGGGACGCGGCGCGGCTGACGCGGCTGGCAGTGATTCCGTAAGCCGTGGTGCGTCAGGGGCCTGAAGTTGTTGAATCGCTGCACCCTCCCGTGAAGTACAGCCGCGCGGCCATTTTTGCAAATCTCGAATATCACTTGACTTTGTTTTATTCTGACCCTATTATTAGGTTCAGATTAGAAAATGCCCAGCGACCCCGAACTCGAAACCCGCGGTAGGCTCATCCGCGGCCTCGGCGCTCTCCGCGAGATGCTCCCGGGCTCGTTCGTCGAACGCAAGCGCGCTTGCGGCCGGCCGAACTGCCATTGCTCCGATGGCAAAAGCCTCCATACGCAGTACGTCATTTCCCTGCTCGTGGAAGGAAAGCCAAAAACCTTCAATATCCCCGCCCGATTGGTCGAGCAGGTCCGCCAGAAGGTCGCTATGCGCCACCGTTTTGATGCCGCCGCTGTCACCATCTGCGGCATCAATCTGAGGAGATTCCTCAAAGAGAAGGAAAATCAGTAAACTTGTCCCGGCACCACTTCGAGGCTTACCTCGATAAGGTGTTCGACTTTTCCCAACGCGTGGGCGCCCTGCCGGAAGGCCGCCATTCACCTGCCCATCCCTGGCCGAAAGTGTTTGAGGCGGTCTTCCTGGGGGCGGCCATGCAGATCCCCAGCCTATTGCAGATCGAAGCCGAGTGCCGCCGGGGAGTCCTGACCAAACGGATCGGGCACATCAGCGACGACACCTTCGGCTATGCGCTCCAGCGCCAGTCGCCCGAGCCGGTCTTCGCCCTCGGCTGCGACATCGCCCGCCGCCTCAAGCGCAACGGCGTGCTGCGCTCGGAGTGGTCCCGCGGTTTGGTGGTGGCCGCCGTGGATGGCATCGAAATCTGCAGTTCCTTCGCGCGCTGTTGCGACGCCTGTATGCAGCGCGAGGTGCAGCATAAAGTCCGTGGCGAGTTGCGCACCGACATCCAGTACTACCATCGCATCGTCGCTGCGGTGATCGTCAGCACGCCGTTCCCCGTGCCCCTGGGCATTCGCTTCCAGAAGGACGGCGAGGCGGAAGTGCCCTGTGCGCTGGCTTTGTTGCGGGATCTGGTGGACCAGTTGGGGCGCCGCTTTCTGGACCTGGTGGTGGGCGACGCCATCTACCTCCAAGCCCCCTTCGTCAAAGAAGTGGAGGCTCTGGGCTTGGACTGGGCGTTCACGTTGAAAGAGAACCAGGGATCGCGAACTGCGCTGTTGGCACTTGCCCGCGGTCGACTGGCCCGTGGCGGAACGTGTGATCCGCGTAGTGAAAACCGTGCGCACGGATCACAAACGAGAGGTCACCGTCAGTCAGGACGGCGGCCACGTCAAGAAAACCAAGAGCCCGGTGGCAGTCGAGAGCACGAACTTTTACGCCACGAATTTCGAACTCGGCGCGATCCCGCCGCTGTTCATCTATCGACTGAGCCGCAGCCGGTGGCGCATTGACGCCGAGGTGTTTCAGACCATCACCACCGACTGTCACCTCAAGCACCCTGCCGTGCATCAAAGTACGGCCTTGGTGGTGCTGACTATGATCCGGGTGTTGGCCTACGCCCTGTCGTCGCTGTTTTATCACCGGCAGGTCCGCAGTCACGCCCGCGGTCGTTGCGAAGGTTTCCACGAGTTCGCCAAGCGTTTGGCCTACGGGTTCCTCGCTCTGTCGCCCGATACCAGTTGACCGCGGCGGCGTGAGTTCCCCGCGAGCTGTCGAGCCTGCCTGCCCGGCGTCCGCCAGGACGCCGTTGCCGTACTATTCCCTCCAGCCCCCAAAATCAACGCCAGGGCCCGGTTTGTCAAGGCCGCGCCTCTCTCCGATGGCTATTACAGCTTCGCTCCATCCGCCTCCGGCCGCCAAACTACGACAAGTCAGGACGTTGCCCCCGGCGCAGTAGCCGGTTTAAGGAATCGCTGAGCCGATAGCCAGGAGTCTCGGCACTCCAATAACACAGAATCCAATAAGCCGTTGAGAACGACGGGCAGAATGGCTCGGGCGTAGCCGGTCTCAGAACCCGCCTATTTTCGCGTTCGTAAATTTGCTTGCTCCGTCGCTTGTTCTTGTAGTATGATTACTCCAAGATGGAATTCGAGCCCAAAGGTCCCGAGGCTTCCCGGCTCCGCCAACGCAAGTTTTCGCTGCTCCGCCAATTTCAACTCCCTCAAGATCTGCTTCCCGGCTCTCTGTCCGTTAGCTACACCCGCTGCGGTAAACCCACCTGCCATTGCGCCCAAGGCGAGAAGCACGCCGCCTGGTCATTGACCTTCATGGCCGCCGGCAAGAAACGCGTCGAGCGCATTCCTAAAGACTGGGTGGACGACGTCCGCCGGCGCGTCGCAGCCGGCCGCGCCTTTCAGGACGCTCTGCGCGAGGTCCTCGCCGCCAACGCCGAGTTGCTGGTGCTGCGGCGCAAACAGCAGCCCCGTTGAAGGGACCGCATGTTCGCCAAATCCAAAACTACGCCTGTCACTGTCTGGGTCTGAAGTCCTACTTCCAACGACCAGGCGATGGCCGGGCCCGTCCCCGCATCCCCGCGCGGGATCTGGTCTGGGCCGTGGTGATCGGACATGCCCTGCGCGTAGTAAGCTTCTTGCGCCTGGAATGGTTGGCGCACTCTCCCGTGCGCGCGGAGTTGGGCATGAAAAGCCAGTTCGGTGACGATGCCTTGGCTTACTGCAGCGAGCGTATGGACCCGGAGTTGACGCGGTTGGCTTTAGCATCCGTGCTGCACCAGGCCAAGCGCAACAAGGCCTTCGAAAATAGCCGCTTCATCGGCTTGGCGCTGGACGGTACCGGAGCCGGGTGCACGCACAAAGAACCTTGCCGGTTGTGTGGTCCGGTAAAGGATCCCAAGGGTGCGGTGCATGGTTGGTTGCATCATTTCGTACTGATCAGCGTCGTGGGCGTTGGTCTGACGCTTCCCATCGATGTGGAACCCTACGGGCCTGGCGATAGCGAGTATGCCGCGGCACAGCGTTTGCTCCGGCGCGCGGTAGGGCATCTGGGAGCGCGCTTCGCAGACTATGTGGTGGGAGATGGGGAATACGCCACCGCTCCTTTTCTGCACACCTCCGGGGAGGTCGGACTGCCGGTGGTGGCACGCCTCAAAGAGAACCTCCCTCTGTTGGCTGCCGCCGTACGCGCCCGCTTTGATGGCCAGCCGCCCCGGGCCGTGTTCCAGGAGGGCGACGACCGGGTCGAGGTCTGGGATTACGATCACTTCGACCCTTGGGAAACTCTCAACTGGTCCGAGGTGCGCGTGCTGCGTTACCGCCAGCATAAACGCGATGGGACCATAATCCAAGCCGAATGGCTGACCGACTTCTCCCTCGCCAAGCTGGGAAGCTTGAGTTTCTACCGCATGGCCAAGAGCCGTTGGGAGATTGAGAATCAGGGCTTCAACGACGGTAAGAACCGTTATGGCATGGAGCACATCTGCCACCACGAACCCAACAGCATCCTCATCGTTTGGCTGCTGATCTTGCTGGCCTTGGTGATTGAACGCCTGTACCGGCAGCGCTATCTGCACCGTGGCGACCATGGCATCCGCTCCGCCATGAACCTATCGGATTACCTCTGGTTGAGTCTGGGGACCTGCAACCGTCCCGACACCAGTTGACCCTGGCGCCGTGCGGACGGCTGGCAGCACTCCGTCGCTCTTTGACAACTCGGTCGCATCCTGTGGAGTGAACCCCACCTGGAGCCCGCCGTCGCTCAACGGCCAGCAGGAACGCTGCCTCCCCCACGACTCAAATCCACTCCACTGCCCCGATTTCTGTCTTGCGGCAATTCCGAGACTGCTGGCGACTGCCAGCACCTCTTGTACAGGCCCAGCCCAGGACTGTATAATCGAGCAATCGCTCCACCTGCCTTAGGAGGGATAAATGTCGCCGAAGATCTGGCTACGACATGCGGATCCAAGCGAACGGCTGGACCCCAGGTTCCCAGAGGCCGTTGAGGTAGAAGCTCGCAGAATCCTTCCGTTTGGCCGTGCCCGTCTCGGAGACAACATCGCGGCGATAGAGGCAATCGAGGAAGTCGT
>JAIQFU010000068.1 GCA_020073115.1 Terriglobia bacterium
GAGGCCCAATCCGGACCCGGTGGTGAACCCGTCCTGGAGCGCCTTCTCCAGGTCCGGAATGCCTGGCCCCTGGTCTTCAAAGATGAGCTTCAGCCCCGGCCGCCCGTTTCCCTGAATCGCCTCGATGCGCACCCAGCCGCCCCCGCCGTAGATCACGGTGTTGCGCGCCAGTTCGCTGGCCGCCGTGACGATCTTGGTCTGATCGACCAGGCCGAAACCCAGTTCCACCGCGCGCGCCCGCACCTGCTGCCGGACCAGGACGACGTCCTCGGAACCGCGCAGCGGAAGTCCCTCACTCGGGTTCGACCGCGCCGCCATCGTCCCCATCCTGCTCCACCACGGCGCGCAGCAAGTCCATGCCCTTCTCCACGTCCAGCGCCGTACGCACCCCTCTTAGCGACAAACCCAGTTCCACCAGCGTGATGGCCACCGAAGGCTGCATCCCCACGACGACCGTCTCGGCCCCCAGCACCCGCGACATCCCGGCGATATTGCCCAGCATGCGCCCGATGAACGAATCCACCATTTGCAGCGAGGAGATGTCGATGAGCACGCCGCGCGCCAGGGTGGCGGCGATGCGGTCGGTCAGATCCTCCTGGAGGGCGGTCACCAGGCGATCGTGCATGTCCACTTGAATGGTGACGAGCAGGAACTCGCCCATTTTGAGTATGGGAATGTGTTCCATGAGGCCTAGCGCGCCGTTTCCGCTTTCACCACCGCCTGCCCGGTGCGCCGGAGCGCCAGCCGGAAGGCATCCGCCAGCGTGGCCCGCGTGGCCACGTTCCCGAGTTCCACTCCCAGGTGAACGATGGTCTGCGCAATCTGCGGGCGGATGCCGCTGATGATGCAGTCCGCGCCCATGAGCCGCGCCGCGGCCACCGTCTTCAGCAGGTGCTGAGCGACGAGCGTATCCACCGTGGGGACGCCCGTAATGTCGATGAT
The DNA here is from genome assembly GCA_020073115.1 of Terriglobia bacterium. Classification (GTDB taxonomy): domain Bacteria; phylum Acidobacteriota; class Terriglobia; order Bryobacterales; family Bryobacteraceae; genus BOG-224. The sequence goes on from JAIQFU010000068.1 coordinate 943, forward strand.
GGCGATGGAAGCGCCGATCTGGACGATCTGCTGGAGCAGGCTCTCCATCACAACTTGCGTGCGCGCGCTGTCCAGCGTGCCGATGAGCGGCAGCGCCACGATGCCTTCCCACAGCTTCACCACCGGCGTGGAAAGCTCCAGCAGTTCCTGTTGCTGCCGGGCGATGATCTCGTCGCGGGTCTTTTGATAGATCTCCGTGGTGTAGAGACCCAGCTGGTCGATCAACTCGGTGGCCGTCCAGATCTCGGCGGCGAGCCCGGCGGCGTCGGAGCCGTATTCCTGGCGCAGCCGCCCGAACAGCGGCAGCTTGAGCGAGAAAACAAATGTGGCTGTCTGGCCGGGCGTGAAACCCTGGCGTGCGCGCGCGCGCGCCGCCTCGCCGAGAAACTCGCGGAGCGGGGCTGCGGCCGCGCCCTCGATATCGGAGATAACTCCTCCGGCGAGCGCTTCTTCCAACGCCTTCAAAAAAGCGCGCGATTGTTCCCGGAGTTCGCCGTCCCGCAGCGCCTTCTCGCGGCCGACGGGCGCGCTCTGCTGATACCGCAGCCAGTCCGTGAGAATCTCGGCTCCGTTACGCCGCAAGATCTCCGGAAGACGGGAGTCGTTCACGTTCATGAATATTTCGCTCCGATGTGAGTTTGTTCACAGATACTTAGCGCGAAAACCGACAGTCGACGCTATGAGTATCGGGCGAGGCGGAAGCCTCTGTCAACTCTGAAAAGCGGAGCCGGAAACGTGGGCGGCTGATGGCCGGCGCCATCTCAAACCCGCATCAGAAACGCTTGTACTTCGGCGCGCGTGGGGATGGAAGACTGCGCGCCCATCCGCGTGACGGAAATAGCCGCCGCGGCGCAGGCGAAGCGCAGCGCGTCCTCCATGGGCCGGCGTTCGGCCAGGGCCACCGCCAGCGCCGCGTTGAAGGTGTCGCCCGCCGCGGTGGCGTCGCGCGCTTCCACGGCGAATGCGGGATAGTGGCCGCCGGCGTGGCCGCCGCAATAGTAGCAGCCGTGGTCCCCGAGCTTCAGAACGACGGCCCGCGGCCCCTTGCCCAGGAGTTCCCGGGCTGCCTCCGGCGCGTCGCACAGCGTCAGCCGCGCGGCGGGGCGTCCGAGAAGGGTCATCGCCTCGCTCTCGTTCGGCGTCAGGATATCGACATTGTTGAGCAGTTCCGGAGCGAGCGCTCGTGCGGGCGCCGGGTCGAGGATCGTGACCAGGCCTTCTTCGCGGGCCAGCGCCAGAGCGGCGGCCACCGTGTCCAGCGGCGTTTCCAGCTGGAACAACGCATGCGAGGCTCCCTGGAACACCTTGCGCATCGCGGCTACATCCTCCGCCGCCAAAGCATGGTTCGCGCCCGAAGCGACCACGATGGAGTTCTGTCCCGAGCGGTCGATCCAGATGAAGGCCACGCCGGTTGGCGCGGAGCGCGTGGCGTGAACGGCCGAGGTATCCACGCCCGCGGCCGCCAGGCTGGCCTTGAGATGATCGGCGAAGACGTCGTAGCCTACGCGCCCGATCATCCGCACATCCACGGCCGTCCCGCCGAGTTTTCCCGCCGCGCACGCCTGGTTGGCGCCCTTGCCGCCGGGAATCATCTGGAAGTCGCGCCCCAGAACAGTCTCACCCGGGGCCGGCAGGCGGTCCACGGCCGCCACGAAATCCATGTTGAGGCTGCCGACCACTACCAGCGCGGGTTTCATCTCGCCAGGTCGATGCCGAGTTTCTTCAGTTCCTCGGCGTAGTAGCGCCGGTGGAGCAGGTCCCACTCCTCGCTGCCCTCGGGGACCTCGCGTTTCTGCGACCGGATCTTCTGCCGCGCCAGGCGATCGACTTTCTCTTCCGCGGTCAGCAATTCGGTCATGAAGCGGACGATCTCCAGCCGGACGTTGTTGGTGTCTTTGTCCTTGAGCCGGAGTTCATGGCTCTTGCGCAGCATCTCCACCAGCTTGTGCGATATCTGCGTGACCTTGTCGCGCGATAGCTTCATCTGGTCGCCCGTGTCGCGGCCCGAAGCGCGAATCACCTTGCGCTGCGAGATCAGGGTCTTCTTGATGCGCCGGAACATCTCCTGGTAACTCACGCCCTCGCGGCGCATGTACTCGCTGTACTGGCTCAACAGGTCGCGCACTTCGTCGTTCAGCCGGTCTTCGACCGCCAGTTCCTCGTTGATCACCCCGGCGACTTTGTCGGCAACCAGATCGGGCGCCGTAGTTTCGATCACGCCGGGAGTCAACTTCTTCACGAGTTGTCGGGAGAGGTATGCGACGAATTCTCTGGCAAGCAGCATTCTTGGCGAAATTAACTAGCGCGCGAACTTAACCATTCTGCGCGTGAACTTTATGCGTGAAAAGAGTAGTGTATCACGCTCACCCCGCGCGGCAGGCTTCCCGGCGCGCCCCGCGGTTTCGGGCTGAACATCACGGAACCGGCGCGCGTATCGTAAGCAACAGTACTATTTCGGCATTTGGACGAAATGGGCCGCTCCAAACCGCGGGTCGGCGGGTGCGCACTTCAGCGATAATTTTCCTGACGGTGTAAGCAGCCTTGAATTCGCAGATCATGAAAGAGGCCGAGATGAAAAGGGCGGAGCTGGCGTTCCTGGGTGAAGATCCGCTGACGTACCTCCCCCGGAAGCCTGTTCAGGAATTCGCTAAAGAGCGCGTGATCTTCAGCCCCCAGCAACCTTCGGATCATCTCTACGTGGTGATCCTCGGCCGGGTCAAGAGCCCGCATCGTCCGCACGGAAGGGCTGTTCGGCGAGTCGTGCCTGATCGGAAGCCGCTCGCGCTCGGAATCCGCGACGGCGCTGGACAACGTAAGCCTGATGTCCTGGACCCGGGCGGAGATCGAGCAGTACATCGAGCAGGAACCCGCCCTGGGCCTGGCTCTCTCCCAATATGTCGTGCGCCTGTGCCTGGATCTGCAGGATCGCATCGAGAGCATGGCCGTGTACAAGACTCCCGAGCGGGTCATGCTGGCCTTCCTCCAACTGGCCGAAACGCTGGGCACGCCCATGCCCGACGGATCCACGCGGATTGCCTCCCTCACGCACCACACCATCGCCGAGTTCGTGGGCACGTCGCGGGAGATCGTGACCTTCCAGATGAATCGCCTGCGCCGGATGGGGATGCTCCGCTATTCGCGGCGGCACATCGACGTCTACGAGCGCGCGCTGTCCGACGCGTTGCGCCAGCAGGGCATCGCGGTGCACCACGCATCCAACGTCATGAGCATGGGCGGATAGTCCGCCCTGGCCGTCAGTCGAAAACGAAGTGGAGGACTTTCTTGAGGTCTTCCCACGCCTCGCGCTTGGCGTTCTGATTGTAAGGCCGGAGCAGGTACGACGGGTGATAGGTCACCATCACCGGAATGTCGCGCCATTGGAACCACTTTCCGCGCATCTTCGTGACCCCTTCGCGGTGTCCGGTCAACGCCCGCGCCGCCGTTCCTCCCAGGACGCAAATGGCTTTGGGATGGATGGCCGCGAGCTGGCGTTCCAGGAACTGCCCGCAGATCTCCATTTCGTCCGGCTCCGGCGTCCGGTTCTCCGGGGGCCGGCACTTGACCACGTTACAGATGTAGACATCGCCACGCTTCAGCGGCATGCCTTCGCGTTGCGCCGTGTTTTCGATCATCTGCGTGAGCAGTTGCCCGGCGCGGCCCACGAACGGCACGCCCTGTTCGTCCTCGTCCGCCCCCGGGCCTTCGCCTACGAAAACCAGCGGGGCATGTTCGTCCCCCACGCCGAACACCAGCTTGTTGCGCCCTTCGTGCAGCCGGCAGCGCTTGCAGTCGCCGATATCGGAGAGGATTTGGAGGAGAGACTCGGAAGAGGAGCCGGGGGCCGGGGGCCGGGGGCCGGGGGCGGAGCGCTGTGCGTCAGAGGGAGATTGGTTTTCACTCGGGGAAGAAGCCAATGCCGAAACTGGCTCCGGGTCCGTTCCCTGGCCCTTGGCCCCCGGCCCCCGGCCCCGTCTTCGGTACACCGTATCGATCCCCAAGTCTTTATAAAACTCCAGATATTGCCGCAGCGTTTCAGCGTTCATGGGCCAAATGGAGCGCCAGCCGGAGCTTCAGCGCCTCGTCGAAAATGCGGTCGGCGATTTCGCGCTTGGACGCGCGCGCCAGTGGAATTACGGCGCCGGTTCGCAGAGCCAGGATGACCTCGTTCTCTTCGGATTCGAAGCCCAGCTCCGGCCCGACCAGGTTCCCCACCACCATGTCGCAGTTCTTCATTTCCAGCTTGCGGCGCGCTTCCTGCTGCAGGTTTTCCGTTTCCGCGGCGAAGCCGATAAGCAGCCGGTCTCCCTTTTTGCGGCCCAGTTCGGCCAGAATGTCCGGGGTTGGGTCCAGCTCCAGCGACATGCGGGCGGCAGTTTTCTTGACCTTCTGCGCGGGGACTCTGCCCAGGTGGTAGTCGGCCACAGCCGCCGCTTTCACGACGATGTCCGCCCGGTCGAGATTCTCCAACACCTTCTCCCGCATCTCGGCGGCGGTGCGGACGGGAATGGTTTCCACGCCCGCCAGGGGGGGCAAGGCCACGGGACCGGAAACCAGAACCACGCGGGCCCCGCGGGCCGCCGCGGCTTCCGCCAGGGCATAACCCATGCGGCCGCTGGAGCGGTTGGAAATGTACCGCACCGGGTCCAAGGGTTCCTGCGTCGGACCCGCGGTGATGAGAATCGTCTCGCCCTCCAGGTCCTTACGCCGCGCGCCCTCGCGCGCCACTGCTTCCGCGATGGTCTCCGGCTCCGCCAGCCGGCCAGGGCCGGTCATGCCGCAGGCCAGATAACCGCTCTCCGGCTCGACAATGCGGTGGCCGCGCTTCCGCAGCGTTTCCAGGTTCCCCTGCGTGGCCGCATGCCGCCACATGTTGACGTTCATGGCCGGGGCGAGCACCACCGGGCCGGTGAAGGCCAGGTAAAGCGTCGTCAGAAAATCGTCCGCCAGCCCGTGCGCCAGCTTCGCCAGGAGGTCGGCGGTGGCGGGGGCGACCACCAGGATTTCGTGCTCCTGCGCGACGGCCATGTGCTCGATGGCGCTTTCGACGGCGAACAGGTCCGTCAGCGTCTTGCGGCCGGTGAGCGCGGCGAAGCCGATAAGCAGCCGGTCTCCCTTTTTGCGGCCCAGTTCGGCCAGAATGTCCGGGGTTGGGTCCAGCTCCGCCGCACTTCTTCCACGGCGATGATGGTGGGTTTCTTGGAGGACGTCGGCAACACCGGCCGGGCGCCCGCCTGCAGTTGGCGCGCCCGCTTCGCCGCGACGATAATGAACCGGTATGTGCTCTGCTCGGGATCGTCGGGAATCGTGCAGTGCAGGTTGTTCCGTGGAGCTTTGTCAGCCATAACTTCGATGCCTCTTCAAACTCGAAACGTTTCCAGAATGGGCCGGATCTGTTCCTCGATGCGGATCCTCCGTACTCTCTCCGCCCGAACGATGCCGCTCAGAACGAGGTCGGACTCCGCCAGGTCCCGGTTCACCAGGACGTAATCGTAAGCTTTGTAATTCCGGATCTCTTCCGCCGCGTCCCGCAGCCGCCGTTCGATAACGTCGTCCTGGTCCTCGCACCGCGCCCGCAGTCTCTGCTCCAGGATCTGGCGGGAGGGGGCCAGAATGAAGATGCTTACAGCTTCGGCCTCGGGAATGCGACCCTTCAATTGTAGGGCGCCCTGGACATCGATGTCGAGCACCAGGTCCTTGCCCTGCGCCCGGGCGCGAACGAGAGCCGAGCAGTGGGTCCCATAGTAATTGCCGAAGACTTCCGCCCACTCGAGGAACTCGCCGCGTGCAATCATAGCCTCAAAGTCCTGGCGGGACACGAACTTGTAGCTCACCCCGTCCTCTTCATGGCCCCGCAGCCGGCGGGTAGTATACGAAACGGAGAACATCAACCCCGGTACGTTGGCCAGCAACCGCGCGACCAACGTCGATTTGCCCGACCCGGACGGGGCCGAGATGATGAAAACAGTGGTCATTGAGAAGCGGGGGCCGGGATCCGGAGGCCGGGGCCAGGGAATCCGCGCAGCGCGTTCCCCGGCCCCTGGCCCTCGCCCCTGGCCCCCTTCATCACTCCAAATTCAAGGATTGTTCCCTGATCTTATCGATCTCGCTCTTCGCCGCCAGCGCCAGTTCCGTAATGGTCAGGCCCAGGTCGCCGAGCCCGCCGGTCTTCGACAGGACCGTGTTGGACTCGCGGTTCATCTCCTGGAGCAGGAAATCGAGCCGTTTGCCCACCTCGCCATCGCCGGCCAGCATCGCGTCCAATTGCGCCGCGTGCGTCCGGAGGCGCAGCAGTTCTTCGGCGATATCGCTGCGGTCGGCCATGAGGGCCGCCTCCTGGGCCAGGCGCTGCGGGTCGATGCCCGCCCCGTTCAGCAGGTCCGCCAGCCTCTCCCGCAGCCGTTTGTGGAACGCCGGGGCGGCGCCGGCGCGGATCTCTTCCATGCGGGCTACCAGCCCGCAGATGGCGGCGCAGCGCTGGCGCATTTCCGCGGAGATGGCGGCGCCCTCGCGCTCCCGCGATTCGTTCAGGACCGCTACCGCTTCCGCCGTGGCCTCCAGCGTCGCGCGGGCGATCTCCTCGCCCAATGCCTCTTCCTCGCCGGCGCTCAGCATCCCGGGCACGCGGAGCGCGGCGTTCAGATCGGGGCAGCCGGCGAGCCGATACGTCTCGGCCGCTTCGCGGAAAGCCCGCAGGTACGCTTCCAACAGCGGCCGGTTCAGGGCGCCCCCGCCCGCCGGAGCGGTCCGCGCGACGGAAACCTCCGCCTGGACGTGTCCTCTCGCAATGCCGTTTTTCATTACGGCGCGGATGTCGCTCTCCAGCGCGTCCATCTCCGCGGGCAGGCGGAAATGCAGGTCCAGCCCGCGATGATTCACGCTCTTGAGGCTCACCACAATGTCGCCCTGCTCCGTCGTCTTCCTCACCCGGGCGAAGCCGGTCATGCTGCGCACGCTCACAAGTCCACCACCGATCCGGCGTCCATGAACTGCAGTTCGTGGAGCCGCTGATAAATCCCGCCCTGGCCCACGAGTTCCTCGTGGGTCCCCACCTCGCGAATCCTGCCTTTTTCGAGCACCACGATCTTGTCCGCGCGGCGAATCGTCGAGAGCCGGTGCGCGATCACGATCACCGTGCGGTGCTCCATCAGGTTGGCCAGCGCCCGTTGCACCAGCATTTCCGATTCGGCGTCGAGGTGCGAGGTAGCCTCGTCCAGAATCAGGATAGGCGCGTTCTTCAGCAGCGCGCGCGCGATCGCCAGCCGCTGCCGCTGTCCGCCGCTGAGCTTGGCGCCGCGGTCGCCGACAATGGTATCGTATCCCTCCGGAAGCCGCTCGATAAACTCGTGCGCCAGCGCCGTCTCGGCCGCTCCCCGGATCTCTTCCAGCGTGGCGCCCGCACGGCCGTAGGCGATGTTGTTGGCCACCGTGTCGTTGAACAGGAAGGTATCCTGCGCCACGATCCCGATCTGCGCCCGCAGGGAGGCCAGGTTCACCTCCCGCACGTCCCGCCCGTCGATCTTCACCGCGCCGTCCGTGACGTCGTAAAACCGCGCCGTGAGATTCGCCAGCGTCGTCTTCCCCGCCCCGCTCGGGCCCACCAGGGCTACCACCTCTCCAGCCCTCACTTCCAGGCTGGCGCTCTCGAGATGAAACCCGTTCGGCGCGCCGGGATACCGGAACGAAACATTCTCGAACGCTACCGACCGGCTGAACCGGGCCAGGTTCAAGGCGCCGGGGTGGTCCACGATCTCTTCTACGTGGTCCAGGTATTCGAAGACCTTCTGCGAGGCCCCCAGCGCCTGTTCGAAGATGTTGTGGATCCCCACCAGGCGCTTCACCGGCTCCAGCAGCATCAGCAGGGCGAACACGAACGCGGAGAAGTCCCGGGTCGTAAGCTGGTGGGCCAGAATCTGCGCCCGGGCGTACCAGAGCAAGGCCACGATCGCCGCCGCGCTCACCATCTCGATCAGGGGCGAGGAGAGCGCCTGCTGCAATACGTACTGCACGTTGGTCTTCAGGAGTTTCCGCGCCGCCTCGCGAAAGCGGCGGATCTCGTACGCCTCGGCGCCGAATGCTTTCACCACCATGTGGCCGCTGAGCGTTTCCTGCAGGATCTGGGTCAGTTCCGCCTGCCTCTCCTGGGTGCGGCGGCTGGTGCGCCGTATCCGGCGGCCCAGCCGGATCGTCGGCAGCATCACCAGGGGCAGCGCCACGATGCTCACCAGCGCCAGCTTCCCGCCCTTCCCCATTACCACGCAGAGCAGGGCTGCGGCCGTGAACAACTGCCGCAGAAAATCCGCCAGAATGTGCGAGGTGGCTACCTGGACCTTGTCGATGTCGTTCATGATGGACGACATCAGCCGCCCCGTGGAATGCGCTTCGAAAAACTCGGCTCCCTGTTTCAGGACCTTCTCGAACACCGTGTTCCGGAGGTTCATCACGGCCGAGAACCCGACGTAATTGATCAGATAGTTGCCGATGTAATCGCAGAGCCCTTTGATGAAGAACGCCGCCACGATGGCGAACGCCACAACGGCCCAGATATTGTGGATTCCCGAGGGAACGAAGTCGTTGAGGTAAAACTCGTGGCCGAACATCGGGTCTCTGCCCAGCGGCACCGGCTTGTCCGGGGCATTCGCGAACAGGACGTCGTAGAGCACCGGGGCGCTGAGCAGGGGCAGGATTCCGGTAGCCGCGCCCGCCATTGCCATGAGCGCCACCGAACCCAGCAGGTGCGCCCAGTACCGGCGGCCGTACGAGAGCAGGCGGAACAGTTCCTTCACGCCGCCACCCTCAGGCGTTCGACCGCGGCCAGCACCTGCCCGGTTTCCACCTGCGCAATCCCGCCCGGCGCGGACAGCGCCTCGGAGGCCGTGCGCCAGGGCCCCCAGATGGCCGGGTCCGAAGCCCCGAAGACCACCACGGAGGGCACGCCGAATGCCGCCGCCATGTGGGCCGGTCCGGAGTCGTTGCCCACGAACAGCGACGAGGAGGCCAGCAGCGACTTGATCTCCGAGAGCGGTGCCCCCGCGACGCAGCGGAACTCGCGAAACGCCGTCAGGTCGTCGGAAGCCGCGCCCACGAACACCGCCTCCGTCCCCGACCGCCTCAAGTGTTCCGCAACCGCCACAAACCCTTCCGCCCGCCAGGTTTTCTCCGGCGTAGCAGCCACGGGATGAATCGTGGCCTGGGCCTTGCCTGCCGTGTCGGCGCTCGTGCCGAGACCCGGCCCCGCCGACAGCTTCGCCCGGGGGATCTCGCCTTTCGGAACCCCCAGCCAGAACACCGCGCTAGCCAGGTGCTCCGCCGTGTGCACCGTCCTCTCCACTCCCAGAATTTCCTGCGCCCGTGGGATCCGCAGGTTGTACGCAAACCCGTGGCGGAAGTGCCCGAATCCGGCGCGCCACCGCGCCCCCGAGAGGGCCGTCAGCCACGCGCTCTGCGTCCCCCCGTGCAGGTTCAGACACACGTCCGCGCGCCAGCCGCACAGCCCGCCCACAGCCGGCGCGAGAATCTCGTCCACGTCGGGGTTGCCTTCGAAAACCGCGCGGAAGCGTTCCTCCACCACGACCGCCACGCGCAGGTCCGGCCGGCTGCGCTTCAGGAGTTCCAGCGCGGGCGTGGTGAGCACGCAATCCCCCAGCGACCGCAGCCGGATCACCCCGACGCGGCTCCCGGGCGGCGCAAGTTCCAGGACCGTCGCCACTCCGCGCCTATTCTTCGACCTTGGCCTCGTCCACGAGCATCACCGGGATTTCATCCCGGATGGGGTAGACGCGATGGCACTGAACGCACTTCAACCCGCTCTGGTCGGGTTTGAGTTCCACCGTAGCCTTGCATACGGGGCACACGAGGATCTCCAGCAGATCTTTGCTGATAGCCATAGCGAATATCCAGTTTAGCAGCAGAATCTCTCAGCCATCTCGGCTTTCACCGGAACGGACGGATTATCGAAAGGTCTGATCGGATGGCTGTACAGCCGGGAGCGGATAGCTGTATCCTATTCATTTGACGCCACAATCTAACCAGGAGCAGGAAAAGGCGCCGCCCCGCGCCTCCGTGGTGGTAGTCTCCTACAACCGGGTGGAGTTGCTGCGCCGCTGCCTGGCGTCGCTGGAAAGGTCCGAAGGCCGCGACACTTTACAACTGATCGTGGTGGACAACGGTTCGTCGGACGGGAGCGCGCAGCTCGACGCCGATTTTCCACACGTGCAGTTCGTCCGGCTGCCCAAGAATTTCGGTCTCACGAAAGCCCTCAACCTGGGGTGGCGCGCCGCCGATTCTCCGTACGTCTTTTTCTTGCATGACGATACCGAGGTCGATTCGCAGACCGTCCTGCGCCTGGCCGAAACGCTCGATGCCAACCCGGATGCCGCCGCCGTCTGTCCCCTGCTGGTGGACGCCGAGGGCCGCCCCGCCCCTCAATTGGGCAGCCTCCCGCCCGATGGCCAGTACCGCCCCGCCGAGCCGGGGACCGGACCCGCCGAGGTGGAATACGCGAGCGGCGCCGCCCTCATGATCCGGGTTTTCGTGATCAAAGCCATCCGCCAGATCGATGAACGCTACGGGCAATTCGGCAGCGATGCCGACCTGGCCGCGCAGATCGGCAGGGCCTCGAAGAAGATCCTGCTCGTTCCCACGGTGAGGGTCCGCCACCAGGGTTCCGGAACCCGCTCCGCGGACGAACGAGCCGATTTTCTTCTCGCCCGTGCGGTCTTCCAGGGGAAGTACAGCGGCTTCGTGGCCGGAATTCAGGCCCGCATCGCCGCGGTGCTCGGGCCGCTTTTCTCGTTCCAGTTCGGCGTCCTGAAGAACACCCTGGCCGGCCAAAAAATCGACGGGACGCATATCTAGGGGCGAGGGATGCCTCTCCCGACGGCCCTGCGGCTTGTATACTACCTGCTGTTTACCTTTGATATCTACACCTTGTAGACCCGTCCCGGTTACTATTTACCCCATGGAAACCCTGCTCTGGATTCTGCTGCCGGGGTTCAGCGCCGTAGCGTCCGGCCTGCTCGCCTGGTTCATCATGCAATCCCGCTTGGAAGTGGCGTTGGCCGAGGAGCGCGAACACCTCTCCGATCAGCGCGAAAACCTGGCGGAGACCCGCGGAGAGCTGAAAGCGGAGAAAGCCGCCCTGGAATCCTCTTTGGACACCGCCATGCGAGCGGCGGTGGAAACCGCCCGGCGCGAGTCGCTGGAGAATTTCCTGGGCGAACTCCGGGTGGAGCAGCGGCACTACACCCGCGAGAACCGCATGCTGATGCAGAGCCGCAAGAGCCTCGTGCTCCAGGAACGAATGTTCTTCCGCAACATCCCGCTTTCGGATTGGATCGAGCACGAGCTTCTGGTCGAGGAAGGGACCGATGTAGACCGGCTGGTGCAGGACATGACCGTATTCGACAAGGCCGTGGTCAGCATCGCCGATATCCCGCGCCGCAAAGCGCTGGCGTGAAGCAGTACCGCCGGCCGTCGTCTTTTGCCACCGGTTGTTTTTGCGTGCAGGCAAGAACAACTCCCCAGGCGCAGCATCGCGTAGCCTCCACCCCGGTTGCGCCGGTACGCCGCCGTCTGGTATAAACGCTTATCATCCTTCGCAGCGGGACAGGCGAGCCATGCCGGAAAAAAAGAAAACCACCGTCATCAAGAGCGCCGAAAGACGTATTGCGGAGTCTCCGGCGGCGCCTGCCGGCAACGCGCCGCAGCCTGTGCGCGCCACCGTTTCCTCCCGGTCGGGAGCCGCTGCGGTCACGCAGCCCGTGGCCGGCCAGCGGCAGCTCGCGGCCTATGAAGCGGCCATGCGGCTGTTTCACCTGCGACAGTTCAGAGAGGCCCGGGAGCTGTTTGTTCAGGCTTTGGAGGGACCGGAGCGGGACATCGCGCAGCGGGCGCAACTTCGCGTGGCGATGTGCGACAGGCGTCTGGAGCAGCCGCCTGTCGCGCTGCGCTCGGTTGAAGATTACTACAACTATGGCGTAGCCCTGATAAACGCCCGCAACATTCCCGCTGCCCGCGAGCACCTGGAAACGGCGTTGAAGATGTCGCCCGGAGCCGACCACATCTACTACGCTCTGGCGCTGGCGCAGGCTCTGGGCGGAGATCCGGCCGCCGCTTACGAACACCTGAAGCGCGCCATTGAGCTGGAACCGCGGAACCGCATCCTCGCTCGCCAGGACGCCGATCTCGCGCCCCTTGCCGGCCAGCCGCCCTTCGACGCTCTGCTCTATCCGGAAAAGAAGAATTGGTGACGGGCCTGCAGAGCGGGCCTGCAAAGCGGGGACTGGCTCGAATTTCGCCGCCTTTGCGAAACTTCGTGCCTATACCCGGTTTGCCCTTTGCACAGATCGTCCTGCGTGGTATTTGCGCCGCAGACCACTTGTCAGTAGTCTCAGGCCCTGCTGAGGCTGGTCTTTCCTCGTCTATCGACCGATACTGGTACAGGATGGGCCAGAACGGCCATCCCGGAACTAGCGACTAACGACTAACGACTAGCGACCAGCGACTAACGACAACAACTTGATGGACACTCCACTCCGCATCGTGGCCATGGGCGGCGGGAGCGGCCTTTCGGCCCTTCTGCATGGCCTCAAGGCCCATGCCGGGCCGCAGGCATCCCCGCGCGCCGATATCACGGCCATTGTGACCGTAACCGACGACGGCGGCAGTTCCGGACGCCTGCGGCGCGATTTCGACGTCCTCCCCCCGGGGGACATCCGCAACTGCATGGTCGCGCTGAGCGAGGATTCGGCGCTTCTTTCCCGCCTGTTCCAATATCGGTTTCAGGCGGGCCGCGGCCTCAAAGGCCACAGCTTCGGGAACCTGTTTCTCATGGCCCTCACCCACATCATGGGAGATTTCCCGGACGCCGTGAAAGTCTCCTCGGAGGTCCTCAAAATAGCAGGCCGCATCTATCCTTCGACTTCGGCGAATGTGGCTCTCCAGGCTACCCTGACCAACGGCGCCAAGGTGGTGGGCGAAACGCGCATCAGCCGCAGCCGGCATCGCATTCGGACCGTACGCCTGATCCCGCGCAAAGCATCCGCGCTGCCTGCCGCGCTGGCCGCCATTTCGGAAGCCGACGCCATCACGCTCGGTCCGGGTTCGCTGTTTACCAGCGTCATTCCCAACCTGCTGGTGGACGGCATGGTCTCGGCCATCCGCGCCTCCGCCGCCATGAAGGCCTACTTCGTCAATCTCATGTGGCAGCCCGGTGAGACCGTGGATTTCCGGGCTTCGGATCATGTGCGCGCGATTCACCGCCACGCCGGCGGCAAGTTCCTGGATTACGCGGTGGTGAACGTGCGCCCGATTCCCTCCGCCATGCGCAAGCGCTATGCGCGGGAAGCGGCGCTGCCCGTGGAGAACGATATCGACACCCTGTTCAAGATGGGGTTAAAAGTGATGGCCGGCAACCTCGCGGATTCCACCGAGAAGATTCGCCACGACGCCGCCGCCACCGCTGCGGCCGTTTTAAAACTGGCCCTGGAAGGGCGCCGGCGCAGAGAGCAGCAAATCAGCGCGCAGCAGTCGGCGGGTTCATAGAATGTACCGCCGGTGGTCGGTTTTTGCCACCGGTCCTTTCTGCCCGCTCGCAAAACAACCCGCGGCAACAACCGGCCACCGGCGGCGCCTTCACTGCCGGCTGACAACGGACCGCTGACCGCTATCATGGAACTAATGGACACTCCCGTTACCGTCGTCATTCTCGCCGCTGGGCTCGGAACACGCATGAGATCCCGCCGCGCCAAGGTCCTGCACCGCGCCGGCGGCAAAGCGCTCGTCGAACACGTGGTGGAAACCGCGCTGGAAGTCGCGCCTGCGGGACGGATCTTCGTCGTCGTGGGCCACCAGGCGGAAGAGGTCCGCGCCGCCGTGACTACCCCGGGAGTCGGGTTCATTGAGCAGAAAGAACAGAAGGGGACCGGTCACGCCGTACTGTCCGGGCGTGCGCAACTCGCCGGCATGGGCGGATATCTGCTCGCCCTCTACGGCGATTCCCCCCTGCTGCGGCCGCAAACCTTGCGGCGCCTCGTGGAAACGGAGGCGTCCGGCGACGCCGCCTGCGTGCTGCTGACCGCCATGATGGACGATCCGACCGGCTACGGCCGCGTCATCCGCGACGCCCACGGACGCGTCTCGGCCATCATCGAACAGAAAGCCGCCACCCCCGAGCAGCTCGCCATCCGCGAGGCGAACATGGGGATCTACTGCTTTCGCGCCGATCTCTTGTGGAAGCACGCCGGCGAGATCGGCACGGATAATCCGGCCGGCGAATATTACCTCACCGACATGGCCGGGATCCTGACCCGCGCCGGGCACCGCGTGGAGGCCCTGCAGCTCGAGGATGCGCGCGAGGCCCTGGGCATCAACACCCGCATCGAACTGGCGGAGGTGGATCGGATCCTGCGCGACCGCAAACGCCGGGAGCTGATGCTGGCCGGGGTGACGATCGAGAGCCCGGAAACCGTGATCGTGGATTCCGGCGTCGCCATCGGGATGGATACCGTGATCGGCCCCTTCGCGCAAATCCTGGGCAAGACCGCCATCGGCGAGAACTGCCGCGTCGGGGCGTGTTCCATCGTGGCCGATTCGGACATCGCCGACGGAGTCGAGATCGGCCCCTATACGATCGTGAATGCGTCCGTGGTGGAGCGCGGCGCCGCCGTCGGACCGTTCGCCCGCCTGAGAATGGACAACCACGTCGCCCCCGGGGCCCACATCGGCAACTTCGTGGAGCTGAAGAAAACCCGGCTCGGCGCCGGGGCCAAGGCCAGCCACCTGGCGTACCTGGGCGATGCGGAAATCGGAGCGGGCACGAACATCGGCGCCGGAACCATCACCTGCAACTACGACGGCATCCGGAAACACCGCACCACCATCGGCGAAGGCGCCTTCATCGGCAGCAACTCCACCCTCGTGGCCCCGCTCGAGATCGGCCAGGGCGCTTACGTGGCCGCCGGTTCCACCATCACCGACCCCGTTCCGCCGGACGCCCTGGCCTTCGGCCGCGCACGGCAAGCGCTGAAGGAGGATTGGGCCAGAAAGCGCCGGGAGATGCAGAAAAATCGCTAGCTGCTGGTCGTTGGTGAAGCCGTGGTTCTGCTGATGGCTCGCGACTAACGGCTGGCAACCGGCTGGTGCTAACCTGAAATTTCATGGTTACTGAAGGCGCGCCCGCAGTGTCCCCCTGGTCCCCCGAATCTTGGCGGCGGCGTGTTGCCCTGCAACAGCCCGCCTATCCCGATCCCGCCGCGCTGGACCGCGCGCTGTCCGAACTGCGCCAACTTCCGCCGCTGGTTACCAGTTGGGAGATTGTTTCGCTCCGCGAGCAGATGGCGGAAGCCGCGGTGGGGCGGCGCTTCGTCCTCCAGGGCGGCGACTGCGCCGAGCGCTTCGTGGATTGCACCTCCCCGCGCATCACCAACATGCTCAAGGTTTTGCTGCAGATGAGCCTGGTGCTGGTGGTGGGGGCGCAGCGCCCGGTGGTCCGCATCGGCCGCTTCGGCGGGCAATATGCCAAGCCACGGTCGTCCGATTCGGAAACGCGCGGGGACGTGACTCTGCCGTCCTACCGCGGCGATCTCGTCAACGACCCGGCCTTTTCGGCCGCGGCGCGCACCCCCGATCCGCAGCGCCTCCTGCGCGGGTACGAGCGCGGCGCCCTGACCCTGAACTTCATCCGCGCCCTGGTCAAGGGGGGGTTCGCCGACCTCCACCACCCGGAATACTTCGACCTGGATTGGGTGCGGCATTCGCCCCTTGCGGACGAGTACCATCGCATGGTCGCGACCATCGGCGACTCCCTGCGGTTCATGGAAAACGTGCTGGGCGTGCGCGCCGGCGAGACGGACCGCATCGACTTCTTCACGGCCCACGAAGCCCTCCACCTCGGCTACGAGGAGGCGCAGACGCGGCGCGTCCCCCGCCGGCCCGGGTGGTTCAACCTGTCCACGCACTTCCCCTGGACGGGGCGCCGCACCAACGATCCCGCCGGGGCCCACATCGAGTATCTGCGCGGCATTGAGAATCCGGTCGGCGTCAAAGTAGGACCCGGCTTCACCCGCGAGCACGTGGCGCGCTGGCTCGAGGTCCTCGACCCCCGCCGGCAGGCCGGCAAGCTGACGCTCGTTCACCGCTTTGGAGCGGGGCGCATCGCCGAAGAGCTACCCCGGCTGATCGATGCCGTGCGCGTCGAGGGCGGCGTGGTCGCCCTGGTCTGCGATGCCATGCATGGCAATACGCGGGTCACATCCACCGGTGTCAAAACACGCCGCCTCGAGGACGTCTATTCCGAGGTGGAGCAGGCGTTCGATATCTGCCAGGCCATGGGCCGGCAACTCGGCGGCGTCCATTTCGAATTGACCGGCGAGGACGTCACCGAGTGTGTTGGCGGCGCCCGGGGCGCCAGCGAGGCGGACCTGGATCGCGCCTACGAGTCCGAAGTCGATCCCCGCCTCAATTACGAACAGTCCCTGGAACTCGCCTTCCTGATCGCGCGCAAAATGAGAAACGCCGGCCGCTAACGCCTCACGCCCGGTCCTTCAAGACCTGGTTGCCTACTCCGCGGGCGCAGTTGGCGCAGCAGTAGATGGCGCCTCGCGCCTCCACCCCGTGTCCCACAATCCTGCAGCCGCAATGCGCGCACATCGGCGCAAGTGCGTGGATGGCGCATTCGAAGCTGTCGAAGGTGTGCCGCTGCCCGGCGGCGTTGACCTCGAAGCTCTTGTCGTAATCGTTCCCGCAGACTTCACAGACCGCCATATCGTCCCCCCCCCAAAAAAATGAAAAAGGGGCCAACGGCGCTGCTCGCGAGAGCAGGAGGCCGCCGGCCCCCGTTTCGGCTTTTTACAGCTTCATGTGTTCAGATCGCCTGGCGTCCGGTAACTTGCCGGCACGCTGGCGCGCCTCCCACGCCTTCAAGTTAGCTCCGGCGAGGCATGCGGAGGGGTTCGAAAACGAACCAGGGCCCGTGCTCTTGTCTGCAAACGCGCCCTGTGGTGGGGCCGGGCTGCGAGGCCGAACCCTCGCCCCACCATCTGTTACCTTATTCACCATGCGAAAGTTGTCTGCCCTGGTTTTTCTCCCCTGCCTCCTCCTGGCCCAGGAAAAAATCGATTCCGGCGCCAATGCCCGAATCCGGCAGGAGGAGTCCGAGCGCTCGCAAGTGATGCGCATCGCCCACATGCTTACCGACCGGTACGGCCCGCGGCTCACCGGATCTCCGAACTACGAGGCGGCGGCCAAGTGGGCAGCGGCTACCCTCACCGGGTGGGGCCTGAAGAACGCGCGCCTGGAGCCCTGGGATTTCGGCCATCCCGGCTGGACCAACGAGCGCGCCGCAGGCTACATGATCGCCCCCGTCCGGGAGAACCTCAAGTTCGAAGTGCTGAGTTGGACGCCTTCCACCAAGGGCGTGCTGACCGCCGCCGTGCTACAAATCGTCCCGCCCCAGGGTCCGCCCGCGCCGCAAGGCCCCGACGCCGGCCGCGGAGGGCGCGGCGGGCCCATGGCCCAGCGTACGCCGCGCTTTTTGGGTCCTACCAAGGAGGAACTCACGGCCTACCTCGAAAGCAACAAAGCCAAGGTGACCGGCAAGATCGTTTTCGTGGGCAAGGCGGAAAGCGTGGCGGTCGATTTCGCCCCGCCGCGCATGCGCGCTGAAGACGCGCAGCTCCGCACCCAGTACGATCCGAATAACCCCAACGCCGGGCGTGGCGGCCGCGGCGGCGCGCGCCCGCAGGATCCCAACCGGCTGACCGCCGCCCAAGTCGCCGAGACGATCGATTCCTGGCTGCTGGCCAACGGCGCGCTCCTGCGCGTCACGGACGCGGGAATGATCCACGGCGAGATCCGCGCCTTCCAGAACCGCACGTATGACATCTCCAAAGCGCCGCCGGCCGTCGTCCTGCGGAACGAGGACTATGGCCGCATCGAGCGGCTGCTGACCGACGGCGAAGAGGTCCGGCTGCAATTCGATATCGCCAACAACAGTCACCCCGAGGGCAAAACCACCTACAACGTGGTCGCCGAGATCCCCGGCAGCGACAAGGCCGATGAAGTCGTCATGCTCGGGGGGCACCTCGATTCGTGGCACGCCGCCACCGGCGCCACCGACAACGCCACCGGCTGCTCCGTGATGATGGAAGCCGTGCGGCTCATTCAGGCCCTCGGCCTCAAGCCGCGGCGCACCATCCGCATCGGCCTGTGGTCCGCCGAGGAGCAGGGACTCCTGGGGTCGAAGGCGTATGTCGCCGGGCACTTCGGCTCGTTTGAAAATCCCAAGCCGGATTTCTCCCGGTTCGTGGCGTACTTGAACGTGGATTCCGGCACGGGCCGGCTGCGCGGGGCCGGCATTTTCGGGCCTCCCGAAGCCGCCGCCGTGTTGCGCGCCGCGCTCGCGCCTTTCGAGGATCTCGGGGTGGTCGGCGCGTCGGCCACGGCTAGCCGCGCTACCGGCGGCACGGACAGCACCTCGTTCAACGCCGCGGGCCTCGCGGGCATCGGCCTGCAGCAGGACCCCATCGAGTACTTCGGCGTCACCTGGCACACCAACCTCGATACCTACGAGCGCCTCGTCCCCGACGACCTGAAGCAGGCCTCGACCGTGGTGGCCGCCCTGGCCTGGCACATCGCCAACCGCGACGAAGCGCTGCCGAAGTTCTCCAGGGAGCAGATGCCCCCGCCCGTGGCGGAAACCAGATAGGGCCGTGGAGTGGGTCCTGGCCTGCCACGCCGGCGTCCGTGCCGC
>JAIQFU010000599.1 GCA_020073115.1 Terriglobia bacterium
CCGGCAGCGCGGTAGGCCGATATCCCGGCGCGGTAATCCGGCAGAATGTGGCCCGTGGCATAAGAGATGGATGAGCCCGCCTCGGCCCAGCCCATGACGCCGGGGGCGAGCGGCGCCCGCACACCCAATCCCAGTATCACCGCGCTTTCGGACAAATACTGCGGCGACACAATCCCGACGGGGCCTCGCGAATCCCCTATGAAGCGCACGCTTAAATAGGGGCTGACCGGAAACCGGGTGCGCAACTCTGTCTTCACCTGCCCATACGCAAAAAGATCGTGAAAACGGGAGGAATAGGCCGGGAACAGCCAGGCCGTCGTCCGGAACCGCCGGTTGGAAACCCGCAATCTCCGCCAAGCGCCTTCCGCATCGGAGGCAACCCGCGGATCGGGGCTTTTGCGCGCCAGCTCGAACCAGCGGATCGCCAGCGCGTCCTGATGAAGGAGGTTGTTGATCCAGCCAAGCTGCGTCATCGTACCGAAGTCGGCCGGATCCGATTCATGCGCGATCTCCAGGTACTTCAGCGCGTCCTTTATATACCCCGCTTTTACGCTGCGCTCGGCCATCACCCTGGCGTCAATGGAGGCCGGACGCGGCTCGCTGTGGGCCTGCAATTGGGGGATGCGCAGGACGGCGCGTACGCGGTTCGCGAGGTCCTCATCCGTGCCGGCCAAGACCCGCTCGAACAGCGGCGCAGCGGCGTCCCGTTCGCCGCGCCCATAGAGCAGAAACCCGAGTTGCGTGGCCGAGAGAAGGTCGTCCGGCGCGGTTTCGGTTAAAACTCGGAATTGCTGCTCCGCCTCGGGCTGCGACCCCAATTTCAGCAGTAGGTACGCCATTTCCCGGCGCATCCCGGCGTTGGCCGGGTCCAGCGCCACAGCGCGCCGGAACTCGGAGACGTACGGATAGCGCTCCGGCAGTAATTCCCGGGCCATTTCGGCCGCGCGCGGTTCGCCGCCGCGCGATGCCGCGAGCAGGGCGCCGGCGGCGTCCTCGGTCCGGTTCAGCGCTTTCCAGACGCGCCCCAGGTCCACCAGCACCGAGCGGCGGTCCGGTAGCAGCATCCAGGCCGCCTGGTAGTGATTGGCGGCAAGTTCGAGTTCGTCGCGTTCCTCGGCCAGGGTGGCCAACTCGAAATGGGCGCTGAAGCTGCCGCCGCCCTTTTCGATGGCCTCCTTCCAACGCGCGATCCCCGCCGCCAGCGGGACATCGATGTTCTGAAAGGCCTGCTCGGCCGCGTCCCTGATGTCCGCTGCCCCGGTCTTCCGCAAGCGATCGAAAATGCGCCGGGCTTGCTGCCTCTCCTTCGTCTCGTAGCACAGATAGGCGTACTCCATGGCCGATTGGGAATCCTCCGGATCGCTCTCCATGGCCGCCCGGAACTGCTCGCGGGCAAGTACCGTTTCCCCGACTTTCAGATAGGTGTAAGCCAAGTCCTTGCGCGCCGCCGCGCGCCCGGGGACCGCTTCTATAGCTTTTAGAAAGTTGGAGATAGCGTTGTCGTAATCGCGTGCGCGCAGAGCGTCGTAGGCGCGGGCGAGGGGTTCGTAGGAGGCGTCCGGCTGGGCGAATGCCAGCCCCACGGCCAAAAATAGTGCTCCGACGCGCATAGCACCTGAGGGATATAGTGCGGCGAGGCCGCCTTTTTTCGCAGAATTGTGTTGTGACCGGCGCCCGACGCTCCAGCGGGGTTCTCCTGCACCCCACTTCGCTGCCCGGAGCAAGCGGTATCGGCGACTTAGGGCCCGAGGCCTTTCGCTTCGCCGATTGGCTGGCCGAAGCCGGCATGCGGATCTGGCAGGTCCTCCCGCTCGGCCCCACCGGCTACGGCGAGTCGCCGTACCAGTTGTTTTCCGCGTTCGCCGGCAATCCTCTCCTGATCAGCCTCGATGTTCTCGCCGTCCGGGGTTGGTTGCCTCAGTGCGGCGCGAATCCCGGCGCGCCTGATGAGTCGGTCGATTTCGAGCGCGTCATCCCCTGGAAGACCGCTCTCCTCCGGCGGGCGTTCGAGACGTTCCGGCGGGAAGCCCTGGCCGCCGATCGCGAAGAGTTTGCCGGCTTCGCCGGCGAGCACGCCGCGTGGCTGGAGGACTACGCGCAATTCATGGCGCTCAAACACGCCCACGGCGGCGTGGAGTGGACCGCCTGGGGCGCCGGCGCCCGCCCCGACCCTGCCGAAATCGAGTACCAGAAGTTTCTCCAGTGGGAGTTCTTCCGCGAATGGCGCGCTTTGAGGACGTATTGCGCCGCGCGGGGCATTCGCTTCATGGGCGATATCCCCATCTATGTGGCCCACGACAGCGCCGACGTTTGGGCGCACAAGGACCTCTTCTGCCTGGACGAAACGGGCCGGCCCGTTATGGTCGCCGGGGTGCCGCCCGACTATTTCAGCGCCACCGGGCAACTCTGGGGCAATCCGATCTACCGCTGGGACCGCATCGCCGCGTCCGACTACCAATGGTGGATCGGGCGCATGCGCGCCGCGCTGAGCCTGTTCGATACGGTGCGCATGGATCACTTTCGCGGCTTCGAAGCGTATTGGGAGGTTCCGGCCACGGAGAAGACGGCGGTCGGGGGGCGCTGGGTAAAAGGGCCGGGAAGCGAACTTTTTCGCGCCCTGCGAGCCCGCCTGGGGCCGCTGCCCATCGTGGCCGAAAACCTGGGGGTCATCACGCCCGAGGTGGAAGCCATCCGCGAGGAGTTCGGCTTCCCCGGGATGGCCGTCCTCCAGTTCGCGTTCGGCGACGATCCCCAGGCCCCCAGCTTCCGGCCGCACAACTACACCCCCAACCTGGCGGCCTACACCGGAACCCACGACAACGATACCGCGATGGGCTGGTGGCGCAGCCACGGCGGCGACAGCACGCGCACGACGCAAGATGTGAAAAAGGAGAAGGCGCGCGCGCGCGCTTACCTCCACACCGGCGGGCGCGAGATGAACTGGACGATGATCCGGGCCCTTATGGCCTCGGTCGCGAATACGGTGATTTTTCCCGCGCAGGACATCCTCGGGCTGGGCTCGGAAGCCCGCATGAACGAGGCCGTACACCCGCCCTGGCCGGCCGCTTCCGGGAGATGGCGGAAGTATACGAGCGGTAAGTACCGCCGGCGCTAATCACCCGGAACATACTACCCCCTCGCGACGTCTGAGTCTCAAATGGGAAGTGCCGGTCCCGAACTCCGTCATGCCCTCCGGGCGCTCTGGAAGAGCCCCGGGTTTGCGGCCGCCGCCGCCCTCACCCTGGCCTTGGGAGTGGGCGCCAACAGCGCGATATTCAGCGTGATCGACGCCATTCTGCTTCGGCCGCTCCCCTACCCTGACCCGGGGCGGATGGTCATGCTGTGGCAGACCCAAAAGGTAGACCCGAACAGGTTCGCCGATCCCGAGAGCGTCAAAGCGATGCGGCACTGGATGGTTGACAACACCTCGTTCGACCGCTGGCGCCAACAGAGCCGGTCGTTCGAGACCATGGCCGCTTATCGCTGGCTCAGCTACGGACTGAGCGGCGGCGGCGAGCCGGAGCGGGTCGAGGGCGGAATCGTCTCCGCAGGTTTTTTCCCTCTGCTGGGTGTCCAGCCCATGCTGGGCCGGGCCTTTAGTCAGGAAGAGGACCAGCCTGGGAACAACCAGGTCGTGATCCTCAGCCACCGGCTGTGGATGAAGCGTTTCGCCGGGAACCGCGCGGCCATCGGCGCCAAGATCCTGGTGGAGGGCGTGCCCCATACCGTGCTGGGAGTCATGCCCCAGAACTTCGAGCCGGTTCTGCCCACCTTCTCCAAGGACATCGATGTGTGGGTTCCGTCAACCCACGAAATGAAGACGGGCCGGCCCTGGGACATTTTTTACGTGAGCGGCCGGCTGCAGCCCGGAGTCCCGGCCGCGCGGGCGGAGGCCGAGCTGGCGGGGATCCTGAAGGGTCTGGCCGCGGAGCGGCCGCGGCTGTATGCGGGCCGCGGCGTCGACATCGTCCCCATGGCGGAAGAGATCGGCGGAAAGATACGGCCCGCGCTGCTGGTGTTGTTGGGCGCTTCCGGCTGTGTGCTGCTCATCGCCTGCGCCAACCTGGCGAACCTGCTTCTGGCGCGGGCCCTGACGCGCCAGCGGGAGATCGGCATCCGCACCGTACTGGGCGCGAACCGTTGGGCGCTGATGCGTCAGCCGCTGATTGAAAGCGGCATCGTAGGCCTGGCGGGCGGGATTGCCGGTCTCTTCCTCACCGGCTGGGGTATCCGGGTTCTGATCGCCGCGGCCCCCAAGGACATGCTGCCCCGCAGCGGCGCCATCGGCCTGGATGCGCGCGTGCTCGCCTTCGGCCTGCTGGTATCGCTGGGGGCGGGG
>JAIQFU010000600.1 GCA_020073115.1 Terriglobia bacterium
GATCGGAAGAGCGTCGTGGAGGAATTGTCACGGTAGGTGACGCCGCTGTAGCCGGGCATCGGCCGGAAGAAGTTGTCGTTCAGCGGGGTCGACGGGTTAGTCGGATCGGCGTTCTGTGGGAGGAAGTGGGCGCCGTACGGCACGGTGTTAAGGCTGCGGCTCACCGGGACGTGGCGGGCCAGGTTGCCCACGTAAGAGACATCCATCAGCGTTTTGAAGCCCACGTCCTGCTGGATTCCAAACGACAGGTTGTAGGTTGCCGGCGTCTTGCTGTGCAAGTCGTAACTGATCGTCGAGCCCGGGAAGAGCACGCCGCTGCTGTTGAGGAAGGTGGTCAGATTCCCGTAGTAAAGGGTGGGCGAGTACTGCACGGGAGGGTTGAGAACGTCATTCCAGGTGGTGAATCTCGTCTCGTAGAGCATCCCGGCGCCCGCCCGGACGGCAGTCTTGCCTTTGCCAAATGGATCCCAGGCGAAGCCGACGCGGGGCCCGATTTGAATCGGCTGTTGCTCGATCCACCCCGTCGGATAACTCGGATCTCCGGATACGACCCCGCCATTTCCCGGATCTCCCGCGTTCGGCACGAACGCTCCGATCAGCACCGCCGGCGCGAACGCGAGAGTAAGCGGGTCCTGCGCCATGCGCTTGTGCGCGGCATCGAAAGCCGGGCGGTAAAGCACCGGAGCCTTCTTCGGGTCGTACCGCAGGAGAGAGAGCAGCGCCGCTTCTCCGACCCTCTGCCGCGACCATGTGTACCGGCTGAAACGAACTCCGTATTCGATCGTCAGCCGCCGGCTCGCCTTCCAACTGTCTTGCGCGAACCACTCGCCCAACCAGGCATTCGCGGCGGTGTGAAACCGCGTGGTGGATTCGGTATAGCTGCCGAAATTCCCCAGCAGCGCGTTCGAATAGGCAAAGTTGGAATCAAATGGATTGTTGACATCCCCCGGCCATCGTAGCTGATGCTGGCGCCGCCCGTGACGCCGCCGAACGAGGCTTGCGGGATGATCCCCAAGTCATTGTCTTGCGGGTACCACTGGCCCAGCGTGGACAAACCTCGATTGGCTCTCTGGAAACCTTGCAGGTCCTTGTCCGTATCGGGATACCACTTTTCTTTGTTGTTGCGCACCCCGACGTTAAACTCGTTCACGATGGTAGGGCTGAAGATGTGTACCCAGTTGAAAGTGAGCCCCTCCTCGGCGAACCGGTAATGCTGCTTGAACAGACCCCAGTTAGAGGCGCAGGACGAGCACGCGTAACCGCCCTGGTCCGAGTACCAGTGCGAGCCGCGCAGCGAGAACTTGTTCACCGCCGAAACCGGAAGATCAATCCTGAACAGGTGGGAGAGTTTGGGAACGTCCAAGCTTTCCTGGAACGTGTAATTGTAGTTGCCACCGCTGATGGCACGGTTGGGGAAGTTCGGCAGCGGGAAGATGTTCAGGATCGACTGACCGTTCGCGATAACCCGGTTCGCCGGAATCTTGTTGTCTGTAAACGCCGTCCCGTTGTTGGTCGGGTCTTTGATGACGATCATCTTGTTATTCAAATCCACGGTTTGGGAGAAGTCGCCGGTGCGTTCGAGAGCCGTCGGCATGGTTACCTGCCGCAGGCCCTGGGGCTGCTTCGTACCCCAATCCTCGACGTTATAGAAGAAGAACAGCTTGTCCTTGTTCCGGTTGAATTTGCCGGGGATGTAGACGGGGCCGCTGATGGAGCCGCCCAATGTAATGTATCGGTACTTTGCCTTGGGGGTTCCCGTCTGATTGTTGAAGAATGTGTTGGCGTTGAACATCTCATGCCGTTTGTACCAGTAGGCCCCGCCGTGGAACTGCTGCGTGCCCGACTTGGTCACGATCTGGACCACGGCCCCGCCGTTGCCTCCATACTCGGCCTGGTAGCTGGTCAAGAGCGTTTTGACCTCGCCGATCGCGTCCATGCTGATCGGGCTGCTGAACACGCTGGGCGTCCCGAGATCGTTGCTGGTCAC
This sequence comes from Terriglobia bacterium, assembly GCA_020073115.1. Taxonomy (GTDB): domain Bacteria; phylum Acidobacteriota; class Terriglobia; order Bryobacterales; family Bryobacteraceae; genus BOG-224. Next base: position 1,988 of record JAIQFU010000600.1, read on the forward strand.
GCCGTCTATGGCCAAATGATTGGTATTGTTGCTGACGCCGCCAATGGTTGGGGTGCCGGTGCCGTAATCCGAGCCCAGCGCCTCGCTATCGCTAAAACTGGCGACGCCGGGGAGAATCTTCAACAGCGAGACAGGGTCCCGCCCGCGCATTTGCAGCTGGTCTACCTGCGAACCGCTGATGACGGAAGAATGTTCGGCGCTGGCGGTCTGGACGACAACGGCCTGGGCCTCGACGGTCACGGTCTCCGACAGCGAGCCGATGCTGAGCTGAAAATCGCCCGCCGAGAGGCGTTCATTGGCGCTCAACACGATTCCCGTGCGCCGGCTCGTCTTGAAGCCGCCCTGTTCGACCTTAATCGAGTACGGCCCGGGCTCGAGAGCCCCGATGCTGAACATCCCGGTGTCGTTGGTGCTGACGACGCGGATTTCACCAGTCCGATCGTTGGTCAGCGTCACCTTCGCGCCGGCGATCACCTGGTCGGAGGGATCCGTGACCGTGCCGGTAATCGTGCCAGTTACGGTCTGGGCAAGAAGCTGGCCGGCGGATAACGCCGCCGCCAGCAGGAATGGCAACAGTTTTAGCGCTCCTCTTTTGGGCATCGCGAGACCACCTCAATAGCTGCCGGCGCGGGCGCCGGAGCACCGCGGTGTATCAACCACCGTTCCCACGTTGGAGTTTGCTTCACCCTGCAAGGCGTGAGCCGCACTCCGAGCCGCTCCCCCGTTGTTGAGCCGGTTTGGAGTACCGATAACTTTACCGATGTCAGGGTATTGTAGGCGTCCGGAGGGCCGGAATCAAGCGCAATCTCGCAGCTGTCTCGCAGCGCAATCTCGCAGCACTCTCGAAGGCGCCCGACCTGCCATCCGCGCCCTGTCCCCAGCACAGGCCGCAAAGCGGGGACTGGCTCGAATTTCGCCGTCTTTGCGAAACTTCGTGCCTGTACCCGGTCTGCCCCTTCCACGGATCCTACTGCGTAGTACTTGCGCCGCAGATCACAGCGCTTCTGGCCTGCGCCTTCCACACCCGACGCGCCCCGCGCCCCCAGGGGTCAACCTAAGTGGTTCGATTCGGTGAACGCGGAAACCACCCGGAGCGTCTCCCCGGTGTCTTCCATTTTGAAAATGCGAGGCTGCGCGTTCATATTGTTGGGGGCGTGCAAGACCATCATGAGCGCCCCCTCGAACGTTTTGAAGAGCATGCCGTGCCCGCCGTTCTCGGCGAAGACCGGTTCGTTCTGCTGGCTCCAGGGACCCGCCAGCTTTCCCGAATCCAACCGGTCGCGGCTATCGAAAGTCAGAAAAAGGTAATAGCGGCCCTTGTGGGCGTGCATCTCCGGGGCCCAGATGCTCACGATCGGGATGGCGCTCCAGATATCGTCGGGGGGCGGAATATGATCTGGGGTCCCACCCGGCCGGTTGCATCATGGGCGCCGGCTGCGTCCATACGCTGGAGGCAAAGCAGAACGCGATGCCGGCAATGCGGGAAATGGAAAAGTTCACGCTTGGCGCTCCTTCCGGAATCACGCCCGCCCCGGCGCCGCGGCTAATGTCCCGCGGTCACCTTCGCCCCGTTCAGCGACTCCGCCTTGCTGAACCTCGGCCAATTGAAGCCGTAAAACGCGACGATACCGAAACAGAGCATCGGCACAATGAAGCCGCGGGACATATCCGACTTATCGGCCACGTAGCCCATCAGCTTGGGCAGAATCGCGCCGCCCATGATGGCCATCACGATGAAGGCCGAGGCCTTTTTCGCCCGCGCGCCCAGGCCGAAGATCCCCAGGGCGAAAATGGTGGGGAACATGATCGACA
>JAIQFU010000601.1 GCA_020073115.1 Terriglobia bacterium
CTCCTGTGGGGCGCGTGCCTCCAGGAGGGTACCGACCCGAAGAAGGCGTACGCGCGCACTTGGGCGTTTCAGACGGTGCCGGGTGCGGCGGGAGTGGCCTGCGGCCCGCTGGTCGTCTCCGCGATCAACAGCACCGACTCGCCGTTCAAAGTACGCGGGCCCGGCTCTAATCTTGCGGATCACACGCTCCTCGAGGTCACGTCGGGCGGCGAGTTGATCATCGCAGGCAGTACCGGCAACGGCTATCGGCTGGCGGAACTGATGGGCGCCACGAACCCGTCCGGATGGTCCGGGGTGCTGAAAGTGAAGACGCCTGCCGGAGCCACAGCGGGCTACATCCTGCTCTACTCCAACCCGTAACTTCTCGAAAGGACACGCCGATGAAACTCTTGCTGGACCACACCCAGCGTCTGAACTTGCACGCGCTTCTGGGCGCGCAGCGGGCAGACGTGGGGTCCATCCGCGCTATCTGGAGTATCCAGGATCGCATCGCGCTTGACGCCGGCGAAGAGAAAGCCGTCGAGTTGAAGCGCGAGATGGTCGCCGGCCAGGAGCGCGTGGTGTGGAACCCCGCGCTCTCGCTCCAGGCCAAAGAGTTTGAGTTCTCTGATCCGGAGGTCGCCCGCATCAAGGCGGCGCTCCAGATGTGGGACTCGTACGGCGTGAGCACAGACCGTCACTGGCTGCAACCACTTGTCGAGATGTTGTTTTCGGGGGACCCGAGACGATAACGTTCGGCCACTCCCGACTCGAACGACGACCGCTCCTTCACTTACTGAAGTTTGTCGGTTGCCGCGTCGTTACGGCTTACGCCACCGACATCGGATTAAGTGCTTTCGCCACTCACCGATACTCCCTCGATCCAGGCGGGAACGGCCTGCATTCGTGGTGATGGCATCGGCGTCGTCACGATCTTAACGACGTACTCGTCCATCACCGACTCGCTACTGCATCACCGTCCGAATGGCGGGCGAGTGCAAGCACATGATGGGATCAGGGATGCACACTGGGTTCTAAATCCTTAAGGAAAGAGATCGCGGCGACCATATCATCTGTCGTCACAATGGCAGTGGCATAGTTTGGAATGTTGACTTCAAGAGCGGCGTGCATCTCGTTATCTGAGTAATCCGCCGTCGCGTCCTTCACCATCGTGACTTCGTAGCCGAGCTCGGCGGCGTAGCGAACTGTGGCCTCCACACAGGTGTGCGCGATCAGTCCAACGACAATGAGTTTGTGAATGCCGTGTTTCTTGAGCTGCAGATCCAGATCCGTGTTGGCGAAACCACTGGAACACCAGTGCTCCTCTGCCAGGACATCGCCTACATGAGGCTCGAACTCGTCGCGGATTGCTCCGCCCCAGGTGCCGTATTCGAATGATTTCCGCGACCATGCCGCCTTCTGAATCGGCGCAATGTACTTCCAGGTCTCGTAATCGCCAGGACGATATCGCCGGTGCAGCGCATAGAATACGCGGATTCCCGTCCGTCGAGCAGCATCGAGAACCTGCACCATGTGGGGGACACAACGGTTGGCTTCAGCAATGCCTTTGATCCGATCCCATATTTTGCCGCCTTGAGAAATGAAGTCGTTGTACGGATCGATCACGAGAAGCCCGGTGATCTCCCGTTCGTATGTCAACGTCCTCATTTCCCCTCCTTCCTTCGGCCGAGTGCGTGCCGCTCGATGCTCTTTGCAAAAAGGGGTGTTTCCTGCCGGTTGTGCGCCTCTGAAACTGGCTTGCGAGCCGCTTGGAAAACCTCTTGTGGAATGCCCTGTTTGGCCAGAGAGTCCAGGAGCTCCGGCGTGAAGGAGCTGTGCACCACATTAGTGAACTCGCATGTATCGGCGTCGATCTTCTTCACGCTCAAGTCCCAGATCACGTCCACCTTGACCCTGCCTGTCGGCGTGAAGACGTCTGACTTCGAAACGAGCCGCAGGTGATGCGGTTCGGCAATCTCCTCGACGTAATGCTGCACCATCGGGCTTCCGCCCAGGACTTCGATGTTGATGGACATACGCCGGCCATCCGGCGCCCTGGTTACTCCGGCAGATACGTGAGCCGGGGAACAGGACTGGTATTCCGATTCCGACAGGCCAAAGCACCAGGCGGGAATATCCACCTTCTCGATGGGAACGTGAATTGTTGATGAAAAACTGGAATTCACGAGTGTGTTGTCTTGCATTTGTCGCTCTCCTTTGAATCGTTGTAGTCGTTTATTGTCACTGATCGGCCGGTTTTGTTTGACGGCAAACATGCGACTTAGTTGCTAGCCGAACGTGAATGAAAAGACCTCGATGCCGGGGTCAATGAATTCGATTTCGAAGGTCACGTCTTTGATGGGACCCTTCTGCCGGATGAGTTGATACATCCGCGGCCGCCGAACCTCGCCAGTGCCATCGGCGTTGGAATCAGATCCATGATCGCCGCCGGGCGCGGTGCCGTTCAGCTTTACCTTAAAGCGAACGGGCGTCCCGTTGTTCGCCGGGCCCAAGACCATATGGAGGTCGCGGCTGTGGAACCGGAACACAATCTTGCCGGGCGCCGATTCGAGCTTGCTACTCTCGGCACCGGCTTTCCACGATCCGTCGAGACCCCACTGGTTTAGTCCGGGCCTCGCCGGTGGGCTGTAGGTCTCTCGTGAGTCTCGCGCCATCCGTTCCGGCGACGCGAAGTTTTCCGCGCGGGCGTAGCCGACGTAGGTTTCGGGCGATCGTACATCTTCGCTCGGTGAGGCCTCGGGCCCTTCAGGCGTTATACGTACCGTGGTCTCGTCCAGACTAGTGGCTCCATTTTCCTTAAGCAGTGTTTGGATAACGCGCTCGGATTTTTCATATTCGCCCTCGCCGAAGTGGCGGTAACGAATTCGTCCCTTTGCGTCGATGAAGTAGTCTGCGGGCCAGTATTCGTTGCGGAAAGCCCGCCAAATCGAATGGTCGCTGTCGATCGGGACGCCGGTCGCCGCGAGGACCGCATCCTGTTCGACTACCAGACCGAACTGGCCAAGCAGACCTTCGTCTCCGGTTCCTGATGCAATCGCGACGGCTCCGCAGATGAGAGCCGTGGCGGAAATCCAAAGGGCAAGATTCTTCATAATGAAAACTCCGATCGCTGAGTATAGGGTCCTCAGTAACCATCTACATCGATCACAGCCTGGGCAAACTCTCGCGGCGCTTCCTGAGGCACGTTGTGTCCGATGCCTTTGAGAATCCGATGCGAGTATTTGCCCGAGAATTTCTTCGCGTACGCCGTGCCATCTGCGGCAGGACCGTCGAAATCGCTTGCAATGGTGATTGCCGGCACCGCAATGACCGGACCCTGAACGAGCTTTTGTTCGAGGCCGGCGTATCGCGATTCCCCTTCTGCAAGGCTCAGGCGCCAACGGTAATTGTGGATCACGATATTGACGTGATCCGGATTATTGAACGCGGCCGCGGTGCGATCGAAGGTGGCATCGTCGAAATTCCACTTCGGCGAAGCGTTCTTCCAGATCAGCTTGCTGAATTCGTACCGGTTTTGGCTGTAGCCGAGCTTACCGCGTTCGGTCGCGAAATAATACTGGTACCACCAACCCAACTCAGCTTGCGGCGGCAGCGGCTGTTGATTTGCTTTGAGGTTCGTAATCAGATATCCGCTCACAGCGACGATCGCCTTGCAGCGTTCCGGCCAGAGCGCCGCCATGATCACGGCCGTTCGCGAGCCCCAATCAAATCCGCCTATGATCGCCTTCTCGATCCCGAGCGAATCCATCAAGGCGATGATGTCCTGAGCCACCGCCGATTGCTGGCCATTGCGGAACGTCTCGTTGGAAAGGAAGCTGGTTGTACCGTAGCCTCGCAGATACGGAACGATCACCCGGTAACCGGCCGAGGCCAGCATCGGTGCAACGTCGACGTAGCTATGAATGTCGTACGGCCAGCCATGGAGAAAAACGACTGCCGGGCCGCTGACAGGCCCCAATTCCGCATATCCGACACTTAGCAGGCCAGCGTCGACCTGCTTTATCGTACCGAA
>JAIQFU010000069.1 GCA_020073115.1 Terriglobia bacterium
GGAAGCGAAGATGGTCGAGCAGGTGAAAGCGAACTACGCGGCGCTGCAGAGAAAAATGGCGAAGAAGAAGTAGGAGTACCGCCGGCGGTACTGCCCTACCCCAGCGTCAACCGATACGTCTGCCCCGCCTTGACCGGCAGCGTGAAGACTCCCTCCTTCGCCGCCTCCACCTGCACGCGGCTCCCGCCCGCCCTCACTGCCACCAGCTTCGCTCCGCGCGGCAGGCGTATCCGGTGCGTGCCGGCGAGGTCCGCTTTCAGTTCGGCCGCAACCGCCTTGCCGCCTTTCCACGTGAGGTCCACTTCGAGACCGCCGCGCGCGCGCAGGCCACGGACGGCGCCGTTGGGCCATGCCTGCGGCAGCGCCGGCAGCAGGCTCACCTCCCCGGCATGGCTCTGCAACAGCATCTCGGCCATGGCCGCGGTCCCGCCGAAATTGCCGTCGATCTGGAACGGCGGGTGCGTGTCGAACAGGTTGGGAAGCGTGCTCTTGCGCAGCAGCGCCATCACGTTTTCGTGCACCAGCTCGGCTTCTTCCAGCCGCGCCCAGAACATGGTGATCCACGCCCGGCTCCAACCCGTGTGGCCGCCGCCGTTGGCCAGGCGGCGCTCCAGCGTCTTCTTCGCCGCGGCCGCCAGTTCCGGCGTCCCGCGCTTGGTGATCAGCGCCGCCGGATGCAGGCCGTAGAGCTGCGAAACGTGGCGGTGTCCCGGCCCGACTTCCTCGAAATCCTGCGACCACTCCTGAATCTGCCCGTATTTCCCGATTTTCATGGGCGGCAGTTTTGCGCGCGCGCGGCGGCCAGCCGGGCGCGGAATTCGGGCTCGATGCCCAGGATCTCGCCGGCCTCAATCAGGGCGCCGAACAGGTCGTTGATGATCTGCACGCTCATGGTGGGGGCGATGTCCACGTCCGCCTTCCCGCCGTCCGGAGTGACGTACCGGTTCTCCGGAGAAGCCGCCGGGCCGGGAACCAGGCGCTTCGTGCGCGGGTCTTCCACCATGAAATCCAGGTAGAACTCGGCGGCCTCTTTCATCACGGGCCAGGCGCGTTCGCGCAGAAACTTGCGGTCGCCGGTGTAGAGGTACCGTTCCCAGAAATGCCGCGCGAGCCAGCCCCCCGCGCCGTGCCACAAGCCATAGACGGTACTGCCTGTCAGCGCGGTCTGGAGCCACAGGTTGGTAGTGTAGTGCACCACGAAGCCGCGGCAGCCGTAAGCGATTTTGGCGGTGCGGCGGCCCGGTTCGCGCAGCGATTCGGTGAAATCGAACAGCGGCAGCGCGCACTCCGAGAGGTTGCAGACCTCGGCCGGCCAGTAGTTCATCTGGATGTTGATGTTGACGTGATAGTCCGCCGACCAGGGCGGATTGAGGCCGTCGGCCCAGAGCCCCTGCAAGTTGGCGGGAAGTCCGCCCGGCCGCGACGAGGAAATCAGAAGGTAGCGCCCGAACTGGAAGTACAGACTTACCAGGCGCGGGTCGTCGCCCCCTTTCCCTGGTAGCTCGTGGCGGCGGCGAGGACGAATGTTACGGCGTTGGCGCCGGTCACGCGCCATCCGCCGGGCGTCGCCTCCACCTTCCCGCCTTCCACCCGCGGCGCGATGCGGCATTCGAAAGCCACGCCGTCGTTGGCCGCCTTGCCGCGCATCACGATGCCGTCCACGGCATACTCGGTCTGTGCATCGGCGGGACGAGTGAGGCGCGCGGTGAAGGACAGCCCCTCCGGTTTGTCGCACGCCATGCGCAGGACAATGGCCTGGTCGGGTTGGGAGACGAAGACCTCGCGGGTGAACCTGGCGCCGGCCACGCGGTATTCCGTACGGGCAATCGCGGTGTCGAGGTCGAGTTCACGGCGATATTCTTCGGCCGCGGCGCCGTGATCGAAGGAGATCCCGAGATCGCCCAGAGTCTGGTAAGACGACGCAGGCACGCGCGTGCGCACCATCATCTCCTGCCCGGCGAGTTGCTGCGCTTCCATGTACTTGCCGTCGAAAAGCAGTTGCCGGACCTTGGGAAGGACCTCCAGGGTATGGGGCGAATCGATCTCCACCGGGTGGCCGGACCAGAGGCTGTGCTCGTTGAGTTGCAGCCGTTCCTGCTCGACGCCGCCGAACACCATCGCGCCGAGATTCCCGTTGCCGATGGGCAGCGCCTCCGTCCATTCCCTGGCCGCGGCCTTGTACCAGAGGACGGGCCGTTCGCCGGCGCCGGTCTGGCCGGTCAGGGGCCGTGCGGTCAGCGCCGCTCCCACGCCCTGGAGCAACTGCCTGCGGGTGGTCTGCATCTGTGATTCAGGTTAGCAGCCTGTACCGCCGGTGGTCGCCTTTTGCCACCGGTGCTCTGAAGCGGGCAACGAAAACCGGCGGCGAAAGACGACCGCCGGCGGTACGATATGATCTTCTCTTGACCAGGAAACTTCTTCTGCCATTCGGCCTGGGCTTGCTGCTGCTCCAGGCTCAGTCGGGCCGGTTCGAGCTGACCGTCGACAACATCATGCGCGGGCCGGGGCTGGTGGGGTATGAGCCCTCGCAGATCCGCTGGTCCGGAGACAGCGCCCGCATCTACTTCCAGTGGAAGCAGGCGTCTCAGCCGGAAGAGGCCCCGATGGATACCTACGTCGTTGGGCGCGACGGCTCGGGCCTGCGAAAACTCCCGGAGGACGAGGCGAAACAGGCGCCGCCACTCGGCGGCGATTCCACGGAGGACAAGCGCCTGACCGTCTATGCGCGGGACGGCGACATCTTCGTATACGACGCCGGCACGGGCGCCACGCGGCAGATCACGAAGACGGCCGACGCCGAAGCCAACCCCCGGTTCCTCCGGGACGGCAAGCGGATCAGCTTCACGCGCGCGAACAACCTCTACGTGATGTCGCTCGATGCCGGCCTGATCGAGCAGATCACCGACATCCGCGCCGCCGGCGCCGCGCCCGAACCCGGGCCCACCGCGGGGCGTGGCGGGCGGGGCGGCGGCCCGGTGGCCGCCACGGGCGCCGCCGCGCAGGGCAGGGGCAGCGCGAGCCAGGAGTATCTCAAGAACGAACAGAAAGAGCTCTTCGAAGCCATCCGCGACCGCGTGGCGCGCCGCGAGGAGGAGGAAGCCCGCCGCAAGCGCCAGAATCCGCGGAAGCCGTTCACGCTCCAGGCGCGGCAGTCCATCCGCTCGCTGCAACTCTCGCCGGACGAGAAGTACGTCGTCGCGGCCGTCGCCGAAACGGCGAACGCCAGGAACACCGTCGTCGCCAACTTCATCACGGAATCCGGCTACACGGAAGATATTCCCGGACGGCCCAACGTGGGCGACGCGCAGTCCTCTGTCCGGCTCGCGTTGATCGACGCCGCCACGGGCGACGTAAAGTGGGTGGATCACGGCCAGAAGCGCACTCCCCCTCCTGCCGCGCCGCCTCAGACCGAGAACGCCGCCGCCCCGCCCGCGCGTGCCCCGGCATCCACCGAGCGCGAAATCCAGTTGGGGCAGCCCGTGTGGTCGCAGGACGGAACGAAAGCCGTGATTGTCGGCCGCGCCCTGGACAACAAGGACCGCTGGATCTTCGCCCTCGATCCCGCCGCCGGCCAGACCCGTGTCCTGGCCGATGTGCATGACGACGCCTGGGTGGACGGCCCCGGCGCCAACTCCATCGGCTGGATGAAAAACGATCGCGAAGTCTATTTCCAGTCGGAGCGCACCGGCTATTCGCACCTTTACGCCGTGGCGTTCGGCGGCGGCGAGCCCCGCGCGCTCACTTCCGGCGAGTGGGAGGTCCTGAACGTGCGGCAGATGAAAGACAAGTCAAAGTTCTACATCACCGCGAACCGGGACACCCCGTTTGAAAACCATCTCTACCTGATGGATGGCGAGGGCGGCCCGCTGACGCGCCTGACCAAGGCGCCCGGGAAGCACGCCACGACGCTATCACCAGATGAGCGCTGGATCGCCGACATCTACTCCTACACCAACAAGCCGCCCGAACTGTACGTTCAGGAGAACCGTCCCGAAGCCGATTCCGCGAAACTCACCTCTTCCCCCGCGCCCGAGTTCTGGCAATACCCGTGGCAGGACGTTCCCATCGTCTCCGTGCCGGCGCGCGACGGCGCCAGGATTCCGGCGCGCCTCTTCAAGCCCGCGGCTTTCAAGAAGGGCGGGCCGGCCGTGATTTTCATCCACGGCGCCGGCTATCTCCAGAACGTCGATCGCTGGTGGTCCTCCGGCTACTTCCACGAGTACATGTTCAATCACATCCTCATGGAGCGCGGATTCCTCATCCTCGACGTCGATTACCGGGGCTCGGCGGGGTACGGCCGCGACTGGCGCACCGCCATCTACCGGCACATGGGGGGCAAGGACCTCGATGACGTCGTCGACGCCGCGAAATACGTGGTGGCGCAGTACGGCGTGGACCCCAGGAAGATCGGGCTCTACGGCGGCAGTTACGGCGGCTTCCTCACGCTCATGGGCATGTTCACCCAACCCGACGTGTTCGCCGCCGGCGCCGCTCTCCGGCCCGTCGCCGACTGGGCGTTTTACAACCACGGCTACACGTCCGACATCCTCAACCTGCCGCAGAACGACGCGGAAGCGTACCGCAACTCGTCGCCTATTTTCTTCGCTCAGGGACTTAAGGGCGCGCTGCTGATTTGCCATGGAATGGCGGACACCAACGTGGAGTTTCAGGACACGGTGCGCCTGGTCCAGAAGCTCATCGAGCTGCATAAGGAGAACTGGCAGCTGGCCGTCTATCCGGTGGAAGACCACGGATTCGCGGAACCGGCGAGCTGGGCGGACGAGTACAAACGCATCCTGAAGCTTTTCGAGCAAAACCTGCGCTAGGGCGCGTTTCGCGCACGGTGTACCGCCGCCGATCTTGTCGGCGGTACACGGAGAAACACAGAGCTTCTCAGGTGCGGTCGCGCCAGAATCTTGGGCGTCTCTTCCCGTGTGCTACGGCAAGGACGACAACGTTGACGTCATCTGCCCGAAACACTACGTAGAAGGGAAACCGGCGAAACACAGCCCGGCGGAGACCAGCATCGAAAACCGGGAATCTATCGGGCGAAACGGCAATAAGATCAATCAGGCGACCCAGCTCGTCCAGAAAGCGAACCGCCGCCCGAACGCTCCGCTCGGCGTACCAGGCGGCGGCTTCCTCGGCGTCCTGTGATGCCGCCGGATGGAAGCGGACAGATCTTCGCATCAGCGGTTGAATCGGTCGCGGAGCCGACGACGAACCTCGCCCCAGTCGATTGTTTGAACGGCGCCCGAATCGAGATCTCGAACCCGGAGTGCGATCTCGCTTCTCCAGGCTTCTTCGGCGTCTTCATCGACCTCGGTATCAAGGCTTTCGATGAGAGAGTCGGCGAGCGCCGCTCTTGCTGCCGGGGGCAGTTTCAAAGCGTGCGTCAGCAACTCCGCTGCGTCCTCAGCCATGTCCCTATTTTACCGTGCGCCGCGCCACTACATTACCCGCACCACCTGCACAGGTCCCAAAAGCCCCGATGGCAACAGCGGCGAATCGGCGCGGTAGTACTGCATCGAAGTGAAGGTATATTTCTGCGTTGCTCCGGGCTGCTGGTCGCCCACGATCCGGTTTACCCAGAGGTTCGTCACTTTGATCTGAACCGTATTCGCCCCCGGTTTCAGAACACCCGTGACGTTCACGCGGAACGGCGCCCTCCAGTAAATGCCCAGGGGCTTGCCGTTCACCGAGACTTCCGCCAGGTTCTTGACATCGCCCAGATCGAGCCACAGTTGGGCGCCGGTTTTGAACCAGTCCGCCGGCGCCTGCACGGTCTTCGTGTAGGTTCCGGTCCCGGAGAAGTATTTCACCCCGGGGTCGGCGTTCTCGCTCCAGGAGGCCAGGCTTTCCACCGTGATCTTGGGCGGAGCGCCGCGGTCCGGCTGGAAGGCGACGTCCCAAGCTCCCTCAATCGCGGCCACCGCCGATTCCGCTGTCTGTTTCAGCGAGCGCGACGGCGCGGCGGAGGCCCTGCGGAAGACCACGAATACGGCGTCGAACGGATCCAGCCGCAGCGGCACGGTCGTCCGCCCGTTGGCGATGCTGTACGATGCCGGCTCGATCGCCCCGGTATCCGGGCGCCACAGTTCGGGCGCCTTGCCGGTCACGCGGAACGTGGCATCCACCGTCTCCGTCCGGTTCCGGCGGTTATCGACCCAGTAGACCTCGCCATCCGCCAGCTTGCGGTGAACGGAGAGCAGGTAGGTGTCGGGCTGCGGCTTGGAATACTCGAAATCGGGCGCAACGCCGGCGGCGGTCAGCGCCGCCGCCACGTTCTGGCCGGCCTGGATCTTGCCGCCGGGTCCCCAAAGCTGGTCGGCGAGGGCCGCGAACTCGGATTGGTCGTCGCTCAGGCTGGGGCTGCCGGTGGGCTTCGGCCCGACGACCATCGCGCCGGCATTCGCCAAGTCGCGGATCTTGCGCAGCACGGCCAGCGGCATGCGCTGGCTGTTCGGGTCCAGAAGCAGCGCGCGGTAGCTCATCCCGCTGGCCGTGGTGATCCGGCCGTCAGCCGCTTTCACCCGGTTGAGCAGGACGTCGGAGCTGGCGAAATCGTAGTTGTACCCCGCCGGGACGTCCGCCCGGCGGTTCCCGAATAGGGCGGTGACGTTGGAGTCTTCGCCGTAATAGACCAGGACGTCGGCCACGAACTTCCCTTGCTGGAGCATGTAGGAGCTGCGCGCCAGGTAACCGACCCACGGTTTCGCAAGCTCGGACCACGTCTCCAGGCGGTTGAACCACTGGCCGTACTGGCCGAGGCTGAGGCCCGGGCGCCGTTCCGTCACGGGCTGATGGACGGAGGTGTGGATGACGAAGCGGTTCAGCCCCATGGCCATTTCGGCGTCGGCGGTAGGCTTCAGGGTCTCGGGCGAGAAGGTATAGGCGCCGCTGCCCGCTGTGAGCGACTCGGCGGCCAGCACGTTTTGGCCGTAGATGTGGGCCACGGAGGCCGACTCGCGGATGTCCGCGTTGTAGCTGAGAGGAGCGCCGTCGGGGTCCCTGCCGCCGGTCCACATGGCGCTCATGGGCACGTCCGCGGTGCGCTTCACGTCCATCCCGTCGCCGACGAAGGCGCGGCCGTTCTCGTGCGATTCGGTGTAGCGGCCCATCCCGCGCTCGTGCAGGAGCGTGGTCAACTGGTCGTAGTGGTATTCGGCGGTCAGGTCGCCGATGGTCTTGCGGAAGTCCCACAGGAACCTCTCGCTTGCCTCGGCGCTCTCCACCACGCGACCGGCCAGAACGGGCAGCCAGGGCTTCATGTCATAGCCGCGGCGTTTGGCGAACTCAGGCATCATCTCGTCGGTCCAGTTCAGGGTTCCGGCTTCCCAACTGTCGGTGATGACGTATTGCAGGCCGCGCTTGCCCATCAGACCGCCGGTGGCGTCCTTGTATTGATTCAGGTAGTTCTCGAAGTAGTTTCTTACGAAGACCTTGCTGAGCTTGTCCACCTCGAGGCCCGTGGCTTCCGGCGAGGCCGGGTGATTGGTAATACCCAGGAGCGAATACCCCAGTCGCAGCACGACCCAGCGGCCGTCCGGGGGCGTCCAGTCGAGCGAGCCGTCGGGCCGCATCTTTCCGGTCAGGTCGATGACGTCCCCTTTGCGAATGGCCGCCGCGGGCTCCACGGAGGGCGTGTCGGGCGGGCCGGCGGTGGCCGAGAACGCCGCTTTCGCCTCGAAGTTGTTCACGCGGGCGCCGGCGTGGAGGACGAGTTCCGCGATCTGGAATCCGGCGGGCGCCGGGGCGGCGCCACCCCGGCCGGCGGCTTGCGGCGGCGGCGAGGGGAAGACCACGCGGAAAAACCGCGCCGTGGCCGGAGGGAATGCGACGTCGCGTACGCCGCCGGGAATGGGGGCGACGGGGCGAAACTGCTGGCCGTCATCGCTGGCTTCCAGGGCCGGGCCGCCCTGCGGACCTCGTCCACGGCCACCGCCCGCGATCCCTAGCGTGAGGCCGCGGAAGGTGCGGGGTTGGTCGAACTCGAACTGGATCCAGGCGGTTTGATCCGTGGCCGCGGCCGGCAGCAACGTCGCCTTGGCATAGTCGCCGTCGGTCAGCGCCAACAGTTCGAAAGCGCCGCCGCTGGAGGTGAGCTTCGGCTGCAAGTTCGCCATCGGGGCCTGGTCTTCCGGCGCGCGGAACGCCACCACGGCGGCGTCGGCGTAGAACTCGGGTTGCCCGCCGCGGCCGCCCATGTTTTGGAACGGACCTGTGGTCGAGGGCGGTTTGGCCAACGTTCCGGTAAACGCCCGGCCGCCTTCCACCCGGGTCTCCGACCAGACGTATTTCTTCATGGCCTGCGCCGGCGGCACCCACGGGCCGCCGCTCTCGCTCCAGCCGGGAGAGCCGGCGATGGCCATCTCCAGCCCCAACTGGTCGGCCAGCGTGGCGGCGTACTTGAAGGCGTCCTTCCACTCCGGGGTCATGTAGACCAGCCGCTTTTCCACGATGGTGGGAGTGTTGAGGGCGGCATCGAAATTCTGGACGCCGCCGATGCCCACGCGCTTCATCCACTCAAAATCGAGCTTGATGCCCTCCTTGGTGATGTTGCCGTTCATCCAGTGCCACCAGACGCGGGGCCTGGCGCCGGCGGGTGGATTCCGGAAGCCTGCCTGGAGAGGATCGGATGGATTCTGCGCCGGGAGGGCCCACACGCCCAACAGAGCTGCCGCCAGAGCGGCCCAACCAAGTTGCTTCGCTTTCATGGATAGCCTCGCGGGCCATTGTAACTCGCTGTGGCGGGGCACTCATGCCTGCCGCGCTTGGGGGAAAAGACCCCGGAAAAACGTCCGCCCGCGAAGAGGCCGGCGGCGGAACTCCGTGCCGAACAGCACCTACGGACTTCCCCCGCTTCGGCTTCAATATACGGAGAGGGCTGTCCGCATGAAACTCGCGATTTTCAGCATTTGCCTTATCGCCGCTACGGCCCAGGCCCAGAATCCGCCGGGGACGGGGAATCTGCCGATGATGACGTTGATGTCGGGGACGCTCGATTCGGCCGGCATTGCGCCGGAATCTCTGATCACAGCTTTCGCGACCGTTCCCAACCTCACCGATCACTTCGAGCGGACGTCCCAGATCCCCTTTCCCACCACGTTGGCCGGGGTTGCGGTGCAGGTCACCGATGCAGCCGGGATGGCGCGGGCCGCGGGGATACTCTTCGTTTCGCCGGGGCAGGTGAATTTTCTGATGCCCGCCGGGGTCGTTCCCGGCCAGGCGACGGTCGTCGTTTCCGGCATGTCCAACGTCAAAATTCAGGGCACGACGAACGTGCAGGCCATCGCCCCGGCGCTCTTCTCGACCGCGGGGGATGGCGATGACGCCGGCATCGCCGCCGCCGTGGCAATCCAGGATGTGATTGCCACGGGAGCGCAGAGCGTGATCCCCGTGTTCGACTGCGACCCCTCCGGAAGCTGCATGGCTGTTCCGCTGCAACTCGGCGTGGATACGCCGCTCTACCTCGAGTTGTTCGGAACAGGCATCCGGGGGCGGGCGAACCTGAGCGACGTCTCGGTGACCATAGGCGGCCAGCCGGTTCCGGTGTTGTACGCCGGACCGCAGTCCCAGTTTCCGGGGCTGGACCAGGTGAATGTGCCCGTGCTGCTGACCCTCCGCGGGGCGGGCATGGTGAACGTCATCGTGACCGTGGCGGGGCAGGCGTCGAATCCCGTCCGCGTCGTTATTCAGTAAGGCCGCAAGCCGGTCCTACCTCGGCGGCTCACTCATCAACACCGAAATTGCTTCCCGCACGGCGGCGCGTTGGGCGTCGTTCACCACCAGGTAATGATGTTTCCCGGTGGGGGATTCCGCGAACGTCGTGGCGCCTTTCTCATTTGCCTGAATGGTTCCGGGGGGCGAGAGGCTGAAGTACGCGGGATTCGGGCGGACGGCGTAGAGCACGGCCGAAGGGTCCCATAACGGCTCGCGGTAGGGCATGTTCTGGTAGGCGCGATAGGCGTCCGCCAGCGGATGATGCGCGGCGTAGGCGAAATCGGCGGCGATACGGCCGGCGTCGTACAGAATGGAGTTGCCCACCTCGAAGCCGCTGGTCACGATGGGGCCCGGCCACGCGGAGAAAAGGGTTCGGGCGGCCGGGACGTCGATTCGGACGTTGTACTCCGGAGCGCCGGTGGGAAACTGGCCCGCCATGAGGACCAACCGCGCCACCTTGCGAGCCGCGAGTTCCCGGCCGGTCAGCGGGCTCGCGTCATCGGGCTTCGATTCGAGCAGGCGCGCCAGGTTCGTGCTGAACCCCACCTGGACAATGGTCACCGCGCCGTCCGCCTCTCGAGCGAGCACCTTCCGCAGCAGGCTCACGGCGTCCGGCAGAGCGGCGGGGTCGTCCACCTTTCGGGGGTAGAGGGGCGATCCGTCCGGCTTTTTCGTGGAGACGACGGCTTTGGTGTACTTGCCGTCCTCGGGCGTCTTGCCTTTGCGGACCACGCCGATGGGGATCTCCGGGCGTCCGTAGAAGGCGTTGAACAGCGATATAAAGGGCGCCGAGTAGCGGTTATCCTTGCTCACCGTGACCGCGAGGAGGCGGCACTCGCCGCGGCTTTCGAGGGCGTGCAGGACCGCCAGCCCAATAGCGTCGTCCACGTCGTTGCCCATATCGGTGTCGTAGATGATGCGGACGGGACCCGCGGCGAACGCCGTGGACGCCAGCAGTGTGGAGAGCAGCAGAATCGAAAATCGCATTTGAGGACAAAGTATCACGGCCGCAACCGCGGCGTGGCGCCCGCCGTCTGACCGATAATGGAACCGATGGCCTCGCAACCTGTTTGTCCGAAGTGCGGCGGAACCGGTTACATCATTGTCGAGCGCGCCAACGTATCGGGCGCCAGCCCCTGCGATTGCCGTTTCCAGGGGCGCGCGGAACGGCTGGAGGGGCGGGCGCAGATCCCGGTAAACTACCGTGAAGCCACGTTCGACAATTTCAGCGTACCGGGGCCCGAAAACCCGATTGAGCGGCGGGAACTGACCAACGTCCTTCTGGCGGTGAAGGGCTATCTCCGGACCTTTCCGGACGAGAAGCGTCCCGGCTTGCTGCTGATTGGAGAGACGGGAACCGGCAAGACGCATCTGGCCGTGGCCGCCCTCAAGCAGATCATGGCCAAGGGCTTCGAGTGCCTTTTCTGGAATTACCAGAACCTGCTGGACAGCATCCGAGCGGGTTATGACCCCATTTCCAACACCTCGGACCGCGAAGCATACAGGGCGGTGCTGGAGGCGCAGGTTCTTTTGCTGGACGATTTGGGGGCGCACCGCGTGACGGAGTGGGTGGAAGACACGATCACCTCGATCATCACCTACCGGTGCGATCACCGGATGCCGTTGATCGCGACCACGAATGTGCCGGACGCCGACGCGGGCAGCGTCGTCCAGGGGCGGCGGACGCTGGGGGAGCAGATCGGAAGCCGGGCCCGTTCGCGCCTGTATGAGATGTGCACGGTGGTCAAAATGCCGCTGATGGAGGATTTCCGCCTCCGAAAGGCGAAAAAGCTTTGAAGCGCATAGCGGCCGTTCTGGTGGCGCTGGCCGCCCTCGGCGCCGCACCCGCGCCCGCTCCGCCCGCCGCCCCCACCGAGTTTGTGCAGGCGGTGGAGTTTCCCTACTATCTCTTCCCCCGCGCGCTTTGGGACCGCGAACTGGTCTGGCTCAAATCCATCGGGGTGCGGACGGTGGAGTTCTCCATCCCCTGGAATTGGCACCAGCTCCGGCCGGACGATTTCGATTTTACGGGGCGCACCAGCCCGCGGCGCGACCTCGTGGGATTGATCCGCACCCTGCGGAAGTTAGGGCTGCAGGCGTGGGTGCGCCCGCTCCCGCCGGTGGCGGGGTGGCGGGACAACGGCTGGCCCTCCGCGGGAAGCACCCCCGCCGCGCAGCGCGCCTGGATCAGAGAACTGGAGCGCTTGTTGGGCACGCAGACGGTTCGCCACGGTGGCCCAGTCGCCTACGTCGAGGGCCGGGCGTCCGGCATCGACGCGCCGCCGCCCCCCGCGCCGGTCAACATTCTCTCGGCGCCTGACCGCGCCGCCTTCGACCGCAGCCGCGGGATTATCGAGAAGCGCCAGGGCGCGCTGCTGTGGACCGGGGTAGAGGACGAGCTTTACCCGCAGGGTTGGGCGGCGGATCCGGGCTCCCCGCTGGTGGAAGGCGCCGTGGGGCTCGCCGGCAACGAGCGGACGCCCACCACGTCGCTGCGGCGCGACTCCGCGCTCCTGCGGAACTGGGCGCCGCTTTTTCCGAGGCTTCGCCCCGCAATCCTGCCCAAGCCCGCCGCGGGCAAGCTGCCGCCAGGCGTGAGTGCGGTGGAGTTAGTCTCGCCCGTGGCGGCGGCGGTTTCCATCACCAATACGAGCGAACAGGAGTTCCATGACGATCTGCGCGTGCTCGAACCCGCCAGCGGGCGCACCCTCGTCATTCCCGGCGTGACCGTGCCGCGAGGCGAATCGTTGTGGCTTCCGGTGAACGTGTCCATCGGGCTGGGCGGGCTATGCCGGGAGTGCGCCAACTTCTCCGGGGCCGAGCACATCGTCTACGCCACGGCGGAACTGCTTTCGGTCGAATTCGAGAACGGCATCCTGGCGATGGAGTTCGCCGCTCCCGTGGACGGAGAGGTTGTGCTGCAGCTGGCGCGCCAGCCGGTGGGGCCCTACCTGGCCGGGGGAAAACCGGCGAAATTCGATTGGGACGACAAGAACCTGCGCGCCCGCCTCACGATTCCGGCCGGCGAGGCGAGCGGGAACCGCGTGCGCATCGGCATGGCCATCGAAGAACCGGACACCTCCGGATTCTTCGACGATGCGCGCCGGTTGCTCATCGGCCAAACCAACACCGTATCGACCGTTTACTCTTCGGCCGACGTGGCAGCGCGCTCGCGCCTGCTGCTGCCGGAAGGGTTTTCCGCCAAGCGGGTCGAGAAATCACCGAACGAGATCGACTACGAAGTAGCTGTTCCGGCCGAGGCGCTTCACGGAGACTGGGCGAACCTGGCGCTGGAAGCCGATGGCATGCCGCTGGGACGCTCCCGCCTGCAACTGTTTCGTCCCGTCACCGTACGCCTGTTCCAGGCCATGCAACTTCATTTCGGGCAGCAAGCGGAGTTGACGCCCGAGCCGCCCACCGCGCCGGTGGAGCCGAAAGCGGGCAGCAATGTCGAAGTCCTGGTCCGCAACAACTCGCGGGAAATCCAGACGTACCGCCTCGAGGCCGCCGGCAACGGGCTGGAGTTTCTGCCCGCCAAAGCGGAAATCAGCGTGGGCCCGCTGGACGAGCGTTCGGTGAATTTCCGCGTCTTCGGCAAAGAGGGCGGGGCGGGTTTGCGCGAGTGGCGCTTGCGGCTCAGCGGCGGCGCGACCGCCGATCTCCCCATGGGGGCGCTGCTGCTGCCGCGCAATGCCACGGTCGCGTGGAGCGCCGATCTGGACGGCGATGGTTCCCCGGAGTGGCTGCTGGAATCGCAGAAAGCCCGCGCCGTCTTCTCCTCGCAGGATGGCGGGCGCTGGATAGACTTCACCTGGAAAGATGGGAACATGAACTTCCTTCCCGCCCGGGGAGCCTTTGCCGCGCCGGGACCGGTTGAGGTCCGAGCCGAAGGCGATGCGCTCCAGTTTGTGGGGAAAGGCTGGACCCGGACGGCGCGGCTGGCCGGATCCACCCTTGCGATCGAACAGGACACGCCGCTCCCCGCGGACCGGCTCGCGCCCGACAAGCGTGGCAACACCAGCCTGAGCATCGAGCGGCCGTCGCCGTCGAAAGCGATATACACCCTAAAGTAGCGCGAGGGCGTGCGCTACGCCGCAGGTTTACCGAGCTTTCCCTTAGCGTTACAACACCTTACGTGCCACGCGCCCGCCCAAGCGTCTGTAGTAGTGGGAGGGAAAGAAAATGAAAAAAAGAATCGGACGGGCGGCTTTGATGCTGGTCTCGGCGGGGGCGCTGGCAATGCCCGCGCTGGCGCGAGACCGGGATGATTCCCGCTACGACAACAGCTATCGTTATAACAACTACAGCCACAGCGTTCCGTACCAGGGCAACGCCCAAAGCTACGGTTACAGCTACGGCAACAGCTACCAGGACGGCTACCGCGCGGCGCGCAACGACCACCGCCGGGCGGAACACCAACGCCACGAGCGCCGCGAGCACGAACGCGATTCCCGTTACAACTGGCGCTAACCCAAGTACCGCCGGTGGTCGCCTCCCGCCCCCAAAAGAACCGGTGGCAAAAAGCGGCCACCGGCGGTACTGCTCACCGGTCCCAAACCAGCGGGAGCGGGCCGGATATTTTCCTGAACAGATCGTAATTCGCGTGCGCTTCGGCGGGCTTGCCCTGGCGTTCGGCTTCCAGCCCGCGGAGGTGGTACAGGCGGGGGAAATAAAACGATGAGAACGGTCCGGGCCCGGAGGACGAGGGGATCGGATTGAAGCGGATCAGCGGCCCCGCTTCCCGGGTACGGCCCGTTTCCAGATAGGCCCATCCCAGGAGGATCTGCAAGCCTTCATCATCCGCCGGAGCGCCGCTTTCGTGGATCTCTTTCAATGTCAGAGCCGCCGGCTGGAATTGCTTCTCGAGCAGCAGGGCATAGGCCAGCGCGAAACGCTGGATGGAGGCTTGGCCCGGTTCGGTAAACTGGCGTCCGGCCCGCGCGGCCCATTCCGCGGGCGAAGCTGACGGCTGCGTCAGAAAGCGGGCCACCGCCGAGATTCCCGCGCTGGAAGGGCCCACAGAGGCCGCGGACTGCTGCGCCGTCCGCACGGCCGCCGGGCGATCTCCCGCGAGCAGGTTCCACACGGTCAATTCGGCATAAGCGCGCGAAGCGAGTTCTCGCAGCGGACCCTGCTCCGCGCCGCGGGCAAAGTCCTGCATTTGCCGCAGAGCCTCTCCGCGCCGGCCGGCCGTCCAGGACCATTCCGCCGCGCGGTAGGCGAGCGCCGCATCCTTGTCCGCCGCGCGGGCGTCCAGGTACCGGCGCGCCAGCGCATCGGCGCCGGCGACGTCCCCGG
>JAIQFU010000070.1 GCA_020073115.1 Terriglobia bacterium
CCGGCCGCGCGGTAAGCCGGACCGTCCATGTCCTTGATCCGGGGCATCAGCGCGTGCACCGACACCATGTCCCGCACCAGGAGGTACTGGCCCATCAGGAACTCGAAAGCCATGCGGTTGGAGGGGTCCTGTTCCAGTTGGTCGAGGAGCAGGCGCTCCGTATCCGCGCTGGGCTTATCGCCGCGCTGCCAAACCGCGATCATGTCGTCGGTGCGCAGCATCCGCCGGCGGTACTCCGCGATTTCCGGATCGCTCCGCTCCATGTCGCTCAGAAAGCCGCGCGCCCAATGGCCCTCTACCAGGTCGTGGGAAAGAACATTGAAAAACTTGCGCGCCGCGGCGGTCTGGCCCTTCACCAGGTTGACGCGCGCCATGAGGCGGTAGACGCGCGGGTCGGAGCGGCCCAGCACCATGGCTTCGCTGCCGTAGTGCTCCGCCTCGTTTACGCGTCCCAGCCGCAGGCAGAGGTCGGTGATCTTCAGCATGTAGGGCAGGAACTGGTCGTCGTGGAGATCGGGGAGGATCGGGGGCGCCTGCGGGAATCGCAGCATGTCGTCCCCCAGGGCGTCGGTTTCGTGCAGGGCGAGATTGACCTCGTAGCGGACCAGCGTGTTGAAGTCGCCGGTGCGCAGGCCGCGCGCGGTCTCGAGCGCCGCGGGCCAGTCCTCGCGGTAGGAGTAGTAGTCCAGGGCGGCCAGCCTGCGATCCCGCGCATTCAGCCGATACGAGCCGTATGCCGTCCCGGCCAGAGCGACGAGCGGAAAGAGCAAGAGCAGGATTCGGGCAACCCCCAGCATTGCGGGGCGGGGCTTCCGCCCCGCCGGGCTTCTGTCCGGCGCGCCGCCCGGAGGGGCGGCGGCGGGGTGGAAGCCCCGCCCCACCGGCGCCAACGCATAGATTATGTAAAGCCCCCAAAGCACCGCCAGCCGCCGCACATCCGTATCGGCGAACCAGGTGCGGGCGGAGATTGGAACATAGAGGAAGCGCTCAGCCAGCAACGGCGCCGCGGCGCCTAGCGCCAGGTACGCGATCCCCACCGGCCGCCGCGGGCGCCGCATGATCTGCCCAACCGCCGCCCCGGGGACAAAAAAAACCACCGCGATGCCGGCCGCCGCCAGCAGCGCCGCCTCGCTGCGCCAGCGCCGCCGCAGGTAAACCAGCCCCAGCGCCGCCCCCAACCCCGCCGGCACTGCCACGAACAGCGGCGTCCGGTCGTAATAGAGGTTCAGATCGAAAAGCAGGAGCAGCGGAGGGACGAAGCACACCAGCGGCAGCGCTTTCCCCGCAGCCGACTTGAAGTACGCCTGAGTCACGGCGGCGAGAGCCGCGGCCTGGGCCGCAACAGCCAGCGCGCCCCACCCGGCGAAGGCATAGGATTGAGCGATCAGGGCATACAGATACTCCGCCGCTCCGCCGGGGTGCGCCAGGAAATCTCGATAGAACCCGGGGAGAGTCGAGAATACGGGCCCCTGCCAGTGATAGATGAGGCGCGTATCGATGCCGGCCCAGGCGTAAACCAGGAACACGCCGAAAAATGCGAGATCCCGCATCCTCGCCGCCCCCGGGCTCTGACTGCTCATGTATCCGGAGTATAACAACTGGCGCCGCGCCCATTATGGGGCAGGCCGCCAACCCGCGACAGGTTCATTCACCTTCCCGACGACCCGAACCCCCCCTCGCCCCGCCGCGAATCCGCCAACTCCCCCTCTTCCCACTCCACCCGCTCGTAGCGCGCCACCACCATCTGCGCGATCCGGTCCCCCGCGCGCACCGTGTAGGGCTCGCGGCCCAGGTTCAGCAGGATCACCCGGATCTCCCCGCGGTATCCCGGGTCGATTGTGCCGGGCGCGTTGGGCATGGCAATCGCATGCCGCAGCGCCAATCCGCTGCGTGGCCGCACCTGCGCTTCGAAACCGGGGGGGAGCTCGATGGTCAGTCCGGTCGGGACCAGCCGCGGAACGCCCGGCTCCAGGGTCGCGTCCTCCACCGCCCGCAGGTCCATGCCGGCGTCCTCCTCGGGTCCGTGGGCGCAGGCGGGAAGCACGGCGCGGGGATGGGTGCGTTGGATTCGGATGCGCACCCCGCTATGATAACTGCTTGACCCGCCCCAAACGCGTCTTCACCCTGGCGCCCATGCCGCCGGAAAAAAGCGCCTATGCTCTGGCGCGGTACAGCCGCTCGCCCGATTCCATCGGCGACTCCATCCAATGGGTCCGCACTCACGATTCCCGGAAGTTTCTGGAGAGCTTCTACTTCCAGTACGGGCACGCCTCCATTGCCGATCTGGGGCACGCCGTCATCTGCTTTGAAGGCATCTCGGAACTGGCCGCCACCGAGATCGAAGAGGAGCCGCTGTGGGACGGCCAGGCCAAGTCGTCGCGCTACCAGGATTTCTCGCGCTCGGGTTTCCTCACGCCCCCGGAACTGGCCGGCGATGACGCCGGGGCGTACCGCGCGGCGGCCGAGGCCCTTCTGGCCGCCTACGGGCGGGTGAAGGAGTTGGCCTTCCAATGCCTCGCCGAAAAGCTGCCCCGCCCCGACGCCATGAAGCCCGACGCTTACCAGCGGAACCTCGCCGCGCGCGCTTTCGATGTCGCGCGCTACCTCCTGTTCTGGGGCGTCCCGACCAATGTGGGCCAGGTCACCAGTATCCGCACCTTGGAAAAACAGATCCGCCGGCTGAAGGCTTCTTCCTACCAGGAGGTCCGCGATCTCGGCCAGGAGATTGCGGAAGCCTGCGCCGCCGAACCGGATTTTCCCTGGATCCCCGGCGCGGCGGCCGAACCCCTCGCCCCCACCCTGGCGCGCCATGCCGAGCCGGACGAAAACGCCGCGCGCGCGCGCCACGAACTGGGACAGTGGGCCAGCCGGAACCTGCCCGCGCCCGCAGCCGTGCCGCCTGAGCCCGTGGACCTTGTGCGCGCGGACGATGCCGCCGCCGAGATTGTCGCAACCCTGCTCTATCCCGTCACCTCCCGGCCCTTCCGCGAGCTCTATGATCTCGCCCGCGCGTGGAGCACCCCGCGCCGTGCGGAGGTGATGGACTTGGCCCGCGCTTGCCGCGGGCGTGGTGACGAAATCTCCGCCGGCTTCCGCGGCGGTCCCTATTGCTACGACCTGACTATCGACATCGGCGCTTATCGCGATCTTCACCGCCACCGCCGCTGTCAGAAATTTCGTCAGGAATATTCCGGAGACCTGGGGTACGATACGCCCGCCCTCGTGGCCGAATCCGGGGCGCGGGAAGTCTATGCGGCGGCCATGGGCCGCGCCCTCGAAACCCTGCACGCTCTCCCCTCGCCCGGCGCGCACTATTTGCTCCCATTTGGCGCCCGTTCCCGCTTTCTTTTCAAGATGGATTTCGCCGAGGCGGAATATATTGTCAAGTTGCGCAGCGGGGTCAAAGGGCATTTCAGTTATCGGAAAATTGCCTGGGAGATGAAGCGCTGCATGGAGCGGGTCGAACCCGAATTGGGCCGTCTCATGGAAGCTACGCCTCCCTCTGTCGAAGACCCTCTGAATCGATAGACTTACCCGGCTTTGGCGGCGCCGCCAGGCTGGCGCAAACCACCTCCGAAATCCTTCTGTCTTCGCCCTAAATCTTTGGTACTAAAACGGCAAATTTAACTTTTGTGTGGAGTTTCCGTGAACGCGAATACATAATAGTGCGGGAGGGTCGGCAATGCGTTATCTTTCGCTGCTGCTGTCATTTCTGATTTCCGTGCCTTTTTCCTTTCCCGCGGGCGCTCAGACGTCCGGGAAAATCAGCCTGGTCATCGTGGAGGGAGATGGGGCCATCAACAATGTTCGCCAGCGCACGGCGCGCGAGCCGATCGTACAGGTGGAGGATGAGAATCACAAGCCGGTAGCGGGCGCCGTGGTCGCGTTCACGCTTCCCTCGCAGGGCGCGGGCGGGACCTTCGCCGGCGGCTCCCGGACGCTCACCATAATGAGCGACAGCCAGGGCCGCGCCGTGGCCCGCGGGTTTCGTCCCAACAGCACGCAGGGACAGTTTCAGATCCGTGTGAACGCTTCCCTCAACGGCCAGACCGCCAGCGCCGCCATCACCCAGACCAACGCTCTGGCGGCGGGCGCGGCGGCCGCCGCGGCGACCGCTATATCGGCCAAACTCATCATCGCCATCGTCGCGGTAGGAGCCGCGGCGGCGGCTGGCGGCGTGGTGGCCGCTACCCACGGCGGAGGTTCCACTCCCGCCTCCCCGGCGCCGCCGTCCGTGGTGACTGCGGCTCCCAGCGTGGGAACCGTGGGTCCCCCGAGGTGATCGCCATGAAACGAACGACAGCGCAAATTCTCCTTGTTGCCGCGGCGGCCTCTGCTTTATCCGCGCAGAACCAGTTGGCCGGTCCCGTCTCGGGCTTCGTGTTCGACGCCCCCGCGCGGGTCCTGCGCCCGATCCTGGGAATCCCCGGCGCCTCGCTGGTGGGCGATCCTCTAGGCTCCGCGGCCGATGTCCAGGCGGCATACGTCGCTCCCCGGCAGGACTCGGCCCTCCTCGTGACGTCCAGCGCCCGATTCGTCCGCCTGAACTCCGCCGGCGCTGCCCCCCTGGCCTGC
Organism: Terriglobia bacterium; assembly: GCA_020073115.1. Lineage (GTDB taxonomy): Bacteria > Acidobacteriota > Terriglobia > Bryobacterales > Bryobacteraceae > BOG-224. The sequence continues at coordinate 4,576 of JAIQFU010000070.1, forward strand.
GGCGGGCTGGCGGAAAGGCCGGAAGCCGTGGTGTTCAGCCCTTCGGGAACGTCCGCCGCCGTATACGCGGCCGGCCGGGTGCAGATCGTTTCCGGTCTCCCGGACGCCCCCGCCGTCTCGGCAGAGCTTCCCCTCACTCTGGGGCGGCGGCGCGCTCCCCAGGCTTCGCCCGCGCGCGGCAGACACCCGGCCACCGCTTCCTTCGCGGTGAGCGACGATGGCCGCTATCTTCTCGCCGCCATCGGCGGGTCCATCCGCCTGTATGGAACCAGTGGCGAGAATTTCAGCATCATGGATGCGGGCCTGGCGCCCCTCATGGCCTTCGCTCCCGGCGGGCACGACGCCGCTATCGCCGACGCCTCTTCCGGTATCACCCTGGTGCGCGATGTGGCGGGCGCGGCCGTGCGAACCGCCCTGGCCGTGGAAGGCGAAACCGCCCGCCCCGCGGGGTTGGCGTTTTCCGCCGATGGCGGCAGGCTCCTGTTTGCGGCTTCCAGCGCGGTGACCGCGTTTGACCTCCGCAGCGGATCCCGCTCCGTCACCGTGTGCGACTGCGAGCCGGCCGGCCTTTTCCCCATGGGCGGCCTGTTTCGCCTCAATGAACTCGGGGCCGGGCCCCTCTGGCTCTACGACCCGCGGGGCGATGCGCCACGCTTCGTCTTCGTCCCGGCCCGTACGGAGTAGACCGTCATGCGCCACTACGATATTCGGATTCTGTTCCCGCTTCTGGCCGCCCTGCTGTCCGCTCCGCTTGCCGTCGCGCAGCCTAACATTCCCCTTAATCCCGTCATCACCGACGTGCGCGCCAACTCCGGGTTCTTCGACTACACGCAACCCCAAGCCACCGCCATCACCGCCGGCGCGAGCGATGTCAGCCTGACGGTAACGGGCGCCAACTTCAGATTGTCCCCGGGCGCAGGCGTGATTTCGACCCTGGTCTGGCTCCCTTCCTCGGGCGTGTGCCCCATCGAATCCTGCACTTTCTACGGGGAGGCCGTCTCCGCCACCCAGTTCATCGTCTACCTGGACGACACGCTTCTGGCCACCGCCGACCCGGGCGCGGCGGTCAAGATCGTCAACCAGCCGGTGCAACTGGCCGCAATCCCGAATAACGAGTCGGCCCCCTACTCCGTCCCCGTGAATCCGCCGATGGCGAATGTTACTTTGCCCCAGCCGTATCTGGGGGTGCCCTATTCGGCTTACCTCACCACCGGCGGCACGGGCCCGTACACCTTCCAGTTCGTCTGGGACGTCGCAGGCCCGATCCCGTCCATTCCGGGCCTGACCGTGACCACATCGCCGGCCGGCGGGATTCTCGTCGGTACTCCATCGGCCCTCGGGTACGCCTCCGGTTGGGCCAGCTTTGCCGATGCATGGGGCTCGGCGCCGCCTTCGACCACCTACAGCGCGACGGTGGGGCTGCTGCCCTGGGCTGTAGTCGGAAGGCAGTACTCCGTCGCGAGTCCCTTGGTCGGCGCCGGGCCTTACACCTACACCCTGACCGCTGGCTCGCTGCCCCCCGGCATCGGCGTGACCCTCGCCAATCAGGCGCTGACAATCTATGGGGCGCCCACCGCCTATGGCAGATACAGCGCCGATATTCAGATCCAATCCGGCGGGCAAACCGTAGCCGCCGGGACCATCGCCATCACCGTCACGCTGCCGGTGACCATCACCACTCAGTACCTTTCGCCCATGCAGCCCACCGGCACGTATTCCGGGGCCCTCTCTGCCGCCGGCGGCGCGCCGCCTTACACATGGTCGTTGGTTTCCGGCTCCCTCCCCGCGGGTCTGACTCTGAGTCCCTCCGGCGCTATCACCGGAACCCCCGTGCTGGGCAAATCGGGAACTTTCACGGTGGCGGTCGCCGATTCGGCGGGCAGCACGGCAACCGCCACCTACACCCTGAATTTCGTCCTCCAAATGGTCACCCAGACCATGGACCCTGGTAAGGTGGGGGTCAGCTATTCCCAGATTTTCTTCGCGGATGGTGGTTCCGGCGCCTACGTCTACAGCTTGAGTTCCGGGAAGCTCCCGCCGGGCTTCCAGGGCTTCTTCGGCAACTCGTTCTCCGGCACGCCCACCACCCCGGGCACGTACAAGCTCACGGGGCAGCTCGCGGATGCACAGGACCCGGCGCAGGAGCCGGTGACCCGCGACTTTACCCTGGTGATCGATCCCGCCACATTGACGGTCATGACGGCTTCGCTTCCGGATACTCCAGTCGGGCCGGTTTCCCTGCCGCTTACGGCGGCGGGAGGGGTGTCGCCGTATAGCTGGGCCATCACCGCCGGCAGCGCCCCTCCGGGAGCGTCGCTCACCTCCGCCGGCGTCTTGAGCGGGACCACCACCGCCCCCGGGACCTACACCTTTACGGCCACCGTCACCGACGCCGCCAAAACCATCGCAAGCAAGATCTTCACCATCCGGATCACGCCACCGCTGTTGACCGTCACCACCACCTCGCTGCCACCGGCGACTGTCCTGGCTGACTATTCGGCCACGCTCGGCGCAACCGGTGGAACGCCGCCCTACCAGTGGAACGTGGACGGCCTCCCGGCGGGCCTTACCCTGGACTCCGGCACGGGCAGAATCAGCGGGAAGCCCACCGCTCCCGGGAGCTTCACCCTGGCTCTGGCGGTCACCGATGCCGCCGGCGGAAAAGCGGCCGGCGCGGCCGGGCTGACCGTCTCGGTCGCCCCATTGACCATCGTTTCCGCCCTGCCGTCCGGCATTGCGGGCGTCCCCTACTCCACCACTCTCACCGCTTCCGGAGGCGTGCCGCCGTACACGTGGTCGCTTGCCGGAGACGCGCCCACCGGCTTCTCCCTGACCAAGGACGGCAGCCTAAGTGGTACATACCCCTCGGCTGCCGTCCTGAGCCTCCCGGTGCGCGTCGTCGATAGTCAGGCCAATAGCGCCACGGCGCAACTCTCGCTCCGCATCGACGCGGCGCCGCTGCAGATCACCACCGCCAGCCTGCCCAACGGCACGGCTGGTTCGCCCTACAATCAGACCCTGACCGCTTCCGGCGGCGTCCCCCCGTTCACCTGGACGGGCACGCTGCCCGCCGGTCTGACACTCGACGCCAATACGGGTACCGTCAACGGGGCCTCGGCCGCCGGCGGCGCCAGCGTCCTGGCCATTACGGTGATGGATGCCGCGGGAGTCAAGAACACGAAGTCCTACTCCGTGACCTTCGCCATGCCGGCGCTCGGCGGCGTCAACCTCGGCGGCATTCCCGGTTCGGCCGTACCGGCTGACCAGCCCGGCATCAAGTTTTCCTTGACCGAACCGTACCCACTGCCCATCACCGGGACGGGAACCTTGACGTTCCAGGCCGATTCCGGCCCGGACGACCCCAACATCGTGTTCTCCAACGGCAAACGGACGGCCCCGTTCAGTTTCCCCACGGGTTCCACCGCCGCCGTCTTCAGTCCTTCCAGCCTGGCCCTGCAGACGGGGACGGTAGCGGGCGTCATCACCCTTACCTTCTCCATGCAGAGCGGCGGCATGGACATCACCCCCACGCCGGCGCCCTCCAAGCAGATCCGCATCGCGCCTTCCGTGCCCGTGATCACCAGCGCCGTGGCCACGCGAACTTCCGGCGGCTTCACCGTTCAGGTCTACGGATACGCCACCACCCGCGAGGTGAGCCAGGCTCTCTTCCACCTCAGCGGCTCGAACCTGGGGAGCGCCGACTTGGCGGTCGCCGTCGGCCCGCTCTTCTCCTCCTGGTACGCAGGGGCGAGTTCCGTCCAGTTCGGAAGCCAGTTCCTGTACGCGCAGACGTTTACCGTCCAGGGCGACTCGACCATGATCGTCAACGTTTCGGTAATCCTGGCCAACTCGCAAGGGCAGTCGCAGTCGGTCACGGCGCAGTTGAAGTAATCTGTGGGGCGGGGCTTCTGCCCGGCCGTAGCTCCGCCCCACAACACTCAGCGCAAGTCGAACTTCTTCATCTCGCCGCGTCGCGGGTGATGCGCAGCATGCGGGCGGCTCGCGTCTGGTTTCCGTTGTTCTTTCACCAGCTTCGGAAGCCAGTTCCTCTACGTCCAGACGTTTACCGTGCAGGGCGGAATGTCCCGACGGTCCTGATAAACTCGCCGGGACAGTCGCAATCGGTCACGGCGCAGTTGAAACGAAGAAAGGGTCAGGCGACAGGATGCATCAGCCGGAAAGCCGAACCCCGGGGGCTGTTCTCCTGACTCCCGTTCAGCGCAGATTGAACTTCTTCATCTTGTAACGCAGGGTATCGCGGGTGATGCGCAGCAGGCGGGCGGCTTGCGTCTGGTTTCCGTTGGTCTTCTCCAGCGCGCGGGCCAACAGGCCGCGCTCGTTCTCCTCGAGCGACAGCCCCTCGGAAGGAATCTCCAGCGCCGCCTGGGGAGTCCCGGCTTCCGGCCGGGAAACCGCGATCGGCAGGCTGGCTGGCGTGATCAGCGAACCCTCTTCCAGGATCATCGCCCGCTCGATGGCGTTCCGGAGTTCCCGCACGTTGCCCGGCCAGGAGTGGGCCGCCAGCAGATTGGCCGCTCCCTCGGTTACGCCTTCGATGCTCCGCTTGAACTTGCGATTATAGTGGTCGACGAAGAACTGCGTCAGCGGCACGATGTCCTCGATCCGGTCGCGCAGCGGCGGGATGAGGATCTGAATCACGTTCAGCCGAAAGTACAGGTCCTGGCGAAACGCCCCTTCTTTCACGGCTTCACGCAGGTTCTTGTTGGTCGCCGCCACTACCCGCAGGTCCAACTGGATGTCCTTCAGCCCGCCCAGCCGCCGGAAACTCTGATCCTCGAGGACGCGCAGCAGCTTGGCTTGCAGCATGAGCGGGATTTCGCCGATTTCATCGAGGAATAGCGTGCCCCTGTCGGCCAACTCGAAAATCCCGCGCTTCTGCGAACGGGCATCCGTGAACGCGCCCTTTTCGTAGCCGAATAACTCGCTTTCCAGCAGGGTCTCGGGAATCGCCGCGCAATTGATGGCAATGAAAGGCTCCGCCTGGCGCAGGCTCTGGTAGTGCAGCGTCTTGGCCACCAGGTCTTTCCCGGTCCCGTTTTCCCCTTCCAGCAGAATCGTGGTGGCCTCGCTGGCCGCCACCCGCCGCACGAAATTCAGCACCTCGCGCATGCAGGGTGATTCGGCGATGATCTCGCGTTTCTGCGGGGAAGCTTCCTCCGTTACATCCTTGATGGTGGCGACCACTCCCGAAAGGTGGCCTTCCTCGTCGTACATCTGGGTGGTGCGCATCACCACCAGCCGCTCCATCCCGTTGTTGGTGTGCAGCCGCACGGTGCAGTGCGGCGCCCCCGGCGTCTGGTTCAACCCCACCAGAACACCGCAGCCGGGCTCGCACAACGAGCACTTGAAGATTTCCTGGCAATGTTTCCCCAGCATCTCCGCGGAGGTCATGCCGAAGAGTTTTTCCGCCGTGCGGTTTACCCCCGTAATGCGGAATTCGGGATCGTACAGCACCAGCGCATCGGAAAGCTGGTCGAATACGGATTCCAGGACCCCGGTATTTTGCCAGTCTGGCGCAAGTTTGGACATCAAGGCAGCTTGACCCCAATTATAGCAGGCGGCTGCGCGAATTGGCCCAATCCAGGCCTGCCGCGGGGGGAATTGCCCCCATCTCGGGAGTTAGGGACCTTTCTATCTCAAACTGAACGCGACAGTTAGCTGGTGGCGATGGAATTGCATCCTCCAGCCGCGGAGGCATCATGTCCCATCTCAAAATCGCATTCCCCGCCGCTATTCTGCTGGGCGGATTTCTGGTGTGCACCACGGCTTCGTTCGGCACGCCGGAAATGGCGAAGCAGACCAAGAAGGCCTGCGGCTACTGCCACGTTCAGAACCCTCCCAAGAAGGGCGATCCCAAAGCCAAAGAGCTGAAGGATGCCGGCAAGTACTTCCAGGAGCACAAGAGTCTGGACGGCTACGTCGAGAAGAAGTAGGTTTCCGGGGAAGATGGAGCCGCCCATGATGCAAACGGTACAACTGGCGATCTCCGACCGCGAGTACGCGGCGGCCGTTCGCGAGGCGTTGGGCCGCAGCTGCGCATGGCATGTCGAGTCCGTGGATCGTCCGGACCCTTCGCAGGGTTGCGTGATGGTCCTGGATGAGATCGCGTTCGCGCGGCTGCCTCTTCCTCTCTCCAATCCGGAGCGGGTCGTGCTCATCACCCGCGAGGACACCCATCTGATGATGGCCCAAGCCTGGGAAGCCGGGATCGTTTCGGTAGTCTCCGCGGACGATCCCATCAACACCATCCTGCTTGCGATCATGGCCGCCGCGCTGCGTGTAGCAAAATCCCGCGGGGCGGCGGCGCCAAGCGGAATTTCCCCCAGTCCTGACGCGGGATCTGCGCAAATAAGCCCACAAAATCGGACAACAAGCTCCAAACGTTGTAAAATCCAATAACTTACAGACCACCTGTAGTGGACTTCGGCGTGCACTGGTTACTTCTCCAGTCGAGGATTTCGCAGCCCTGTGGGGCGGCTCCCCGACCTGCCCGTCCGGCAGGTCAGGACCGGCCCCGCCGAGCGGATTCGGAATTATGAAGTCCATGATCAACCGGGCGCTTTGCCGCATTTTCTTCGTGTCTCTCGGGCTCCTGTGGGGAACTCTGTACGCCGCCGAGGCGCCCGCGCCGGTGGACTGCTCTTCCTGCCACGAGCAGGGGCAGAAGCTTGCCAAGAGCGCCCACGCCGGCCTCACCTGCGACACCTGCCACGAGAACTACGACCCTAAGCGGCACCCTGCCGGGATTACCAAGCCCGCGTGCGCCACCTGCCACACGGAGCAGGCCGGCGATTACGCCAGCGGCGTCCACGGGCAGGCCCGGAAGCGCGGCAACGAGAGCGCGCCGGACTGCGCCTTGTGCCATGGGAGCGCGCACGAATTGCTCCCGCCCAAATCCCAGGCGTTTCGCACCGCCACGCCGGATACTTGCGGCATGTGCCACGCCGAAGTCGTGGAGCAGTACCGGGCCAGCGTGCACGGGCAGGCCCTGGCGCGCGGCGTCACCCAGGCTCCCCTGTGTACCGACTGCCATGGCGAGCACAAGATCATCAAGCCCAGCAACGAAGCCTCGCCGGTGAATGCCTCGAACATCCGCCAGACGTGCGGCAGTTGCCACGGCGATGTCCGGCTTACCCGGAAATTCGGCATGCCTTCGGACCGGTTGGTGAGTTTCGACGAGTCCTACCACGGCTTGGCCGCCAAGGCCGGCTCCCAGACCGTCGCCAACTGCGCCAGTTGCCACGGGGTGCACAACATTCTCGCCTCTTCGGACGCGAAATCCACCGTCAACCCCAAAAACCTGCCGAAGACCTGCGGCAAATGCCACCCCGGGGCCGGCGAGCGCTTCGCCATCGGCCAGGTGCACCTCGCCGAGGGCCGGGCCGAAGCCGCCCCCCTGCGCTGGGTCCGCGAGTTCTACCTGCTCGTCATTCCCGTCACCATCGGGCTGATGCTCCTGCACAACGGCGGCGACTGGCTGCGCAAGCTCATCCGCCTCCGCTTCCGCATTTCGCGGCGTGCGCCGGACTCCCCCGCGGGCCACAACGAGATCCGTATGCTCCCCTTCGAGCGCGTCCAGCACGCCTTGCTCGCCATCTCCTTCCTGACGCTGGTCTGGACCGGTTTCGCGCTCAGGTACCCGGACCAGTGGTGGGCGCGCCCGTTGCTGATCATGGAATCCAGGCACGCCATCCGCAGCCTCATCCATCGCGTGGCGGCCGTCGTTTTCATGAGCCTGAGCGTGACGCACCTCGTCTCCCTCATCGTCAACCGCAAGCTGCGCGAGCACTGGAAGGAAATGCTCCCCAACCGGAACGATCCGCGCGAGGCGCTCTCCAATTTTGCCTACAACATCGGCCTGGGAGACACCCCGCCGGTACGCTCCGCGCACGGCTATATCGAGAAAGCCGAATACTGGGCCGTGGTGTGGGGCGGAATCGTGATGGGGGCCAGCGGCCTCCTGCTCTGGGCCAACAATCTTGCCCTGAAGCTCTTTCCCAAGCTGTGGCTGGACGTGGCCACGTCGCTCCACTTCTACGAAGCGATTCTCGCCACCATGGCCATCGTGGTATGGCACTTCTATTCCATCATTTTCGACCCGGATGTTTACCCCCTGAACACCGCGTTCCTCACCGGGCGCAAAGTGAACAATCGCCCGCCCGAGCGGCGTTCCCGCGAGGCGCGGGCCCAGGGAGATTGATAATTAAAAGAACCGATGACTCCGAACAATCCCGATAACAGGGGTCGGGGGTGGTTGTCTCCGATCGTCCACTTGTCGAACAACTGGATCAGCCTGGCGGGCGTAGTGCTGGTCACTACCGCCACCGTATTCTGGCTCTTCCTTCTGCCCATCACCCTGCGCGGCGAAACCGAGAACCCCTACATAGGGATTCTGGCCTACCTCACCATTCCGGCGCCGTTCTTTCTCGGCCTGTTTATGATCCCGATGGGAATCTGGCTCAAACGCCGGCGCGAAGGCCGTACGGGCATCCGTCCCATCGATACGGGCGGCCTTCGCTGGAGCAATCCCGAACTCCGGCGCCTCGTGTATTTCGTCGGGATTACCACCGTGGCCAATATCGCCATCGCCAGCCAGCTCAGTTACGGCGCCGTGAACTACATGGACTCCGTGACGTTCTGCGGCCAGACCTGCCACACCGTGATGCAGCCCGAATACATGGCGTATCAGAACTCGCCGCATTCGCGCGTGGAGTGCGTCAAATGCCACATCGGACCGGGCGCCTCCTGGTTCGTGCGCAGCAAACTTTCCGGCGTCGGCCAGGTCTTCGCGGTCCTGCTCAACACCTACCCGCGGCCCATCCCCACCCCCGTCCACAATCTGCGCCCCGCCCGGGAAACCTGCGAAGGCTGCCACTGGCCGCAGAAGTATGGAGAAGACCGGCTGCGGGTCATCACCAAGTTCGCCGCCGACGAGACCAACACGCCGTCGAAGACCGTGCTGCTGATGAAGATTGGCGGCGGCAACAACGGCATCGGAATCCACGGCACGCATCTCGGTCCCGGAGTGCAGATCCACTACTATTCCGACGAGTCCCGGCAGAATATCTCGGTGGTGCAGTACCAGACGCCCGATGGAAAATCGGTAGAGTACGCCGCGCCGGACGCCAAGCCCGACCGGAGCGCGCCGCCCCGCTTGATGGACTGCATGGACTGCCACAACCGCCCGTCGCACACTTACGACCTGCCGGAGAAGGCCGTGGATCGCGAGATGACCGCCGGCCTCATTTCGCCCACCCTCCCCTTCGCCAAGAAAAAAGCGGTGGAGATCCTCAAAACCGGCTACGGCAGCCGGGAGGACGCCGCGCGCCGCATTCCCGCGGCCTTCGCTGCCTATTACCAACAGGCCTACCCCGCCGTCTGGAGCCAGCGGCAGGCGGATGTGAAGGCCTCCGGCAACCAGGTGCTGGCCATCTACGACCGCAATATCTTCCCCGCCATGAACGTCACCTGGGGAAAATATCCCAACAACATCGGCCATGAGGACTTCCCCGGTTGCTGGCGCTGCCACGATTCCAGCCACACCGCCAAAAGCGGGGCGGCCATCACGCAGGATTGCAGCGCCTGCCATAACATCCTGGCGCAAGACGAAAAGGATCCCAAGGTGCTGAAAGATCTGGGGGTCACCGAAGCCCGCGCGCCGGAACTGCGCTAGGCGTGCGTGGCGTGGGCATTCGTGCCCGCCGTGCCGGCAATCATGCCGGCATCCGGCCCGGTGTCCGCCCGAGCGCCCGCGCTACGTCTTGACCCTTCTTACCAGCCGGTCCAGACTGATGGGCCCCGCCCCCGCGGCGGCCAGATACAGATAAATGAAGCAGTACAGCACCGCCAGTTCCCCGCCGTTGCGGATGGGCCACAGTCCGCGCGGCGCGTGCACGTGGAAATACGCCACCGCCATCTCGCCGCAGAGAACAAATGCCGCCGGCCGCGTGTAGAGCCCCAGCGCCATCAGCAGCCCTCCCACGGTTTCCAACACCCCCGCGAACCACATTAGGGATCCGAGGTGCGCCGCGGCGCCCCCCGCCCCCAGCCCGCCGAACATTCCCGCCAGTTTCTGTAGCCCGTGGCAGGTGAACAGGGCCCAATCGCCTCATGTTCTCCTCCCCGAGAGCTTTCCCCCGGTATACCGGCGGCCCCCGGCTTGCATTGCCCCCGCAAGCGGGCTACCGTACCACCATGGAACGCCGCGATTTCGTTCAATTCCTCGCGGGAGCGGGCACGGTGGCGCAAATGGGCGCTCCGGCCGCGGCCCAGCCATCGGCGCAGAAGACCCGTCTCTACCGCCTCGACTATTTCTATTACCGGCAGGGCGATCAGGCGGGCCGCATCAACCAGTTCCTCACCTCGCAGATGCCGCTGCTCACCAAGCACATCCGGACCGTCGGCGTCTTCACCGCCGTCATGGCGCCGCACACCAATACCACCCTGGTCCTGACCGGCTACACGGGCTTCGAGCAGATGGACGCCGCCAGCCGCGCCATTGAAGAAGATCCGGGCCTGCAGAAGGCGCTCGAAGAGTTCGAGCGCGGCCCCGAGCCGCCCTACGATTCCCAGCAGCGCGTGCTGCTCGAGGCCACCGGCTTCTCGCCCGAGGTGGTCCCCCTCCCCGAAAAGCCCAAGGCCCCGCGCTATTTCGAGCTGCGCGTCTATCACGCGCCCACCGTGCGCCAGTTGCGCCTGGTGCACGAACGCTTCGCCGGCCCGGAGATCAGGATCTTCCACCGCTCCGGCGTGCATCCCATTCTCTACGCCGATACCATCATCGGCCCCGACCAGCCGAACCTCACCTACCTGATCCCGTTCGCCACCCTGGCCGACCGCGAGAAGGCATGGGACGCGTTCGGCGCCGATCCCGAATGGACCAAGGTCCGCGCCGATTCCATCGCCCGCGGCGGCCAGATCGTCAATTACAACAACATTTCTCTCTGGCGCGCCACGGCGTATTCGCCGGTTCAGTAATCGCGGGGGTCGGCCGCCGGCCTGCCCGTCAGCGTTCCGGAGGCCGGAATGTTGCGCGGCTCCCTCTCACCTCCGGCAACCCCGCCAGGGCCGCCGCCAGTTCGATCTGCGCCAGCACGCGAATATCCAGGTCGGGAACGCGCTCCAGCAAAACAATCGCATCCCGGCCGTGCAGCTTCCCCGCCGCATACAGCGCCTGCCGGTAAGCCTGGGTGGAGGGCCAGCACTCGCGCGCCGCCAGGTTCGGGCTCCGGCGGTCGCTGTCCTCCTCGTACAGCCGCTGCGCCTCCTCGAAGTGCGGCTCGACGCTCCCGTGGCGCTCGGCCTCCATCATGGCCTTCATGGCGGGAAAGTCTCGAGGATGGCCTCCCATGCCGAACCCTCCGCTGAAGGCGCCGGCCGACACGGCCCTGGCTCTGGCCTGGACCTGTGCCTCGGCCATTGCCGATTCCATGCCCTCCGGGAAGCGCTCCGCCGCCGCGGCCAGTTCCGGCTGTTGCGCCACGAGTGAATCCGCCAGTTCCGGCTCGAGCCGCCGGAGAACATTGAGCACTTCGAACAGCCGGTACTGCCGCGTGGAGCGGAACGCCACATCGAAGACACCGCCGTTGAACCCCGGCATGTCCCGCTCCCTCAGGGTGACTTCGACGATCGCCCGCAAGAGCCCTCGCGCCTCCTCCTCCGGCAGCAAGGTCCAGTACTGCGAGAACAGGCGCAGAAAGCCAGCGTCCGGCGCCCGCCGCCACGCCCGGATGGCCCCGCGCAAAACGCGCAGCCGCGTCTCTCCCTCCGCGCATCGTTGGAGCGCGCTGACGACCACGAGGTATGGATAGTCCCCCTCCGGAAGGTCCGCCATGAGGTACGCGACCGCCGCTTCCACGCGCCCGTGCTCGATCATCACGCGGACGATCTCACTGCTCAGGTACAGCCGATGCCGATGCCGCGGCACGGACTCCAGCAGCGCCACCGCGCGCTGCGGCGCAACCGCCGCCGCCAGCCGCACGGCCGATTCCATGACGCTTCCCTGCTGCCGCTCCGGAAGCCCCGCCGTGAGCGCCAGCCCCTCTTCGAGAATCCGCTCCGCCTCCTGCTGGTCGAACTCGGCGAGCACCCGCGCCCCGTGCAGCAGCGCGGCCGCCCGAATCTCCGGCTCCGCCCCTTCCGCCCGCGCCAGCGCGTCCAGAAGAAGTTTGCGTGGCATGAAGAGAGTATAGGCGAACGTCGGATTGAGCGGTTTGGCGTGGCGCGCGATTCAGCTCGCCGTCAGCCCTGATTGCGGGCTGAAGCCCGCCTGCGAGCGCTCCCCCGCCGGCCTGGCATCAAACCTGAAACCAGAAGCCAGAGCGCCAGCGCGAGGAACCAGGCGTGGGCCGCCACGGTTGCCACATACCCCGGTTCCCAACTCGGTATCGTACCCGGACCGACCGACCGTTGACCCCACACGCCAGCCGCCAGCACGAGTACGGAAACCCCGCCGGCAAAGAAGTGCTTCATGGCTACGAGACTGACGCCCAGGATGAGACTCCAGATCGCGATAACCAGCAGGAAAGCGTATTCAAAAGTGAAACTGGTCGCGTTATCCGTGGTGATATCGTCGAACGCCAGGAACGCCAGAACTACCATCCCAAGAGTGATGACTCCCTGCGCCATGCGCACGCCGCGCCACGTGGCTTCGCGCCAGCCGGCCTGATCGTCCATACCTCCGCTCCTGTTCGCTTCGGCTTCAGTATACTCCGAACATTGAGCGCGAACGCCTGCCGATGTCGGGTCACCCGAACGCCGGCGGCGAGAGTGGGTTCAGCGGCCTGTTTGCGTGCGCCAATCGCTTAGCCCGACGGTCCTAGTCCGTTTCATCTACACCGTTTGAAGAATTGCCGCGCCATGGCTTTGAATGTTATCTTTGCGCCCGGAGGACTTAGCGCACATGCATTTGCGAAACGTATTGTTAGCGATCCTTGCTCTCGCGATGGTTGCGATGGCTGCTGACCCTGTCGCTCTTGACGGACCGTTCCAGGTTCGTTACGCGGCGAATACCACTTTCGGGGAGTCGTATATCAACATCACGAACGATGGCGCCAACGGCGCTCCGTTGCTGGGACCCGGCTTCGGAGATCAGCGTGGCAACATCTGCGTCAACGTGTATGCCTTCTCGCCCGACGAGCAGATGATTTCCTGCTGCTCTTGTCTGGTGACCCCGAATGGTCTCGTCAACCTGGGCGTGAACCGTGACCTCACCTCGAAGACGCTGACGGGAATCATTCCGACGTCCGTGGTGATCAAACTGGTGGCTAGCCTGTCCGGTGGCACTCCTGCCGGCAGCGGCACGAGCTGCACGAACAGCGCGGCCTCGGTTACGACCGCCCTCTTGGTTCCGGGCATGCTCGCCTGGGGGACCACGAATCACCTGGCCCCGGCCGGCGACTATGAGGTTACCGAAACGCCGTTTAGCTCAGCTACTCTGAGCGCCGGTGAGCTCGCGAGCCTGGGCGGCCGTTGCGCTGCGATTCTGGGCAACGGCAGCGGGTTCGGCATTTGCCGTTCCTGCCAGGCCGGCGCGCTCGGCGCAGCCAGACGGTAGCGCTTCGCGAGCTTTTGCTGTTTTTTCGGGGTAATCGGGGCTGACCCGGTTACCCCTTTTCTCTTTTGGATTCCTGGTGAAGCAGCCATTCTCCGGGCGCTGACGGCTGGCGCCTTCCGCGATTCGCCACCCGGGGGCATCACCCATTCACCGCACTTTTTTCCTTAAGTTCCAACAGCTTACCTCTTTTCCCCCTACCCTCCCGTTCTAAACTGGAAGCGGGTCCTCGCCGCGGTTCGACTGCCGGCCGGCCCGGACCTCCGGAGATCCCCCTAATTTGGCTTCGTTACTCCAATCCGCCCCAAGCCCCCATTGGCTTCGTTCCTTCACTTTCCGCCGCGCCCCGGAACCCCTCCACGCTTCCGCTCGCCGCTGCGTCAGACTTTCTGTGAAGGCAATTTGGCTATGGACCGGGCTGCTGGCCGTGTCCGCGCTCGCCGCGGATACCCCGCTCACCGCCCTGCTCAAGAAGGTCGAGACCCGGTACAACAAGGCCAAAACGCTCGAAGTTCAATTTTCTGAGATATATACGCCGCCGGGACGGCTCCAGCGCGCGGAGAGCGGGACCCTGCTGCTGCGCAAGCCGGGACGCATGCGGTGGGAGTATTCCCAGCCCAAAGGCACTCAAGGAAAGCGAGGATATGCGCGCGCCGCTCGCGTTCCTTCTCGGGAAGCTCGACTTCGATAAGGAGTTCCGCAATTTCCAGGAGAAGCCGGAAGGGGCCGGTACGCGGATTACCGCCGAGCCGAAAACCGATAGTCTCCCCTATTCCGCCGTGGAGTTCGTCGTCACTCCCGACGGCCGCATCCGGCAGGTGAAGGTCACCGGGTTCGATAAGTCGATTCTGGACTTCACATTCGAGAACGAGAAGGTGGATCCGCCGCTGGATTCCAAGCTGTTTCAATTCAAACCGCCGCAGGGTGCGGAAGTGGTGGAGGCCGGGCAGTAGCGTATGGCCGACTACGTCCTCAAATACGCCGACAGCCGGGGCCAGATCCATCAGCAAGTGGCCAGCGCGGACTCCGAAAAGGAGGTCCGCGAGCGCTTTTCCCAACAGGGATTCCTGATTTACTCCATCAAACTGCGCGCCACCGCGCCCTCCGCCCGGTTGCTCCCCGGCCGGCATAAGAAGATCAACCTGGAAAAGTTCCTGATCTTCAACCAGCAGTTCGTCACGCTCATCCGCGCCGGCCTGCCCATCCTCAAGTCGCTGGACCTGCTCTCGGAACGGCTGGTGGACCCCAAACTGGGCCCCTACATCAAGTCCGTGCGCGACGAGGTCCGCAACGGAACCCTGCTCTCCGAGGCCTTCCGCCAGCAGGGCGTCTTTCCCAAGATTTACGTCACCTCCGTGATGGCCGGCGAGAAAAGCGGCAGCTTGACGGAAGTGCTCGACCGCTACATCGGATATCAGAAGGTCTCTCTGGCGGTGAAGAAGAAGGTCATCGTCTCGCTGATGTACCCGTGCGTTCTGCTGGGGCTGGTCATCCTACTGATGACCTTTCTGGTCACGTACGTGGTCCCCACCTTCGCTTCGCTCTACAGCAGCATGCAGGCCAAGCTGCCGGCCATGACCATGGCGCTGATCGCCGTGGGGCAGGCCGCGCGGACCTACATCGTGGCTTTCGCCGGCTTCCTGGCGGTGGGCATTCCCCTGTTCCGCTGGTGGTCGCAGCGCGACTCGGCGCGCGTCAAGATCGACCGCGTCAAGATGTGGCTGCCCATCGCCGGCGAAATCTGGCTGAAATACCAGGTGGCGCAGCTCTCCCGGATTCTGAGCACCCTGCTTACCGGCGGCATCCCCCTGGTCCAGGCTATGGATACCGCCGCCGATTCGCTCAACACCCCCCTGCTGCGCACCGCGGTGGAGCGCGCCGGCAAGGGCGTGCGCGAAGGCCAGCCGCTCTCCTCTTCCCTGCACGCCTCCAAGATCTTTCCGGACCTCGCCGTGGACATGATCGAGGTCGGCGAATCCACCGGGGCGCTCCCCACCATGCTCAACAGCGTGGCCGAGTTCTTCGAAGACGACGTGAATACCCGGATGACGGCCACCCTTTCCCTGATCGAGCCCGCCATCATGATTTTCATGGGCGCGTTCGTGGCGTTTGTTCTGATTTCCCTGTATCTGCCGATCTTTTCGCTGGTGGATACGATGCATTAACAATATGGCTACCGTCGATAAATTACGGCTCCCAGACCCCTCCGCCGAAACCGAGCAGGCGCGCGCCATCGCCGCGCGCTACCGCTGCGAGTACGTGGACCTGCGGGAATCGGTCATCGATCACGACCTGTTCCGCTCCATCCCCGTGGACCTGATGTTCCGCTACAATTTCGTGCCCATGAGCGCGCAGAACGGCACGCTGGACATCGCGCTCTCCGACCCGCGGAACCTCAACCTCATCGATGAGCTCACCCTCCTGCTCAACAAGAAGTTGCGCGTCAAGGTGGCCACCCTCTCCCAGATTTCCGAGCTGCTGAAGAAAACCGAACAGTCGCAGCGCGTCCTGGAAGAGGTCACCGAAGGCTTCACCCTCGACGTGGTGGCGGAGGAGGGCGAGCAGGACGAAACCCTCTCCATCGACAAGCTCACCAACGTGGACGCCGACATCGCGCCCGTTATCAAGCTGGTCGATACCACCATCTTCAACGCCCTGGAGCGGCGCGCCAGCGATATCCACATTGAATCGCGCGACCAGGAAGTGGCCATCAAGTACCGCATCGACGGCGTGCTGCACTACGCTATGCCGCCGATCGCCAAGGACTGGCAGCAGACCATCATCTCCCGCATCAAGGTGATGAGCGAGCTGGATATCGCCGAGCGGCGCGTCCCGCAGGACGGCCGTTTCCGCGTGCGTTACAAGAGCCGCCTCATCGACTTCCGCGTCTCCATCATGCCCACGATTCACGGCGAGGACGCCGTGCTGCGCGTGCTCGATAAGGAGTCCATGAGCGAGAAGTTCGCCAAGCTCTCGCTCGACGTGGTGGGGTTCGCGGAGAACGACCTGGCCAAGTTCCGGCGCTACATCCTGGAACCCTACGGGATGGTGCTGGTCACCGGCCCCACCGGCTCCGGCAAAACCACCACGCTCTACGCCGCGCTCAGCGAAATCAAGAACGACGAAGACAAGATCATCACCATCGAAGACCCGGTGGAGTACCAGATCAAGGGCATCACCCAGATCCCGGTGAACGAGAAAAAGGGTTTGACGTTCGCTCGCGGGCTGCGCTCCATCCTGCGCCACGACCCGGACAAGATCATGGTGGGCGAAATCCGCGACCAGGAAACCGCGCAGATCGCCATCAACTCCGCCCTTACCGGCCACCTGGTGTTCACCACCGTGCACGCCAACAACGTGCTCGACGTGCTGGGCCGCTTCCTCAATATGGGGGTGGAGCCCTACAATTTCGTCAGCTCGCTGAACTGCATTCTGGCGCAGCGCCTGGTGCGCGTCATCTGCGAGCACTGCAAGAAGCGCGTGCATTACCTGGACCACGTCCTGGTGGAGAGCGGGCTGAACCCCGACGAGTGGCGCGATTTCCCCTTCGCCGAAGGCGCGGGGTGTTTCGAATGCGGCGGCACGGGCTTCCGCGGCCGCTCGGCCATCCACGAGCTGCTGGACCTGACCGACCATATCCGCGAGATGATTCTGGACCGCCGCCCCAGCTCCGAAATCCGCCGCGCGGCGCGCGAAGACGGCATGACGTTCCTCCGCGAATCGGCGGTAGAAAAAATGCGCAGCGGCATCACGACCCTGCGCGAGATTAACAAGGTGACGTTCATTGAAGGGTAGCGGGATGGGAATTTACCGCCGAGGCGCAGAGACGCAGAGAAAACGAGACGCTATGGCTGAAATGCAGTCCACAATCTTTGAAAACTCCGCGTCTCCGCGCCTCGGCGGTGAAAAAGGGGGTTGCTCTTGCTGCTAGACCGCCTCAAGTCGATCCTCCAGGACCCGCCCCCGGGGATGGCCTTCGAAATCTCCGAAGCCGGCATCGCCGCCGCGCGCATTTCCTCGCGCGCCGAACTCGAATTCCACCCCTTCAAGCCGGGCACGCTCTCCATCTCGCCCCTCAAGGAAAACGTCGTGGATTCCGACGAGTTCGTGGCGGCCGTCCGCACCCTCGCGGCGAAACATCCGGCGCGCAAGCGCCGCGACGTCGCCCTCATCCTCCCGGATTACAGCACCCGCATGACCGTGCTCGATTTCGACAGCTTCCCTTCCGATCCCAAGGAGCAGCGCTCGCTGGTTCGCTTCCGCCTGAAGCGCAGCGTGCCCTTCGACGTGGAGTCGGCCGCGGTCAGCTACTTCGCGCAGCCCGTGGCCAACAAGAAGGTGGACGTGGTGGCGGTGGTCGCTCCCCTGGAGATCGTGTCGCGGTATGAAGCGCCCTTCCGCGCCGCCGGAATGAACCCCGGGCTGGTCACCACGTCGGCCCTGGCCGCGGCCGAACTGGCCCCCGAGAACGGCCTCGCGGTGCTGGCCAAGATCGCCGGACGCGTCCTCAGCCTGCTGGTTCGGGACAAAGGCGCCATCAGGCTGGCGCGCTGCCTGGAACTGGCCTCGGCCGAATGGGAGGAAGTGGCGGCGGTGCTCATCCCCACTTTCGTATACGTGGAAGACAACCTGGGGCGGCCCGCCGACAAACTGATTCTGTGCGGCTTCGGCGCGCACGCGGAGGAGGTCGGCCGCCGCTTCCAGGAGGAGTGGGGCGTGGAAACGGAGATCCTGCGCTCGCCGCTGCGCGTGCCCGGGGAGAACGACGCCGGGCTGCTGGGATATTTGCGGTCCATCGCCAGGAATTGAAATGAAAGTCCCCATCAATCTCGCCAGCCAGCCGTTCCGGCGCGACCGCGCCATGCTGGTGGCGTCCATCGCCGTGAGCCTGCTCCTGTTGGCCACCCTGGGAGCGCTCATCTCGCTGATCATGACCGATCGCGCCCAGATGGCCGACGTCCGGCGCGATGTCAACCGCCTCAACCGGCAGGTCCGGGAGGCGGCCGCCGAGCAGTCGCGCCTCGTCGCGATTCTGAACAAGCCTGAAAACGCCCTGGTGCTCTACCGCACCAATTTCATCAACGATCTGCTCAACCGCAAGGGGATCAGTTGGACGCGCCTGCTCTCCGACCTGGAGAAAACCCTGCCCTACAACGTCAAAGTGGTCCAGATCCGGCCTTCGGCCGATGCGCAGAACCACGTCCAATTGGTCATGACGCTCGCTTCCCAGGATGTGCAGCCGGAAATCGATGCGCTGAGGGCGTTGCAGTCCTCGCCGCTGTTCGGCGAGGTCCTGGAGCACAGCCAGGTTCCGCCCAACCCTCCTGGCGAGCCGCTCTACCGCTACAACGTAACGGTG
>JAIQFU010000602.1 GCA_020073115.1 Terriglobia bacterium
GCCGAAGTTGCCTTTCTTGATATCGACTGCAATCCCGCCCAGCGTGAGGAACGGGTTGGCGCCCAAGTGCCCCTGCTGCTTGATCTTGAGTGTGACGGCGGTGATGACGGCATTGTCGGGCAGAGGCCCGGTGTTGAAGGACAGGATGGCCCGATACTGCCGGTTGGCTGCATCGTCACCCAGGTTGAAGGTGGTGGCAGTGGTATTGAGTGTGCCACCGATGTTACTGTTCTCCGCCGATTCGAGAATCTGGCCGTCGGAGACTGCGAGAGAATTGAGGGTCAGAACAGGTCGGGCAACCGTCACGTTGACGATGATGGTGTCTGTAAGCAAGCCGTCTGAGACCTGGACCGTGAAGTGGTCTGCGCCCGTGTAGTTATGCGCGGGGAGGTAGCCAATCAACTTGGAGTTTCCGGTGCCAGAGGCTGAGGCTGTGCCATGCCCGGCAGCCGATGTAACGCTCCAGGTGAGGGTATCGCCCTCGGCATCCGTGGCGGCGGTAATGGGGGCCGGACGCGGAGTCCCGCTGCTCAATGACGGCATCGGCATGAAGGGCATGGTGGAACCCATGTTGGCTGCCGCCTGGCCGCTCGAAGAAGGGCCGCTGGATGTGGTGGAATACTGGGACGACATCAGGCTTCCAAGCGAACCCGCCGCCCCGGGGGGCGGAGGGACGCCCACCCCCCCGACGCCCATGACGGGGGCGGCGGGATTCAGCCTCAAAGTGACCTTGGCCCGCCGCACGGGTTCGCCGGTGACGGAATTCACGACCCTGCCTTCCACGCGGCACTTGTCCTGCGGCGCGGAATCGGTCTGGGCCAGCAACAGGCCCGAGCAGAAGAGGAACACACCGAGTCTCATACAGGTATATGCCCGAATTTAGACGTTCCTGACGGGATTTTGTTTCAGAATCCGTACCGCCGGTGGTCGGTTTTTGCCACCGGTTCTTTGCCCGGATCAAAAACAACCGGTGGCAAAAACCGAACAGAATGCCGGAAATCACGGCGCCGGGGATCACGGCTTCGCGGCGGCCCGCCAGGAATGCCTCCAACGTGGCGGAAAGAAGCCAGATCTGCACCATCAGGAGTATGACGATCAGCGCCATGGCGCCGTCGATGGCGGTCAACCCGCGGCTCTGGCGCGGTTGCGGCTTCATGCGCCCTCCCCTTCCTGCATACCCACCGCGTACAGTAACCCGCCGCGTTGCTCCAGCAGCACCCGAGCCAGCGGCCGGCGCGGAGGGCCGGCTACCGGCGCCCCGTTCGCAATGGCGAAGACGCCCTTGTGGCACGGGCACTCCAGCCGGCCGTTCTCGCGCGAGTAGTACACCGCGCAGGAAAGGTGGGTGCACTTCTGGCTGTACGCCACCCAGGTCGAGGGCGCCGGGCGAACCAGGATGCAGCCGTCGCCGGCCGTAGGATACGCGAACAGCTTCACTCCGCCGGCGGGGATTTCGTCCAGGCGCGCCACCGCCCGCCGGGGAAAAGAAGGCCGGCCGGAGATCCACGCCCGCACCGCGATCCACAGGTTGCCGACGAACATCGCCAGGCTGGTGAGCGTCAGGAATTTGGTGAACTGCCGGCGCGTGACGTAGCGCTCGTCGGCGGTGAAGACGGAGAACTCGTCCTGCCACAGCGGCGCGCTAGAAGGCTTGTGGAACCACTTCATGCTCCCCCTCCCACATGTAGTCGGCGACGTCGATCGAAATCTCTCCGACCCCCGCCGGGGCCATCATGAAGACCTTGGTGGTGATGGTCTGGGCGCCGAATTGGAACGTGTTCACCGGCTTGTCGCGGCGCGTGGCGGCGATGGCCTCGGGCGTGACGTAGGCCAGCGCCTGGCTGGGACAGACGGTGGCGCACATGGGCCGCTTGCCCACCGACGTGCGGTCGTAGCACATGTCGCACTTCATCATCTGCTCGTATTCCGGAACGAGCTTGGGGATACCGAAGGGGCAGGCCAGCACGCAGTTGGAGCAGGCGATGCAGCGCGGCTTGAGCGACGACCCGACGATGCCGTCCTCGTATTTCTTGATGGCGTCCGCCGGGCAGACCTGGGCGCAGGTGGGGTTGTCGCAATGCCAGCAGACGTAGGCCGCGGTGGCGATGGTCTCGGGGCGGTCCACGAAATCGAAGTTGATCATGGAGACGCCGCGGTGCGTCTCGCACTCCTCGCAGGCTTTGAGGCACGCCTGGCACCCGATGCAGCGGGACGGATCGACGTAGAACTCCATCCCAAACATCTAAGAACCCCCTTTGCATTCGATGCGGCACGCCGATACTTTGAACTCCGGTATCTTGCTCCTCGGGTCGAGCGTCCGGTGCGTCAGGCGGTTCACGCTGCGGTTCCACGGCCAGTGGTAAGGAATGAAAACGGTGTCGGGTCGAATCGTGCGCACCACGTTCGCCTGCAGGGTGATGGAAGAGCGCCGGGTCGTGATTTCCACCCAATCGCCGGTTCTGATCCCGTACTGCTCCGCCAGGCGCGGGTGGATCTCCAGCTTCGGCTCGGGGTATTGGTCCACCAGGGCGCCGATGCGCCGGGTTTGCGTCCCGGAAAGGTATTGGCTGACGACGCGGCCGGTGGTGAGGTAGATGGGAAACCGATCGTCCACCGGGTCGCCGCTTTCGCGCCACGCCAGCTTCGGAAAATACGCCTTGCCGTCGCCATGGAAGAAACGGCCGCCCTCGAAGAGGCGCGGCGTACCGGGGTGGTCCAGCGAGGGGCAGGGCCAGAAAACGCCTTTCTGCGCGTCGATCTTCTCGTAGGTGATGCCGTAATAATCGGCGATGCCGCCGCGAGAGGCTTCGCGCAATTCGTCGAACACCTCCCGCGGCTCGCGAAACGGGAAGTATTGCCCCCGCCCCAGGCGGCGCGCCAGGTCGCAAATGATGGCGGTATCGGTGCGGGCATTGCCGGGCGGGTCCACGGCCTTATTGATGTGGATCACCCGCGCCTCCATGCTGGCCGTGACTCCCTCTTCCTCCTCCTGGAGGCTGCCGGCCAGGACCACATCCGCGAACATGGCGGTTTCGGAGAGGAAGAAATCGACCACGCCGAAGAACTCCAGCCGTTCCAGGGCCTCGCGCGTGAAGTTCGCCTCCGGGAGCGACACCATGGGGTTGAAGCAGATGGAGAACAGGGCCTTGATCTCGCCCGCGTGGATGGCGTTCATGATCTCCTGGGCGGTGAGGCCGGGGCCGGGCAGTTCGTCGGGCGAGATGCCCCACACGCCCGCTACGTGCGCGCGCGCCGCCGGGTCCATCAGGCTGCGTTGGCCGGGCAGTTGGTCGCATTTCTGGCCGTGCTCCCGGCCGCCCTGGCCGTTGCCCTGCCCGGTGATCATGACGCAGCCCGCGCCCTCGCGCCCGATATTCCCCGTGGCCAGGGCGATGGCGCACACGGCTTCGCAGTTCTCCACGCCTTTGGACTGGTGCTCCAGCCCGCGCGCGTGCAGGATCATCGCGCGCCGCGTTTCGCCGATCATGTGGGCCGCGCGCTCGATGGCCTCCGGCGGCACCCCCGAGACCTCCGCCGCCCGCCGTGGGTCCCACTCTTTCACGGATTCCACGGTCTTTTCGAACCCCGTGGTGTGCGCGGCGATGAAGGCGCTGTCGGTCAGGCGGTCGCGGACGATGACGTGCAGCATGCCCATGAGCAGCGCCAGGTCCGTGCCCGGCCGCACCGGCAGGAACAGGGCGGCGTTGCGCGCGATGGGCGTCATCCGCGGGTCGGCCACGATGAGTTTGGCCCCGCTGTCGCGCGCGCGCCAGATGTAGTCGGTGGTGATCGGCGCGCACTCGCCGATGTTGGCGCCGATGGCCATCACCACTTCCGCTTGGGGGATGTCGCTCCACGGGTTGGGCGCGCGGTCCACGCCAAAGACGCCCT
>JAIQFU010000071.1 GCA_020073115.1 Terriglobia bacterium
GTATGCTCTCGGCGGGGCCACTGTCGCCGTTGTACCCCGGGATTCCCGTGCCGGCTACGCGCGTGAGAACGCCCTCGGCATTGAGTCTCAAAACGGAGTGGTAGTGATGAAGCGTAACTAAAGTGTTCTCCGCCTGATCGCGGGCGATCGCCCAAGGACTACCGAGATTGGCCGCCGTACCGGGAATGTTGTCAGGAATAGCGCCCCCGATTACGGAGCCGACCACATAAGTCTGGGAGAACGCAGAGAAGGACAGAGAGAATGCAATTAACGCGACGAAGAACAGGTGCATTCTGGTCTCGGCAATCCAGGTTGTTGACGCCATCCGACTCCGCCACCCACTCTTCCTGCGTCTGCCGCGCGGTTATGTAAACGCTTTTGGAACCGGCGAAGCCGGTGCCGAAAGTCACCGGGAGATTTCCGGGCTCCAGGAAGCTTAGTATATGAACATTCGAGGATTCTGAAAGTACTCTTTGGGGTGGATGGGTACTAGGCGAACAGCCCCGCGTGGGCCTGCTCGAGCGCCAGAAGCCTGCGTTTGAGAGGAAGTCCGCCGCCGTAGCCGACCAGCTTGCCGCCTGATCCGATGACGCGATGGCACGGGACCACGATAGCGATGGGGTCAACCGCGCGGACGGCGTTGGGCGACCCGAGGGCGCTCGCCAGGTCCCCATAGCTGCGCGTCTCCCCGTAGGGAATCTTCAGCAATTCCCGCCAGACGCGTTTCTGGAACTCGGTGCCGGCCATCTCCAGGGGCAGCGTGAACTCGCGGAGTTCGCCGCGGAAATAGGACCGAAGCTGCCGGATGGCTTCTCTCAGGAGCGGCGCATCGTCCGTTCGCTCGCCGGCAGGAGGCCGCGAGCGATCGAAGGCGATTGCGCAGACCGCGCCGGCGGCGGCCGCTACCTGTAAAACCAAACTCTCGGCGACCTCCGCCTCGGTCCATGCGAGCATGCCCATAGTGTGCCACAGCACACCGGGGTCCGGCTGCAAATCCTTGCTTTTCACTGTATTTGCACTATCTACCGGAGGCCCCCTTGATATAATTGGAGTCAACTGTCTTTATGCCTCTGAAGCCTTTCGCGCCCGAGCACGGCGTCGAAAAGAAGATCTTTCTCCTGAAGCCGCGGGGATTCTGCGCGGGCGTGGTGAGAGCCATCGATGTGGTCAAGATCGCGCTCGATCTCTACGGTCCGCCGGTGTATGTGCGCAAGGAGATCGTTCACAACAAACACGTTGTGGAGGAGTTGCGCGCCGCGGGAGCGATTTTCGTGGAGGAGTTGGATGAAGTTCCGGAAGGCGCCCGCGCTATCTTCAGCGCCCACGGCGTGGCCCCGTCCGTGCGGCAGCAGGCCAGGGAGCGGCGGCTGGAACTGATCGACGCCACGTGCCCGCTGGTGACCAAGGTGCACCTGGAAGCCTCGCGATTCGCGCGGGAAGGGTACTCGATCGTGCTCATCGGGCACAAAGATCACGATGAGGTGATCGGGACGCTGGGCGAAGTGCCGGATTGCAGCTACCTGGTTGAGACGGTGGAGGATGTGGACCGGCTGGAACTGCCCAACCCCGCCCGGGTGCGGTACCTGACCCAGACCACGCTCAGCCTGGACGAGACGCGCGATATCGTGGGCCGCCTGGCCCAGCGCTTTCCGCTCATCCAGGGCCCGCCGGCGCAAGACATCTGCTACGCGACGCAAAACCGGCAGATGGCCGTGAAGGCGATCGCCGGCCACTGCGATCTGCTCCTCGTGGTGGGGTCCCAGAACAGCTCGAATTCCAAGCGACTGGTGGAGGTGGCTGCGAATTTCGGGGTACGGGCGTACCTGGCCAACGACCGCACCGAAGTGGACCCGGCCTGGCTGGAGGGAGTCAAGAACATCGGTGTGACCGCCGGGGCTTCGGCCCCCGAGCACCTGGTTCGGGAACTGATCGCTTTCCTGCGGGAGCGTGGATTCCGGGAACTGGAGGAAATCGAACTGGTCGAGGAGGATGTGCGCTTTATACTGCCGGCCGAGTTGGCCGCGTCGATGCCATGAGCGCTCCGCTACAGCTTGGCAGCACGCTACAATCCGCGGCCGCCGCGTCGGTTGAGCGCGCCGCCGCCTACGTCGCGGGGCGGCAGGCCGAAGCCGGTCACTGGTGCGCCGAGTTGACAGCCGACAGCACCCTCGAAGCGGACTTCATTCTGTTCCAGCTCTGGCTCTATCCGCCGGCAGCGGGCGCTTGGGAACCGGCCACCCGCCCGCTGGTGGAGCGGGCGGTGGACTCGATCCTGAAGCGGCAATTGGAGGATGGCGGGTTCAACATCTACCCGGGCGGTCCCTCGGAGGTCAGCGCGTCGGTAAAGGCCTACGTCGCCCTGAAGCTGGCGGGGATTCCGCCGGAGGACCCGCGCATGGCGGCCCTGCGCGGCCGGATTCTCTCCCTCGGGGGCTTGCAGGCCGCCAATAGCTACGTCAAGATCAACCTCAGCCTCTTTGACCTGTACCCGCGCCGGTACTGCCCCAGCATCCCGCCGGAAATGGCGTTGATGCCTTTTCGTTTTCTGTACCAGATGTCTTCGTGGACCCGGGCGATTGCGGTCTCGCTGTCGATCGTGTACGCCGCCGACCCGCACCGTCCCGTGCCCCAGGGCTTTCATCTGGACGAAATCTGGCTCCCCGGCGTGAGCCCCGCGTTCCACCAGGAAGACGGCTGGTTCTCCTGGCGCGGCGCCTTTCTGCTGGGCGATCGCCTGCTGAAGCGGTGGGAACGGCACGGATCGCGGGCGATTCGCCGCGCAGCCCTGGCCAAAGTGCGGGACTGGATGATCGAGCGCCTGCGTCACTCCGATGGCCTCGGCGCCATCTACCCGCCGATGATGTATTCCGTGATGGCGCTGGACGCGCTCGGGTACGCGGAAAGCGACCCGCTGCGGGCCGAGGCGCTCCGCCAGTTTAACCGCCTGGCGGTGGACGACGGCCAGCGTTTCTTTTTTCAGCCCTGTTTTTCGCCGGTGTGGGATACGGCGATCGCGGCGTATGCGCTGGGAATGGCGAATGAAGAGCCGCCGCGGACGCCCGCCCTCTCCGGTGGCGGCTTGGAGGACCCGCTCCGGCGCGCCGCCGATTGGCTGCTCGCCCGCGAGATCCGGCGCAAAGGAGACTGGTCCGTCAAGCGCCCTCGCACGGAGCCTTCCGGCTGGGCCTTCGAGTACCGCAACGAGTTCTACCCGGATATCGACGACACGGCCATGGTGTTGCTGGCGCTCAGCCGGGCCGTGGCGGCCGATTCGGCGGCGCAAACGGCCGCTCAGAAACGCGGGCTGGAGTGGCTGCTGGCCATGCAATCGCGGGACGGGGGATGGGCGGCGTTCGACGCGGACAACAACTGGCAATTCCTGCGGAGCGTCCCGTTCGCCGATCACAACGCCATGCTCGACCCCACCTGCGCCGATATCACCGGGCGCGTGCTGGAGGCGCTGGCGGCGCAGGATCTGAGCCGCGAACACCCGGCGGTGCGCCGCGGCGTGCGGTGGCTGGTGCGCAATCAGGAGGCCGACGGGAGTTGGTACGGGCGCTGGGGCGTGGCCTACATTTACGGCACGTGTTTTGCGCTCCGCGGCCTCGCTGCTTCGGGCGAGAGCGACCGCGAGGCGCACATCCTGCGAGCCGGGGAATGGCTGCGGTCCGTGCAGAATGCGGATGGCGGCTGGGGAGAAAGCTGCGCCAGCTACGACAACGGCGCGTTCACCCCGGCGCCGAGCACGCCTTCGCAGACCGCCTGGGCCATCTTAGGCCTGATCGCCGGAGGCGATGCCGCGAGCCTCAGCGTCCGGCAGGGTATCGAGTACCTGGTGGAAACGCAACGCCCGGACGGGAGTTGGGCCGAGGAACTGGCCACCGGGACCGGATTTCCCAAGGTGTTCTACCTGAAGTACCACCTGTACAAGGATTACTTCCCGCTGCTGGCCCTGGCCGCATTCGGGAACACGCGCCCAGACTCAAACGGTTAGCCTATGAAATTTCACCTCGCGATGACCGCCGGCCTGGCCGGATACATTCTCAAGAACCGGATGCGGCCGCGGCCGGAGTGGCAGAAGAACCTCGGGCCGGAATCCGGGGGGGCCAACCCCTTCCGGATCCTCCCGCCGAAAACGGGCGAGAAGCGGCAGCCGCACCCGATGATCCGCCAGCGCTTTCCGATCGTCCTGATGCTGGAGCCGCTGCACGCCTGCAATCTCACCTGCACGGGGTGCGGGCGCATCCGGGAGTACGAATCGACCATCACGGAGCGCGTCCCCCTGGAGGAGTGCCTGGCGGCGGTGGACGAGTGCGGCGCGCCGGTCGTTTCGATTTGCGGCGGAGAGCCGATGATGTATCCGCAGATCGGCGCCCTGACGGCCGGCATCCTGGAACGCGACCGGAATATCTACCTCTGCACGAACGGCATGTTCATCGTCCGCCGCCTGCGCGAGTTCCGGCCGGACCGGCGCTTCTACTTCAACGTGCACCTGGACGGGATGGAGAAAACGCACGACCTGTGCGTCGAACGAGACGGCGTGTTCCGGGAGGCGGTCGAAGGCGTTAAAGCCGCCAAGGCCGCCGGTTTCCAGGTTTGCACCAATACCACCGTCTACAAAGAGACGGACATGCTGGAAATCGAGGAGTTGTTCGAGTTTCTGAGGCAGTTCGATGTGGACGGCCACCAGATTTCGCCGGCATACGGATACTCCGCGGTGGACGACCGGGAAATTTTCATGACGCGCGAGGAGGTCAACGAGAAGTTCCGCGATTTCGAACGCGTGGCCCGGAAGTACCCCGTTAAGCAGACGCCGCTGTACGTGGAGTTCCTGCGGGGCGAGCACGATTTCCCGTGCACCGCCTGGGGCAACCCGACCTACAACGTCAAGGGCTGGAAGGGGCCGTGCTACCTCATCACGGACGGACACTACAGAACCTTTGAAGAACTGATGACGCAGACCCCATGGGAGAGTTACGGGCCAGGGAACGACCCCCGCTGCGAGCACTGCATGGTGCATTGCGGCTTCGAGCCCTCCGCCGCGCTGGGTATCAACGCCGGCCTGGCCGACAACCTGAAGATGCTCGCATGGACCTTGCGATAGACGTCGGAGTTGATCCTGACGCGGAGACGGCCCGGAGGGCGCTCGGCGGTGGAGTCGGCTTTGAGGTCAAGCGGTGAAGCCCGTACTCGTCACCGGCGCTTCGGGGTTTCTCGGGTGGCACGTGGCGCGTAAACTGCTCGACCGCGGGTATTCCGTGCGGGCGCTGGTGAGGCCGGGGAGCCGGGTCGCGGAACTCGAGGTCGAGGCCGTTGCGGGCGACCTGCGGGACGCCGCATCGCTCACGCGCGCGGCGGCGGGGTGCGGGCTGGTGTTCCACGTGGCCGCCGATTACCGGCTGTGGGCCCGGCAGCCTTCGGAACTCTACCGGTCCAACGTAGATGGCACGCGCAACCTGCTCGAAGCCGCTAAGAACGCGGGCGTGGAACGCGTCGTATATACCAGCACGGTAGGCTGCATCGGCATTCCGCACGGCGGCATCGGCGACGAGAATACGCCCGTCGCCCTGGCGGACATGGTAGGGCACTATAAGCGATCCAAGTTCCTGGCCGAACAAGAGGCTTTGGAGTTCGCGCGCGGCGGCCTTCCGGTGGTGATTGTTAATCCCACGGCGCCGGTCGGCGATCACGACGTGAAGCCCACGCCGACGGGCAGAATCGTGGCCGATTTTCTGAAAGGAGACATGCCCGCTTTCGTCGATACGGGCCTGAATATAGTGGATGCCCGGGACTGCGCCGAAGGGCACCTGCTGGCGTGTGAGCGTGGCCGGGCGGGGGAGCGGTATATCCTCGGGTCTGAAAACCTGACGCTGGAGCAAATCCTGGGGAAACTCGCCAAAATAACGGGACGAAAGGCGCCTGCGACGCGTCTGCCCTTTGTGGTGGCGTACTGCGCGGGCGCTTGCAGTACGGCGTGGGCCGAGGTGACGGGGCGTCCTCCCCGGGTTCCCCTGGAGGGCGTCCGGATGGCGCGGAAGAAGATGTGGGTGACGCACGAGAAGGCGCGCCGGGAGCTGGGCTTCGACCCGGCGCCGGCCGACGTGGCGCTGTCGCGCGCCGCGGCGTGGTTCGCCGGGGCGGAAGCTGTTCGATGCGAATCCTGATCGTAGCCGCGGACCGGAGGGAGTTTGCCGGGTGGAACCTGCCGGTGGCGGGCAGGTCGCGGAGTTTCCCCACGGGGCGTTTGAACGGTCACGAAGTCCTGCTGGTGGCCAACGGGGCGGGGCGGGCGAGAGCCGCCGCCGCCGTGGACGAGGCCCTGTCCGTTTTTCCGGCGGATGCCGTCGTCAGTGCAGGGTTTTGCGGAGCGCTGGATCCCGCCCTCCGGGTGGCCGACATCGTGGTGGGGACTACCGTTTCCGGTCCGGAGGGGAGCTATGCAGAGCTGCCGGTCAGGGCTGCCGTCGCCTCCCACAGCGGGCCCGTCTGTTCGCTGGACCACGTGGCGCGGACCGCCGAGGAGAAACGGATGCTCCGCGCCGCCGGGGCTTGCGCGGTGGAGATGGAAGCGGCGGGGGTGGCCGCTCGTGCGCACTCGCGCGGATTGCCGTTTTATTGCGTGCACACCGTGACCGACCTGGCATCCGAAACCCTGCAGAACGATTTCAATAGGGCTCTCCGAACGGACGGCCACTTCGATACAATGATTATTTTACGGGACTTACTGCAAAACCCCCGGGCTCGGTTGGCCGAACTCGTACGGCTGCGAAAACGATGTGTTCGGGCCTCCCGCGCTTTAGGGAATTTCTTGGGTCATTGCCGGTTCTGAATGAGCGCCATACCGGAAGTCATGCATGCCGCGGTCTACCGCGGTGAAAGCACAGTTCGCGTGGAAGAAGTGCCGACGCCGGAAATCGGGCCGGGAGAGATCCTGATCCGTGTCGAGGCGTGCGGCATCTGCAACACGGATCTGAAAAAGATCGCCTACAACCTGCTGCCGCCGCCGCGCATTTTCGGACATGAGACGGCGGGGGTAGTGGTGGCGGCCGGCGCCGGCGTGTCGAAGTTCCACCCGGGGGACCGCGTGGTGGCCTTCCATCACATCCCCTGCCTGGCATGCTTTTACTGCCGGCGGAAGCTGTACGCGCAGTGCCCGCAGTACAAACGGGTCGGCATCACCGCCGGTTTCGAGCCGGCGGGAGGCGGATTCGCGCAGTATGTGCGCGTGATGGACTGGATTGTCGAGCGGGGAGTGGAACGCATACCGGAGGGCGTCTCGTTCGAGCGGGCATCTCTGGTGGAGCCGGTGAATACTTGCCTCAAAGCCGTGGCGCAGTGCGATCCGCGGCCGGACGAATTCGTCCTCATTATGGGCCAGGGACCGATTGGCCTGTTGTTCACGATGCTGGCCCGGCGCACCGGCGCACGGATCGCCGCCACGGACACCATCGCCCCCCGGTTGGAGATTGCGCGCCGATGCGGGGCGCAACTCGCCTTGGATCCGCGGACGACGGAGGTTGCCGCCGAAATCAGGCGCCAAACGGAAGGGCGCGGGGCCGATCTTGTGATCGTGGCCGCGTCCGCGCCTGGAATCGTGGATCAGGCGATTTCCTGTTCGCGGCCAGGCGCCCGCATCCTTCTCTTCGCCCAGACGTCCGCTACCGAACGCGTGGAAGCTTCCGGCGCGGAGATTTGTGTGGGAGAACGCACGCTGTTCGGGTGCTATAGCGCGTCCGTGGACTTGCAAAAAGAGTCTGCAACTCTTATTTTCAGTGGTGAATTGCCTGTGGAGGAGCTGATTTCTCATCGCCTCCCGTTGGTTAAAATCCGTTCAGGAATTGATTTGGCGTTGCATCCGGGGCCTAAATCGTTGAAAATAATCGTTCAACCACAGAGGTGGTCATAGTGAATAGCCAGATGATGGCTGCCGTGCTCTACGGGAAGGAGCACCTGCAGGTGGAGCCGGTGGCCGTTCCCAGTATAGGCAGCGGAGACATCCTTGTGCGGGTCAAGGTAGCGCTGACCTGCGGCACGGACGTGAAAGTCTTCCGCCGCGGGTACCACGCTCGCATGATCGTGCCCCCGGCCGTGTTCGGGCACGAACTGGCCGGCGATGTCGTCGCGGCCGGCGCCGACGTCGCTCGTTTTTCGGTCGGACAGCGCGTGGTGGCCGCCAATTCCGCTCCCTGCGAACAGTGCTTCTTCTGCCGGCGCGGCCTGCAGAACCTTTGCGAGGACCTGCTCTTCAACAACGGCGCCTACGCCGAGTACATCCGCATTCCCTCCCGCATCGTGGAGCGGAACACGTACCTCATCCCGGCGCACGTCGGGTACCAGGACGCGGCACTGGTGGAACCGCTGGCCTGCGTGGTCCGCGGCTTCGACGAGACGGCCCCGCGGCCGGACGACACCATCGCGATCATCGGGCTGGGACCGATCGGCCTGATGTTCGTCAAGATGGCGAAATTGTTCGGATGCCGGGTGATTGCGATCGGGCGCCGGAGGACGCAACTCGACCGGGCGGCCGCGCTGGGCGCGGATGAGCTGTTGGTGGGGGCGGACGAATCCAACCCGG
Organism: Terriglobia bacterium; assembly: GCA_020073115.1. Taxonomy (GTDB): domain Bacteria; phylum Acidobacteriota; class Terriglobia; order Bryobacterales; family Bryobacteraceae; genus BOG-224. The sequence continues at coordinate 8,576 of JAIQFU010000071.1, forward strand.
TACAATCGGTTCGCGGCCTGACGCACGGCCGCGGCGTGGATATTGCCGTGGAAGCGGTGGGCAAGCCGCAAACCTGGCAATGGGCGGTGAACATGGTCCGCCGCGGCGGGACCGTGAACTTCTTCGGCGGCTGCCCCAACGACACGCGGGTGGCGCTCGATACGGCGCTTTTGCACTACTCCGAAATCACCTGCAAGGCGACCTTCCATCACACTCCGGCTTCCATCCGGAAGGCGCTCGACATGGTGTGCGCGGGTAGCGTAACGGCTTCGTTCTTCGTGAACCGGGAAGAGCCGCTGGCCAACCTGCTGGAGGTCATGCGCCACCTGATGAGCCACAACGGCCACCTGAAGACGGCCATCCTGCCATAAGGGACGGCGCGCAATGCCCGCCGACCTGTTCCTCCCCCCCGCGGAGTTTGTCAAATCGTCCGAGGCGCTGGAGCGCGGTTGTTCGCTCCCGGAGGCGCAATCCTACACGCGCTGGCTGGCGACGCATCACTACGAGAATTTCCACGTGGTGAGTTTTCTGCTCCCCCGGCGGCTGCGGCAGGATTTTTTCAATGTCTATGCCTTCTGCCGGTGGGCCGATGACTTGGGAGACGAAATCGGCGATACGGCGGAAAGCCTGCGGCTGCTGGAATGGTGGCGCGGCGAACTGGCAGCCATGTACGAGGGTCGCGCCACGCACCCGGTATTCGTGGCGCTGACGCCCACCGTTGAGCGGTGCGGCATCCCTGCAGAGCCGTTCGCCGATCTGATCCGGGCTTTCGTGCAGGACCAGACCGTCAACCGCTACCGCGATTGGGAGGGCCTCTTCCAATACTGCCGGTATTCGGCGAACCCCGTCGGAAGGCTGGTGCTCTACCTCTGCGGCTATTCCGACGAGCGCCGGCAGCGGCTCTCGGACGCCACCTGCACCGCTCTGCAGCTCGCCAATTTCTGGCAGGACGTGACCGTCGATTGGCTGAAGGGACGCGTGTACCTGCCGTTGTCCCTGCTCGAACGGCACGGCTGCGCGCTGGAGGATCTGGCCGCGCGCCGCCCGACGCCGGCATTTCGGGACGCCCTGCGCGAAGCCGTGGACAAGGCGCGCGGGCTGTTTCTGGAGGGACTCCCGCTGGCGGGAATGGTGGACCGCAGGCTGGCGGTCGATCTCGAACTGTTCAGCCGCGGCGGCATGCGCGTCCTCGAAAAAATCGAGGAGCAAGACTACGACGTGCTCACCGCGCGGCCATCGATTTCCAGGACGGAGCGCGCGGGCATTCTGCTTCGGACGCTGCTCCGGCGGGGTGGGGCGGGCGGTTTCGCCGGCCTGGCCGCCCGGCAGGCGAAACCGCCTGCCCCCCCAACGCCGTGAACGCCATCGAACGATCGTATCGGTACTGCCGCCGGGTGGCCCGCACGCGCGCCAGGAACTTTTACTACTCATTCCTGCTGCTTCCCGCGCCGCAGCGGAGCGCCATGTGCGCGATCTACGCGTTCATGCGGTATTGCGACGACCTGAGCGACGAGCCCGGCGCGAACCGGGCGGCCATCGACGGCTGGCGCGCCGATCTGGACGCGGCGCTCGAGGGCCGTTTCAGCGGCCACCCGGTGTGGCCCGCGTTCCACGACGCCGTGCGGCGCTACGCCATCCCGCCATCGTATTTCCACGAAATGATCGAAGGCGTGGCGTCCGACCTGGAGCCGCGGCGCTTCGAGACCTTCGGCCAGCTATACCGGTACTGCTACCAGGTAGCCTCCGTCGTCGGCCTGACGGTGGTGCATATCTTCGGGTTCGACTCGCCCGGCGCCCTCCCGCTGGCGGAGAAGTGCGGCATCGCGTTCCAGTTGACGAACATATTGCGGGACATCCGGGAGGACGCGGAACGGGGCCGCATTTATCTCCCGGCCGAAGACCTGGAACGGTTCGGCGTCGGGGAGGATGATTTGAAGGCCGGCGCATGCGGCGAAGCGTTCGTGGAGCTGATGCGGTTCGAGTGTGAGCGGGCGCGCGCGTACTATGAGGAATCGCGCCCTCTACTGGGAATGGTGCATCGCCGCAGCCGCCGTTCACTCTGGGCGCTCGTGGAGATCTATTCGCGTGTGCTGCAACGGATCGAACTCAAGAATTACGACGTGTTTTCGGAGCGCGTGCGGTTGTCTGCGGCGGAGAAATCCTGGATCGTGCTGCGCGCGCTGGCGAGGTAGCCCGTGCCGCCGGTAAAGACAACCGGTGGCAAGAATCGACCGCGGGCGGACCTCCTACTCAATGAAGCTCATCTGCCGCGGGTCGTGGGCGGGTTGCTCCGCCGCCGGGCGCTTCAGGTCGTCGTGGTGGGGATCGAACTTGCGGATCAACTGGTTCAGCCGGAGAGAGGCTTCCCAGATCTCCAAGAGCAGGCCGCAGCGCGTACATCCGCCTTTGATGGCGCCTGGCCCGTCGATGGCTGGATTGAATTTCTTATGTCTGGCGCAACGGCCCTCGAACTTCCTGGATCGAATCTTCAAACCGGCTCCAACGATTCACCTTAGCAGGAAGCGCGGGCGGGGTTAGCGCCGGGTCAGGCTTTCTCGGTGTCCTTGGCGGCGCCGTCGCCCTTCAGGGCCGACTTGAAATTGCGAATGCCTTCGCCGAGCCCCTTGGCCACTTCCGGGATTTTCTTCCCTCCGAACAGAATCACCGCGAGCCCCAGTATCACCAGCAGCTCGGGCATGCCGATATCGCCCATGAATACCTCTCGTGAGATTGGATGCTTCCATTGTCGCTTGCGTTACTACTTATTGGCGGAGCGCCGCCGGCGGTACAATCCGAATGAATGCCGTCCGCCAGGCAGGTCAACTGGGCGAAGTTTCGCATCTCCGCGGTGTCGGTCGTAGGCTTGGCCATCGTGTCCACGCTTTTCTATCTGCTTACCGGCGGAACGCTGCTGCAGGAGAAGACGAACCTTTATCTGTACATTCCGGACGGGACGGGAGTGGATCAGGGGACGCCGGTGCGCGTGGACGGCATTGCCGTGGGCAAAGTCAGTTCGGTGGCGCTCACAGGCTCGAACGACCCGAACCGCGTGGTGAAGGTGACCATGAAGGTGGAGCGCGAGCACCTGCGCGAGATTCCCGCCGATTCCACGGCCCAGATCAGCGCCGATACGATGATCGCCGATAGATTTGTAGACATCGACAGCGGAACGTCCGCGAGCCGGATCCGGCCGAACACGGAAATCGCCTACAAAGAAACGACGGCGCTGTTCAAGAGGCTCGACATGGCGCAGTTCGAGGCGGCGCTACGGGCCATCGACGCCACTCTGAGCGACATCGAGCAGGGACGCAGCCGCGTGGGCCAGTTCGTGGTCGGGGAACAAATGTATCGGGATCTCAACCGCGAGGTGGGCGATCTCCAGCGCGGGATCCGGGCGGCCCGCGACACCACCAGCAAAGTCGGCGCCGCGCTCTACAGCGACAAGCTGTACCGCGACGTCAGCGGGCCGCTGCTGGAACTCGATGGGAAGCTCGCGCGGCTGCAATCGGGCCAGGGCGCCGGACGGTGGCTCCGCGATGCGGCGCAGTACGAGCAATTTCGCAAGTCCGCCGCGGACTTGCGGCAGTCGGTCGCGAATCTTCGGGGCGGCGAGTTCGTGAGTTCCGATCGCATGTACGTCGAGTGGACCCGCGGTGTGGCCTCGCTGATTCAAAGCGTGGATGAGATGAACGCGAGCCCGTTTTTCAGTTCAAGCGCAGGGTATGACAACCTGAACGGCGCCGCCCGCGAGATGAGGGACGCCGTGCGTGAGTTCCTCCAGGCCCCGAGGAAATACCTAAGGATGAAACTGTTCTGAGCAGTGGCGCGGGCGCTCCCGGCTGCCGTGTCCGCGTTCGTGTGGACACCCGGCCCCCGGGGGGACCGGCGCCATCAGCGCGAACCGATTTGGACGAGCGGCGGCGCTTCCACCGCCGTGGGCGCGAGATGCTGCTTGCCGCGCCAGAAATCCAGGTAGGATACCTGGTGCGCGCATGCCACCGTGCATCGAGGGGCGCAGCTCTTGGCGGTGCGGTATTCGCGGCGGAGGTCTTCCCGTGTGTATTCCAGCAGCGGCTTGGCCGGGTAGCCGCGCTGCTGCGAGCAGTAGTGCACCAACCCGTTCTCGCAGACGTAGAGATACCGGGCGCCCGCGCGGCAACGCCACCCGTTCTCCCTGCCTTGCGCAATGTTGTCCTGGAAGTAATTGATCTGGGCGTAGCTGCGTTTTTCCAGCGCGCGCATGGCCAGGTATACCTCGCGTTCGGCCTGGCCTAGCGGCTGCAATTGCCCGCTCGTATCGTGAATGATCCCCACCGTCGAGGTAAAGCCCAACTCCATGGCGCGGCGGCCCACGGCGAGCGCATCCCGGGGGTCGCGGATGCCCCCGCCCACCACCGAGTTGATGTTCACGTGGAAATCCGCATTTTCAGCCAGGATCTGCAGCTTCCGGTCCAGGACCTTCAGGCTTTTCTTCGATACCTCATCCGGCAGCACGTTATCGATCGAGATCTGCATGTGCTCCAGGCCGGCGCGGTTGAGGCGGTTCACGCGGGCCGCGGTGAGGAGGTACCCGTTGGTGATCATCCCGGCGATCATTCCATGCCGCCGGATATGCGACACGATTTCGTCGAGGTCGGGATGCAGTAGCGGTTCCCCTCCGCTGATGGTGATGATCGTCGTCCCCAATGCGGCGAGCCGGTCCAGCCGCCGATACATGGTCTCCAACGGCACCGGTTTGGAGTGGTTGTCGTACTCGTTGCAGTACGCGCACGAAAGGTTGCAGCGGCGGATCGGAATCACATGAGCCAATACCGGGTGGCTGGTGGAAAAGAGCCCCCTGGCGATCATTCCGAGTTCCCGCGCGCGGCGATGCGCACGCCGCCATAATCTGGTGAGTTGCCTGACAGGATCCCTCATTGTCCTCGAGCGCAAGTGGTTCCATTAAACCACAGGTTTGGCGGCGGGCCGAGGACGAGGGTCCGATCGGGCGTTATCGCGGGTTGAACGGTCGAGTTGGGGAATCCAGCGCTTCGCGGATGGTGGCGGCCAGGGTGTCCGGGCGCAACGGCTTCTGCAGGAATGACATGCCGGGGCTGATCGCGCCCGTGCGAATCAGCACGTCGTCGGTATAGCCGGACATGAACACGATTTTGAGGTCGGGGCGGAGGGTGCGGAGGCGCTCGGCCAACTCGCGGCCGCTCATCCTGGGCATGACCATATCGGTAAGGACAAGCTGAATCCCCTCCCCGCGGGCGAGATAGACGTCGAGGGCCTCTTCGGCATTGGCGGCCTCCAGGACGTTGTAGCCGCGCTTCTGCAAGACATGCCGGAGGAGGCGGCGCACGCCGTCTTCATCCTCCACCAGGAGCACCAGGGGGCCTTGGGCCGGGCCTGTAATCTGGAAACCTTTCTCCCGGTCTTCAGCCCGGCGCCAATACAAGGGCTGGTGGGACACCAGGGGCAGGGT
>JAIQFU010000603.1 GCA_020073115.1 Terriglobia bacterium
CGCGTTGGCGATCTTCGTCGCGGCATAGAGGGTGATCGGGTGATTGGCCCCGTTGTGGACGTTGAACTGCAGGTTGCCGTTGGCGCCATTGCGCTAACTCTTCTGCTGGCGTCCTGCGGCGGCGGAAAGAATGCCGGGGATACCTATCCAGCAGGCCCGCTTCCAGCCGGAACTGCGTCACCGGCAGGGTGCTTTCCGGCGCCGTGCCCGAGAGTTCCTCCGCCCCGGTGTAGACCACCGCCCGGTCCGGCAGGCGCAGCCGCTCCGACAGGCCGTTCAGCATCATCGTGCGCCCCAGCGGGTTGGGCAGCGCCGCGATCAGCAGGCCATGGTAACGCCGGGTGATGGCCCCGCTCACCGTACCGGACGCGTAGCCGCCAAGGCCGTTGGTCACCAGCCACTCCTCGCGCAGGTGCGGATCCGCTTCCACGTCCCGCAACTCGCGTTTCGGCAGGATCCGGATCAGGTCTCCCATGGGTTTTTCTCCGGCCCGCTGCCGAGCGCCACGGCCCCATGTCCCGGGATGCGCCAGCCGTCCGGGCTGTCCACCGGCGGCGTGCCGCAACCGCCGTAGCGCGGGTCTTCGCTCGACCAGAGAGTCTCCCACATAGAGCCCTCGGGAGGGGCCAGCAGCGGCTCGGGGATCGAATCGACGCGCAGATCGCGCCCCAGGTTCACGATCAGAAGCCGGTCGGAACCGTGGGGCGGGGCTTCTGCCCCGCTGCCCGGCTTCGGCCCGCCCGCTGCCCGGCCGCGGGGTGGAAGCCCCGCCCCCCGTGGTTTTTCGAAGAACCGGAGCGCGAACGCCTCTTCCGCCAGCACCGCGCCCTCCACCGTAAGGCCTATAAACTCCCGGCGCAGCCGCAGCAGATCCTTGTACATCTGGTAGATTTCCGCGTGCCTTTCGCGTTCGGTGAAATCCAGCTTGCAGCTTTCAAACGTCGCCGGATCGCCGGGGTCGAAGTGCCAGGGCCGCATCTCCGGCTGCGCCAGGCTGCGGAACTGCGCGAGGAATTGGATGCGGCCCTCTTTCACCAGCGCGCGCAGCTCCCCCTGGTGGTCGGCGAAGAACCGGAAAGGACTCGATGATCCGAACTCCTGTCCCTGGAAGAGCATCGGGGTCCCCGGCGCAAGCAGCAGCAGGGTCGTCACGGCGCGGTAGCGCCCGGGGCTGGTGAGCAGGCGCAGGCGTTCACCGCGGCACGAGTTCGCCAACTGGTCGTGGTTCTCGATGTACGTGATGAACTGCTCCGGCCGCAGCTCCCACGCCGGAGAGCCGCGCCGCTTGGCCTGCCACGAATAGCGCTGCCCCTGGTAGAGGTAGCCGTGCTGCACCGCCGAAATCAGCTCCTGCGGCGCCCCCCTGAAGTCGCTGTAATACGCCTCGTTGTGCCCGGTCATGGCGACGCGCGCGGCGTGGTGGAAGTCGTCGTTCCACAGACCGTCCAGGCCGTAGCCGCCCTGTTCCGCCGGCATCGCCAGGCGCGGCCGCTGCTCCTCGTTTTCCGCCACGATGAATACTTTGCGGCCACCCGCCGCGGCGCGCATCCTCCCGGCCAGCGCCGTCATAATGTGTTCCGGAGAGGAATCGAAGATCTGCTGCGTGGCGTCCAGACGCAGCCCGTCCACGTGGTATTCTTCGGCCCAATAGGCCGCATTGGTCGTTACCCACTCGCGCACGGGCCCCGAATTCGGCCCGTCGTAGTTGAGGGCTTCGCCCCATTCGTTCTGATACCGGTCCGTGAAGTAGTCTGCGGAGAACTGCTTCAGGTAATTGCCGTCGGGGCCCACGTGGTTGTAGACCACGTCCAGGATGACGCCCAACCCCAGGCGGTGCGCCTCGCCCACGAAGCGGCGGAAATCGTCCGGCTGGCCGTAAATGGCTACCGGTGCGAACAGGCCCACGCCGTCGTAACCCCACCCGAACCGGCCGGGAAAATCGGCCACGGGCATGATTTCGATCACCGTGATCCCCACCGCCGCCAGTTCCGCCAGTTCCCGCCGCGCGGCTTCCCACGTGCCCTCCCGCGTGAACGTGCCCAGGTGCAACTCGTAGATGACCTGCCCTTCCCGCGAAACACCGCGCCACTTCACATCCGTCCAGGCGAAACGCGAGGGATCCACCACCTGCGATGGCCCGTGCGGCCCCTCAGGTTGGAAGCGAGAGACGGGATCGGGGAAGGAATCGCCGCCGTCCAGGCGGTAGCGGTAGCGCGCACCCTCGCCCATTCCGGCGGCCAGTCCGGAAAAATAGCCGCCGGCCTCCGGCTGGAGCGGAGTGGCGGACGAGCGTGCCACCGCCTCGGACGGCAGGACCCCGGCCAGCAGGTCGGCGTGCCCGAGGATGACCGTGAGCAGGTTGTTGAAATGGTGCGCCACGCCGCTGGCGAGAATCCCCACGCTTTCCAGGCGGCGCGACGCGGCCGCCCGGCGCTCCCACTCCAGCCTCTGCGCCTCCGCCTGCTTCCTCTCGCTGATGTCGACGATGACCTCGGCGACTACCCGGGCGCCGGACTCGTCCCGTCCCGGCGCGCCGCGGCATGTAGAACTGGATCGGCTCGGTGTGCGGGTTAAACAGGATCAGATAGGTTTCGTCCGTGATCGGCTCCCCCACCCCGTTCACATCGTCCAGCGTGCGCCCGTTCAACTCCAGCCCGATGCAGCGCACCCACCCCGCGTCCCATTCCTCCTGCGTCATCTCCTCGCCGTCGGGGCGCAGCCAGCTGATGTCCGGCTCATGATGGCTGTTCACTTTGCGCTCGCTCGTGCCCGGAGCGATGCGGCGGTCCTGAAAAAACTTGCGCCGGTGCAGGTTGGGATGTTCGCGGCGGATCTTCACCAGCCGCCGCGTGAACTCCAGCAGAAGGCGTTTCCGCTCGTCCAGGTTCCAATCGAACCAACTGATCTCGTTGTCTTGCGCATAGGCGTTGTTGTTGCCGCCCTGCGTGCGGCTCACTTCGTCCCCGCCGCAGATCATCGGTACGCCCTGGGAGAGCAGCAGCGTGGCCATCAGGTTGCGCTTCTGGCGCTCGCGGACTTCGACGATCTCGCCATCCTCCGTGGGCCCCTCCACGCCATAGTTGCAGGAGTGATTGTCATTGGATCCGTCCCGGTTTTCTTCGCCGTTGGCTTCGTTATGTTTCTGGTCGTAGCTCACCAGGTCGTGGAGCGTGAAGCCGTCGTGGGCGGTGATGAAGTTGATGCTCGCGCCGGGGTGGCGTCCGTCGCGCTGGTAGAGATCGCTCGAGCCGGTGAGCCGGTAGCCCAATTCCGCCAGCTGGCCGTCGTCTCCCTTCCAATAGCGGCGCCCCACGTCGCGGTACCGCCCGTTCCACTCCGCCCATAACGCCGGGAATTTCCCGACCTGGTAGCCCCCCTCCCCCACGTCCCACGGCTCCGCGATGAGCTTGACCTGCGAAATCACCGGATCCTGGTTGATGATGTCGAAAAACGCCGACAGGCGGTCCACATCGTGCAGTTCGCGCGCCAGGGCGGAGGCCAGATCGAAACGGAATCCGTCCACGTGCATCTCCACCACCCAATACCGCAAGCTGTCCATGATGAGCTTCAGCACCTGCGGATGCCGCACGTTCAAGGTGTTGCCGGTTCCGGTGAAATCCATATAGTACCGGGGCTCCTTGTTGACCAGGCGGTAATACGTGGAATTGTCGATGCCGCGGAAGCTCAGCGTCGGCCCCATCTGGTTGCCCTCGGCCGTGTGGTTGTAGACCACGTCGAGGATCACCTCGATGCCCGCGCGGTGCAGCGCTTTCACCATGGCTTTGAACTCGCCGATTTGCGAGCCGCCGTCCCCCGCCGCGCTGTAGCGCGATTCCGGCGAGAAAAAATTGATCGAATTGTACCCCCAGTAGTTTCGCAGCCCGTGGTCCACGAGGTATTTGTCGTCTACGAACTCGTGCACCGGCATCAGCTCCACCGCCGTGATCCCCAGCTTCTTCAGATAATCGATCGCCGCCGGGTGAGCCAGCCCCGCATACGTGCCCCGCAGTTCGGGCGGGATCTCCGGATGCTTCGCGGTGAAACCCTTGACGTGCAGCTCGTACAGCACCGAATCGTGCAGCGGAGTCAGCGGCGGGCGGTCGTTCTCCCAATCGAAATGATCCGTGGTGACGACGCTCTTCGGTACGCCCCAGGCATCGTCGTCGGCATCGCAGGAAAGGTCGGCGGCGGGGTCGCCGATTTTATATCCGAAGACGGAGGCGTCCCAGTTCAGGCTGCCGGCCAGGGCTTTGGCGTAAGGATCGATCAGCAGCTTGGCGGCGTTGAACCGGTTCCCTTGTTCCGGTTCATACGGCCCCTGAACCCGGTATCCGTACAGTTGTCCCAGCTTGATGCCGGGCACGTAAGCGTGCCAGACGTACCCCGTGGACTCCCGAATGGAGATGACCTCACAGTCGGCAGCTTCGACGTCCTCGAAAAGGCACAACTCCACCGCCGTGCCCTTCTCGGAATAGAGTGAAAAATTAACGCCCGTGCCGTCCCAAGTGGCGCCCTGCGGATACGGTTTTCCCGGTAGGATGCTTCGTGGCATCTGATTTCCTGCGTAGGATTTAGCAAGCAGCCTTCCACGCGGAGTCTACAGTCGGCAGGGTGGTGAGTGGGAATACAGGAACACCGGCCATCAGCTCTCGCCTATCCGCTTTCAGCCATCCGGGCTGAGAGGTGACGGCTGAATCCTGATCGCTTTCTTACTTTCGTTCCGCTGCCGCGATGCGCGCCAACGCCTGCTGTTCCGCCAGGGTTGCCACCGCGGGATCTACCCCCAGCGCGGGGTTCATGATCTGCTCCTGCGCGCGCTTCAGATCAGCCCGGGCGCGCTCCAGGTCGATCTCCTCCGCCCGCTCGGCTACATCGGCCAGCACGCGGACGTGGTCCGGCAGAACTTCCAGAAAACCACCCGAGATCGACACGTACCGCTTCCGCCCGCCGGCCGAGTAGGTCAAAAACCCGGTCCCCAGTTCGCTCACCAGGGGAGCGTGACCGGGCAGAATTCCCAGGTAGCCGTTCTTTCCCGGAACCATCACCGATTCCACTCCCTCCCGCACCAGCTGGCGCTCGGGCGTGGCCACTTCCAACTCGATCAGCTCCGCCATCACGCCGCGCAC
>JAIQFU010000604.1 GCA_020073115.1 Terriglobia bacterium
CGCCATGTAGGGCACGGGTTGGTATGCGGCCGTGGAGGAGACGATCAGGATATCGCCCGACCGCCGCTCCACCATGCCGGGAAGGTAAAGGCGGGTCAGATGAACCACGGCGGAACAGTTCAACTGGACGATTCCGAGTTGCGATTCTACGTCGCTCGCGCGGAACTCGCCGTAGGAACCGACGCCCGCATTATTGACCAGCAGGTCCACCGTGATGCCCCGCTGCCCGGTAAACTCGAAGATCGCTCGGGGACCGCCTGGATCTCCAAGGTCCGCGGCCACCGCCTCGACCGCGACGCCATGCGCGGATCGGAGCTTTCTGCGCAGCTCCAGCAGCCGGTTTTTCCGCCGCGCCGTAAGTACGAGATGTGCGCCCCCGGCCGCCAGTTCTTCCGCCAGCGCCCGGCCGATCCCGGAACTGGCGCCGGTCACCAGCGCCCATTTTCCGCGCCAGGAATCGAGCTTGGCCATGACGCGAACGTACCACCTGTGTTCCCCGCGCACAACCGCCTACGCTGAAATTGCATTTAGCTTACAGAAGGATTGCTTCGGCATGGCATCCGTTCGAACGCGCCGCTCTAATCTGAACTCATGAGACGGACGCTCTTGGTCGCCACCGCAAGCGCCTTCCTGCTCTGCGCGCCGTCGTTCGCGCAGCGGGAGAACCCCCGGTACGAGGTGGGCTTTAGGGCTGGGGCGGGGGCCTATTCGTACATCGACAATTCGGCGTACACGCGGGCAGTGGTTGGGCTGGAGGCGTGCGCGTTCTGCGGCGGCCGCTATGCGCTGTTTGGCGCCTACAGCCATTTCCTGGCGCCCGGACCACCGAGCAGGTACAAATCGGCTGACCTGCTCCACACCGGCCTAAGGATCCAGGGGCGTCGGCGGGTGAGTCCGTTCTTTGACGTGGGTATCGCCGCCGGGTACAGCCGCTTCCTTTGGGGCGCCGGCGCGACCAGATCCATTACGACAGCCGGGGTCGGGTTGGGCGCCGGGGTAGCGTTTCGGACCGCGAAAGGTCCATACATCCGCCCGCAGGTCAGGCTATCCATCATGTCCGAGGCCTACTTGGCCGCGAGCGCCGAAATCGCAATCGGCTGGCGCTTCTAAGCAAGGAGGCGATCCTTGTAGTCCGCAGGCTTTTTCCAAAGGCATTCAGGCGGGGATGAAGTTCACAACCGCCGTTTTGCAGGCCACGACTGCGAAACTCCTGATCTTATGGTGTAATTGGATCGGCCATCAGCGGAACAGAGCAGACAGCGCCCCGCTTTCGGTTGCGGAGCGCACGATGTAAAATCTGAATGATGCCAGGTGATGGGCGACGGCGCGGCGGAAAAAGAAATCTGGTGATCGGAGTTCTGGCTTGCGTCGTGCCTGGGATCATTTGGGTCCTGCTCAACGGCAGCCCCGGCGCGCTGCTTTCGTTCCTCGTCAAAACAGTTTTTGCTGTCGCGCTATTTGAGCTTGCCTATCTCAGGATCAAAGGCACGCTTCCCCCAAGCAACTAAGCGCCAAATCAAACTGCCCCATGGGAAGCCGCAACGTTCGTGCGCGGGATCGTGGGTTACATTCCACTGACCGCCGAAACGGGACAGCCACGGATCCATCTTCCGTGAACCCGGTCTTTGCACACGCGAGCCCTTGATTGCTTTAGAGCCGATGTAGCGCCTGGGATCGGGGCTGAACAGTAGCGCTTCCGGAAAAGTAGCCCAGCCAAACCGGACGGTCCGATCCACTTTACCGGCAACCCCGTCTTTGTGCCTTCATCGGCGACGGCGGCACATAACAACCGAAATTAACAGAGTTACAGATCGTTCGGGCCTCTGGCGCGATGCTCAATCACTTACTTTCTAACGAGGAGGTTTACCCTCAATAGCACCTGCGGGAATCGAGAATGCGAACGTATTCGGTCGAAGTTTGGGGTTGGGTTCGAAGGAGGTGAAGACAGTCGTTCTTACGATTCGCATTCCAGTTCTGCTCTCCTCGGCTTCCTGGACGTCACGCAAGATGACTGCCGAGACAGAATCTATGCACAGGGTATGGACAGATTTTGTGGTCGCACGGTCCCATTCAGCCCGTACCAAAACACACTGGTGATCGTCATCTGCAAGCCGAACGTGATCACGGCCAACGAACGTTGCCGTCGCAGGATTCTTATCTAAGCCGTAATCCAGGTTATAGAACTTGCTCAGCGAGTAATCGCAAGTGGGGTTCACTTTGGCATCACCCCGATAGTAGCTATGTCCGTCTCCGGAGTATAAGTATTCAGAGCCGTCGCACACCATCACGGTTTTGTCGTTGCCGCTATTTTGCCGGCTCATTTTGAGTGAGGCCTCCGCGGCGATCCGGGTTCGAACTGTGCTTTTCAAGTTGATACCACCGCCGGCAATTTCTGACATGCTGACGACTTCGGCCCGCCAGTTGGCGGTGGTCTCCCCGACGGATTGCGCTCTCTGAAGCAATTCCATCGCATCTTCAGCGTTCTGCGCGCAGGCGAACGCGGACAGCAAACCCAAGTAGAACAGACGGCGCACCGGGATTCAGCTTATCACGCGCCAGCCTGCCGAATTGCCGCGGGTGTGGGGTTCAGTCCCAGAACCCCGCTGCCCGCCCGGAACCGGCGAGTTCTGGAATGGAACCGCGTTTCTTGGCCTTCATCAAAGTCGCAACGAGCCATATTGTTGATGGTCCGCGGATTAGCGACGTTTTTTGCAAACCCCGTTTCTGATCCGCGTGCGCCGGGGCCAATTTCACATTCCAGGTTGTCCGGGGAGTTGACGCCTGTTAATGTGAGGCCGGAGACGGCAACATGATACGCCGCCGGTTGGTTGGATTTTTTGGCTCTGTAGCAGAATCTGTGGGTGATCCGGTCCGCCGCTCGATCCTTGAGCGTCTTCTCCCCTTCGCTTTCCAGCGAGATGCTACGGAAGGCCGGGGGCGGAGTCAAGGGTCCGCTTCGCCGCGCAAAAACCGCGCGC
>JAIQFU010000605.1:0-2126 GCA_020073115.1 Terriglobia bacterium
AACCACGACAAGGGCTGCGCGGGCCAGGAAGAGCTGGAATGGTTCAACCCGGTGGCCCGCGCCGCCGCCCTGTGGACGCGGCAGACCCTCACCCCCGAGAACCTGGTTTACGTCCGCGACCTGCCGCAGGGGCCGATCCTGCTCCCCGGCCTCGAACTGGTGCACGGCGCCCCCTATGACGAAGACGAGTACGTGCTGGCCGCCGAAGAAGCCGGGGAGGCTTTCGCCTATCTCGAAAGCCGCCTGGCCTTCTTCGGCCATACCCACGTGCAAGGCGGCTACATTTGGAACCACGCGCGCGTCGAGATCATCCCGCGCACTGCGCCGCGGGCCACCAACTGGGTCCTGGAAATCGACCCGGCGTGCGCCTACCTGATCAACCCCGGTTCGGTGGGGCAGCCGCGCGACGGCGACCCGCGCGCAGGTTTCGCGTTGTACGATTCCGACGCCGGCATGGTCACGTATTTCCGCACCGCGTACGACGTCCCCTCCGCCCAACGGAAAATCCGCGACGCGGGCCTGCCGCCGATTCTGGCGGACCGGCTGACTTTGGGAAGGTAATCCTTCGTCAGCTTGAAGAGAATTCGGAAAAACCTGATTGGCCACGGATGAACACGGATGAACACGGTTAAGACAAAACACATCCTCTCTGTTTTTGTTTTTGAATCCGTGTTCATCCGTGTTCATCCGTGGCCCATTTTTTTGTTTTTTCCCGCAACCTATGAGGCCCGCCCCACCCTGTTATTCTGAAAATTCTCGCCAATGACCCTCAACCGCCTCTTCTGGCCAGCCGTGGTCTGCATTGCCGGCGTCATGGGCGCGCTCCAGGTCAGCTCCGTGCGCCTGGAGACACAGACCTGGGACGAGGGCATCCACATCTCCTCCGGGTACGCCTACCTGGCGCGTGGAGATTACGCCTGGAATAGCGAGCATCCGCCGCTGGCCAAGATCATGAGCGCCTTGCCGCTCACGCTGCTCGGGGCCCGGATCCCCGACGACCGGCCGGGCTGGAAAAAGCGCGACGAGGTCGCCTTCGGGATCGACTTCCTGTACCGGAACCGCGCTCCCGCCGACGCCATCCTGTTCGCCGCGCGCAGCATGACGATCGTGCTGAGCCTGCTCTTCGTAGCGGCGGTGGCGTGGTGGACGCGCCGCCGCTTCGGCCCCGCGGCCGGCCTGCTGGCGGCGGCGCTCTGCGCCTTCGATCCGAACCTTATCGCGCACGGCCGCTATGTCACCACGGACCTGCCCGTCACCGCCTTTTACTTCTTCGCCTGCGTGTTGTGGGTCGAGTACCTGGAAAACGGCCGGCTGCGCTGGCTCGTGGCCGCCGCCGCGGCCTTTTCCCTGGCCATGGTCATCAAGTTTTCGGCGGTGCTGCTGATCCCCACCCTCGCCGCGCTGTATGTCTTCCGCTGGTTCCAGCGCCCGGCGGAGTTCTCCTGGCGGCGCGCCTTAGTGGCAGCGGGAACGCTGGCCGGCGCGCTCCTCGCCGTGGTGAGTGTGGTCTATTGGCCTGAAACGCTGCGATGCCTCTCCGGCCGCGCCGGCCTCCTGATCAAGGTGGTGGACCGCGACAGTCTCACCGGCGAGGCGCTCTACCAGGCCGCGCGCAAGCTGCACCTTCCCGCCCACGCCTGGTTCACTGGTCTGGCAAAAGTGGCCTCCCACAATGCCGAGGGGCATGCCAGCTATCTGCTCGGGATGCGCAGCGATACGGGATGGTGGTACTACTTCCCCGTGGTCTTCGCGGTCAAGAGCACCATGGCCGCCCTGGCCGCGGGCGTTTTATTATGCGGGGCGGGCCTGCTGGCCTGCGTCAGGTGGGTCAGGCGTTCCGCCTGCCCGCCGGGATTCATCTGGGCCGGCCTGCTCTTCCCGCCGCTCTTCTATTTCATCTTCAGCATGACCAGCGGAATCAACATCGGGATGCGCCACATCCTGCCGGTGTATCCTTTCCTCTACGTGGCCGCGGCGGGCGCGCTGGCGGGCTTCGGCTGGCGGCGCGCCGCCCGCTGGGGCATGGTCGCGCTCGGCGCGCTTCAGGCCGCCGAGTGCGCCAGCATCGCCCCCCATTACCTGGCATTCTTCAACGCCCTCTCGGGCGGTCCGGGCAACGGGCCGCA
>JAIQFU010000605.1:2206-6234 GCA_020073115.1 Terriglobia bacterium
GGCTCGACGCGCACGGGACCCACAAGGTTTATATCTGCTACTTCGGCAATGCGCAACTCCGCTACTACGGCGTGGACGACTGGAGCCTGCCCTCCGCCCTGGATCAGAAAGGGTGGGACGCCGTGGACGGATACGTGGCGGCTAACGTCACGCCGCTCAACGGCGGGTACATTCCGCTGATCGACCTGGCGCCTCTGCGGTTGCGCAACCCCATCGAAAAGATCGGCTGGTCCATGTACGTGTACGATTTCAGGAAAAAGAAGTCGTCAGCCGCCAGCCGTTAATCGTCAGCCGGACGGAGGAAAATGGCGCATCTGCGCCACTTCACCACCCCCCTGCCCGCCGGCTGCGCGCATTCACCCAATCAGAGCCCGATTTGTCGAGTTTGACCTCTTGTTTTCTGTCGTTTACCTGCTGGCGCCGGAATTGCACCCTGGGATCGCATATGGCTTACGTAATTACGGACACGTGTACCAAGGACGAGTTGTGCGTGCAGGCTTGTCCGGTGGATTGCATCCACCCCAAGCAGGACGAAGCGGGCTTCGCCGACGTCCCGCAGCTTTACGTCAACCCCAACGATTGCATCGATTGCGGCGCATGCGTTCCGGTGTGCCCCACGAATTCAGTTTTCCCGCTGGAAGAAGTGCCGGAAGAGAAGGCTGGGTTCGCGGAAATCAACGCCGCTCACTACAACTAAACCCGGCGTACCACCGGCCGGCGACCGGGGGTAGGAGGGCCGTTTCCGAGGGGAAACGGCCCTCCCGCCCCCGGTTTTTCTTTGGGCCCGCGTCTTCAGGCGCGTCAGTGGCAAAGGCAGACGCGCTCGCCGGTGGTGGCCAGCCGGCCTTCCAGGTACAGAGCCGCCGCCTCTTCGATGCCGTGGCTGGCCGCCGCCACCACGGGCGTAATCCCGTGCTGCCGCAGCGCATCGAACGCCCCCTGGCCGATGCCCCCGCAGATCACCGCGTCGCAGCCTTCCAGCATCTCCACAAAACTCTTGTGGTTGCCGCACGGGCCGGAGTCGCGCCGGCGCTCGCTGCGGGACGCGATGCGCCCGTCCTCCACGTCCAGCACGATAAAGGCGGCGCTGCGCGCCAGGTGGTCGCATAGCGACACACCATCGGTGGTGCCAATAGCAATTCGGGAATTCATGAGTTGCTTATACGGTAACTCAATTCGCGTTGTGGGGCGGTCCGGCCGGGCTTTGAAGCCCGGCTGCGGGGCCGAAGCCCCGCCCCACAAGTTCTTACGGCAACGCCTGGAAGATCGCCCGCGCGCCCAGGTAGCTCCATTCATTCATCCACCGGCCTACGCCGTAAAACGAGACCGCCACAATCAGCAGCATGAATCCGAACTGGGAAAGTTCGCGGTAGACCACCATCGGCAGCCGCATGGCCAGCAGCAGCTTGGAGCCATCGAGCGGCGGTACGGGAAGCAGGTTGAAGATCGCCAGGTAGAGGCTGAGCACCACCCCGCTCAGGAAGAAGTGGGAGACGGCGGGCGCGGTCCCGGCCAGGAGCCGCGTGAGGATGGCGAAGATCACCGCCACGATGATGTTGCTGAAAGGCCCTGCCAGCGCAACGAGCGCCAGCCCGTTGAGACCGCCCCGCAGCTTGGAATTATCGGTGTAAACCGGCTTGCCCCAGCCCAGAAACCCGCCGCCCACCAGCGCGGTCAGGAAGGGCAGAATGGCGGTGCCCAGCCAATCCACATGCGCCAAAGGGTAAAGCGTGAGGCGTCCCTGGAGGCGTGGCGTATCGTCGCCCAGCCGCGTGGCCACCCAGGCATGCGCGAATTCGTGCGGCGCCGTGAGAATCCACAGTAGTAGCACGTCCAGAACCGCCGTTTGCAAATTGAAATGCATTAGATATCGTTTATTGTAAGGGAACGGAGGAATTGCATGGGGACTCTGAAGCAGGGAGACCGCGGCGCGCCCGTCATCGCGCTGCAAAATGCGTTAGCCGCCCGCGGGTTCAATCCGGGCGGGGTGGACGGCGATTACGGCCCGGCGACCGCCGCCGCCGTGCGTGCTTTCCAGAGGAGCGCGGGACTCACGCCGGACGGCGCGGTGGGTTCAGCCACCGCTGCCGCCCTCGGGCTACAGCCGCCGGCCGCCGTGGTCTCGCTGATCCCCTGCGTGACGGCGGAGATGGCGGCGCAGATCGTGGCCGGCGCGCCGCGCGCCAACGTCGAGCAGCACCTTCCCTACGTGCTCAACGCCCTGGTAGCCCCCCAGCTTGCGGATAAGGCCATGATCGCCATGGCGCTCTCCACCATCCGCGCGGAAACGGGCGCGTTCCTGCCCATCAGCGAGGGCCGGAGCCAGTACAACACGTCGCCCGGCGGCCACAATTTCGACCTGTACGACGGGCGCCAGGACCTGGGCAACCAGGGGCCGCCGGATGGCGCGGCGTTCAAGGGACGCGGCTTCATCCAACTCACCGGGCGGGCGAACTACGCCGAGCACGGCGCCGCCATCGGCCTCGGCGACGGGCTGCTGCGCAACCCCGAACTGGCCAACGACCCCGACATCGCCGCCCGGCTGCTGGCCAGCTTCCTGAAAGCCCACGAAACCAGGATCCGGGTCGCCTTGAGCACGGGCGACCTGGCCGCCGCCCGAAAGGCAGTCAACGGCGGCAGCCACGGCCTCGACGACTTTTCGAGAGGCTACCGCACGGCGCAGGCGGTGCTGCCGGACCAGATCGTAGTGGTGAAACCGGTGGCGCAGACGTAGCTACGGAGAATCCGACGGTGGGGCGGGGCTTCGGCCGGGCCGAAGCCCCGCCCCCCACGGGACCGGCCGCGCTACTTCTTCTTCAGCGGGGCCTTCCTCACCGGCGCCGCTCCGCACGGCTTGGTCTGCAGCCCGTCGACCTTCACCACGTCCGTGTCCATCGTCAACATGAACGGGCCCGGCGCGAAGGCCGTGGGCACGCCCTCCCATTGGAACTCCGATTTCGCGTCCGGCGCCCCGGAGCTTTCGGACGGCATGCCGGCCGGGCTTCCACCAGCACGCCCCGGAGGCGCGGCACGGCGGAGTCCTTCAGCTCCGAGTTGAAGTACTGCTCCCCGTTGCTGTCCGCCAGCGCGCCCTTGATCCGCATCCACAGGGCAAGCTGAGGGTTGCTCTGCTCGAATTGCGCCTGCTTCTCCTGGGCGATTTCGGTCACGGATTTGAGCTTGAAGCCTTCGGGCGGGAACGGCGACTGCGCGGCCAGTTCCTTCAATTGCTTCAAACCGTCCGCGTCCGGGCCATGGTAGCCGTTGTAGACCTTCAGCAGGTACGGGTCCACGGCGGTCTGCTGCCATTTCGGATCGACCATGCCCTTGGCCGGATCGACAGCGGCCGCGCGGGCAAGGTGATAAATCCCGGCCGACGCATCCCCATGCGTCTTTTTGTAGGCGCACAGGTTCGCCAATCCCAGGTACCACGCGCCCTGCGCGCTCTCCGGCCATTCTCCCAGCGCCTTTTTGGCAGCCGCTTCGGCCGCCGCGCAATCGTTCTGTTTGACCGCCTGCGCCGCCGGCACGAGCGCGGCATACACCAGCGCTCCCTTCCCCGCCCCCTGCAACTGGGCCCGGGCCTGCGCCCACGCGTCTTCCGCGACGTTCGGCGGCTTCTTGTCGTAGCTCATCAGAAACCGCCCGGACTGTTCCGCCAGCGCCAACTGCGGGGCGGTGGGCTCGGCGATCTGCTGAATGGCGACCGCCGCTTTGTAATAAGCCTGAAGATAGAGCAACTGCCGGTCATCGGCCAGTTCCGTATCCGGGTATTTCTGCTTCCATGTATCGAGATCCGCGACGGCCTTGGCGTAGTCGTTGGCCGTCACGTCTTTGGTAACCTGGGCGTAGATGTCGGACTCCCCCTGGTCCTTGGCCCGCTTTTGGTTTTGGGCCGAAACGGCAGCGCACAGAGCGAGCGCCGCCGCCACACACGTAATCGCGCTTCGAGACACAAATCCTCCTTACTTGACGACTGACGACTAACGACTGACGACTAACGACTAACGACTGACTACTAATGACTG
>JAIQFU010000605.1:6239-9226 GCA_020073115.1 Terriglobia bacterium
GGCTGCCGACCAGATTCATCCCGTCATTCCAATCGCCACACCCCATGAGCGGCAGGCCGTGCTCGCCAAACTTGAGCCCGTGGTTGATCGCGCGGACGCCATGCTCATAAAGCGTCGCGGATTCCTCGGAACGCACCGGCCGGTCATCCATGTTGTCCAGGAAGCCGAGCGGCCAATTGGCGCGGTCTACCCGCAGCCACATCTGCGCGCGGTCTTCCGGGCCGGACGCGTCCAGCCGCAGCCAGGCGCGCAGCCGGACTGTCTTGCCCTTGTAAGGCGCGGCGGTGAAGCTCTGCATGAGATTGCCCACGTGCATGGTGGCGTTGGCCGGCGCCAGCACGAGGGCGCACCCGATCCCCACCCGGCAGCCGCTGCGCCGGACCTCCGCCGCATAATCACCGTTCACCAGCCACCCCGGCGGAGCTTTGCCCGCGACCCCCTGTTGAAAATTGAGGTTGCGAGGTCCGGATTCGCTCCGCGGCGCCGCCTGGGCCTGGGCCATGGCGGCGATGTCGCGCTGGTCGCTGTATTCCCGCACGATGCGTCCATAGGCGGCCTGGGCTTCCCTGCTCTGCCCCAGTTTCTGCAGAGACTGCCCCAGGTGGAGCAGGGCCCGCGCGGCTACCGGCCGGGGAGCGCCCGACTGCGCCGCCAGCGCGCGGTATTGCCCGATGGCGCCCTTGAGATCGCCCCGCACGGTTTCGTTGTAGATCGCCGCTTCCAGTTGCATCTCCGGGTCGCCGTTCTGCCCCGCGGCCAACAGGGCGGCCGCCGCCGCGGCCCCGATGCCGGCCAGGAGCGTCCATCGGGCTCTCCTGGTTGACAGCTTAGGAGAGTAGTGCGTGAAGCCCCTCCCGGGAGTGTCAGGATTGCGTAAGGTTTCAGCCATCGAATCGGTACCCCAGGCCCCGCAGGTTGCGCAGGTAGCGGGGCTGCGCCGGATCCGGCTCGATTTTTTTCCTGAGGTTGGCGATGTGGTTGTCGACGATGCGGTCCGAAGCGTAGGTGTCCGGCCCCCAGGCCCCTTCCAGCAGCCGCTCGCGGCTCAGCACCCGTCCCCGCAAGTGGATGAACAGCGCCAGCAGCCTGAACTCGATGGGCGTCAATTCCACCGGCGCGCCGTTCCGGAGCAGTTCCCCGCGGTGAAAATCCACTTCGACGTCCCCGAACCGGTACCGCTCCACTTCGGGCTCGCTGGCGCGCCGCAGCAGGGCTTTGATGCGCGCCCGGAGTTCGCGCGTACCGAACGGCTTGGTGACGTAATCG
This sequence comes from Terriglobia bacterium, assembly GCA_020073115.1. GTDB lineage: Bacteria > Acidobacteriota > Terriglobia > Bryobacterales > Bryobacteraceae > BOG-224. The sequence continues at coordinate 7,506 of JAIQFU010000605.1, forward strand.
TCCGCCCCGAGTTCCAGGCCCAGCACTTTTTCCGCCTCCAGCGCCTTGGCGGTGAGCATGAGGATGGGGGTGCGCAGGCCGAAACGGCGCAGCTCGCGGCAGACTTCGAACCCGTCTTTGCCGGGCAGCATGATATCCAGCAAAATCAGGTCGAAGGCCGCTTCCTTGGCCCGCCGGGAGGCGGTCACGCCGTCGGCCACCACCTCCACCTCGTAGCCCTCCATCCGGAGGTCGTCTTCCAGCCCCAGCGCGATGCCGGGCTCGTCTTCGACAATCAGAATTCGGGACATAGGAAAGGAGTCAGGAGAAAGGAGTCAGGAGACAGGAGACAGGAATCAGGAGACAGGATGCACGACCGCTCTGCCCCACCCGCACGCCGCGGCCGGAGGCCGGTCCTCCCGGTCCACGGAGCGGTCATCAGCCTTCGTCGGTTCCGCATACCCATCAACTCCTGACTCCTATCTCCTAGCTCCTCACTCCCGGCAACACCATCACGAAGGTGCTTCCCTGGCCGGGCTTGCTGGCCAGGGTAATCTCTCCACCGTGGGCGTCCACGATATGGCGCACCATGGCGAGGCCCACGCCGGAGCCTTTGACGTTGGCCGCCTCCGCGGCGCTGCCGCGGACAAACTTGCGGAAGATGAGTTTCTTTTCCGCGTCCGGAATTCCCGCTCCCTGGTCGCGCACGCGGATCGAGACCAGCGAGTTTCCCGCGTTCCAGTCCACCCACACGGAGGAATCGGCCGGCGAGTACTTCAGCGCGTTGTCCACGAGGTTGCGGAGCGCCACCGAAATCGCCTCCGGGTCGGCCTCGATGCGGCATCCCGCATCGGGTCCCTCCAATTCGATCCGCCGCCCCGCACCAGCGCCGATACCTCCAGCTCCTCGAACCGGTATCGCCGCGCTCCCGCTTCCATCCGGCCGAAATTCAGCAGCGATTCCACCAGGCGCTGGAGCCGGGAGGCTTCCCGCACCAGCGTCTCATAGTACACCTGCCGGCGCTCTTCGGAAGGCGCCCGGCCGAAGGCCAGGATCTCCGAGAGTTGCCGGATGGAGGTGAGCGGAGAACGGAACTCGTGCGACACGGCGGAAACGAAATCCGATTGCATCCGGGACACAACCGCCTCGCTGCGAATGGCCCGCGCGATGAAATAGGCGCCGAAGAAGGCGAACTGCACGAGAAACGCGTGGAAATAATCCAGGCTGAACGCCGCCTTGAACCTCGGAATCAGGATGTCGTTGAAGACCGTCATGAAGCCCCACATGAAGAACAGGATCGTCATGATGGCGAAGGGCCCGCGAAAGGCCTGCGGGCGCTCCGGCGCGGGGACGGCTTCCACACGCGCAACCGGGTCGGGTGAAGGATTCATCGGGGCGATGCGGAGACAAAACGCGGGCCGGGCCGCGCAGACAAGAACCTTCCGCGCCGCCGGCCGGGGCGCTCCCGAACGGCGCGGGCTCCACGTCGCGCTTGAACCACGGCGCGCTCTGGTCGATACTGCCCGGGCGCCAACGCATGAAACTCCTCCGATACTGCGTCACCGGCCTCGCCCTTCTCCTGCTGGCGGTCCGCGCGCTCGCGCCGGCGGCCGAGGTGCCGCTGCGGTTTGACCGGATCGACCTGCTCGACGGCCGGACCCTCAAGAACGTCGTGGTGAAATCGTATGATGCCACCTCGGACAAGCTGCTGCTGGTCGCGGACGGCACGGCGCTGCTGGTGC
>JAIQFU010000606.1 GCA_020073115.1 Terriglobia bacterium
GGTCGTAGACGTTGCGCGCATACGCCGGAATCACCACCTCGTTCTTCAGCCCCTCCAGGTCCGGAAGCCGCTGCATGCGTTCCGGATTCGACCCGGCGATCGCCGCCGCCGTGCAGTGCGTCAGCGCGGCGCAGCACCCGGCGGTCACGATGCCCCATTCGGCCCCCGTCAGTTCCGCCAGCCGCTGTCCCACGCCGTTCATCAGCTCGTCCATCTGGACGAAGGCGCGAGAAGCGTCGTCCATGGCGCGCTTTACTTCCGCCAGGGTCTGCGACCCGGTGATGATGGTGAACGTTCCCCGCGCATTCAGCACGGGCCGCACGCCGATGGAGCGGTACAGGCGCGCGCCATACTCCAAGGGAGCGGCCGCTGCCCGCCGGACCTGTCCCGCCATGGCCAGGGCCGCCGCTGTGAAGCCTCCCCGCCGGAACAGGTCCCTGCGGTTATGCCCCGTCTTGTCCGAAAACGCGCATTGCATTCTCCTTGCTTAAACGGAACCGCGCCCGAAGTCAACCCCCCCGAAATCCGGCGCCTGATTTGCGTACACCCGGTCGGATGCCGTCTTATCGGGTAACATTTGCTCTCTTTCTCGCCTTCGGGGCGCAATCGTACGCCGCGCAACACCGTCCGTCGGCCAACCGCGTGGCGCCCGCTCCTTCCATCGATGCCGGGGCGATCAACGACTCACGTCAGACGCCCCTCTCCAACGGCGACAAGGGCTCCGGGGTGGTTCGCGCCCAGATCCTGCTGGACCGCGCGCATTTCTCCTGCGGGCAAATCGACGGCAAGTTCGGAACGAATCTTCAGAAAACCGTCGCCGCTTTCCAATCCAACCGCGGCATGCCCGCCAGCGGCGCGATGGACGATGCCACGTGGGCCGCGCTGAACGCCGACCAGGCGCCGGTCCTGACCGCGTACACCATCTCGCCCGACGACGAAAAGGGGCCATTCGTAACCATCCCACACGACATGACTGCCCAAGCCAGGATGTCGTACCTGGGATACTCGTCGCCCCTGGAGGAACTCGGCGAGCGATTCCACACGAGCCCCGCGGCGCTTCAGGCGCTCAACCCCGGCGCCGATTTCTCCAGAGCCGGGCAGCAGATCACGGTTCCCAATGTGGTGACTCTGCCGCCGGGCCAGGCCGCGAGAGTCGAGGTCTCCAAGTCGGAAAGCTCGGTGCGGGCTTACGGCGCGGACGGCAAGCTGCTCGCCTTCTACGTGGCCACGATCGGCAGCGTGCATGACCCGCTGCCCGTCGGAGACTGGAAAATTCGCGGCGTCCAGCACAACCCCGCCTTCCACTACAACGCCGAGCTCTTCTGGGACGCGCACAATCCGCACGAAAAGGCCGTGATCCAACCCGGCCCGAACAACCCCGTCGGCCTGGTGTGGATCGATCTTTCCAAAGAGCACTACGGCATCCACGGCACGCCCGACCCGGGGGAGATCGGACACGTCACCTCGCACGGCTGTATCCGGCTGACCAACTGGGATGCCTTGGAACTCGCTTCCATGGTGAAGCCGGGGACGCCCGCGATTCTGAAGGAGTAGGATGATGCGGGCCCAAACGGTAGCGGCATTCGCCCTTGGTTTCGTCTTCGGCGGCCTGTGCCTGGCCGTCGCGCTGTGGTCAACCGGCGCGTTGCGTCCGAAGTCCCGCGGCTGGGCGCCGGCGCCGCCCGCGATCGTGCTGCCTTCGCCCGGCCTGCCCGACCTGAGCCGCGCCCCTCAACCGGCGCAGGCTCCGATGGTCCTCCCGCCCGAGCCGGCGCCCGCCCGGGGCGAGGCGAACCGCGTGGCGGCGGGCCTCCACCTCTCCATGCCGATCGACGGCGTAGACCCCAACACCCTGGCCGACACGTTCCGCGACGCGCGCGACGGCCACGAGCACGAGGCCCTCGACATCCCCGCCCCGCGGGGAACGCCCGTCCACGCCGTGGCCGAAGGGAATGTGGCGAAGCTGTTCGAGAGCAAGGCCGGCGGCATCACCGTCTACCAGTTCGACGATTCCCGGACGTGGTGCTTCTATTACGCCCACCTCGACCACTACGCCCGCGGGCTGCGCGAGGCGGCGCTCCTCCGCCCCGGCGACATCCTCGGCTACGTGGGCACGACCGGTGACGCGCCGCCAGACGCTCCGCACCTCCACTTCGCCGTCTTCAAATTGGGCCCCGAAAAGCAGTGGTGGAAAGGAACGGCGATAGACCCGCTTCCGCTGCTGAAGTAGGGGCCAGCGAACGCCCGCTTGAGTGGAGTAGGACGTTTTGTCGTACTGAAAGGGTGGTTCAGAAAGTTGCCGCCACCCTGGATCAAAAGACCGTAGCCGATCTCGACCGGTGGGTAAGCGAGGGCAAGTACCCGAACCGGAGCCGTGCGCTGCAGTCGGCCGTGAACCTCTTGAGCGAGCGCGAGAAGCGGACCCGCCTGGTGCGTGAGTTGGCGAAGATCGATCCCCAAGAAGAAAAGCAGTTGGCCGAACAGGGCCTCGGTGATCGCGCTTGGCCCGGATACTGAGAGGCGCGATCTACTGGGCGGACCTGAACCCGGTCCGCGGCCGCTAAGCTTCGAGCTTCCTTCGCAGACGGTGCCCAAACCCTCGTGGGTCAAGATTTCGCAGATTCGCACAATCTCCGTGGACCGCCTCGGGAAGCGGATTGCGGCTCTCGACGCCGAAACCCTGAACCAGCTCATCGATGGACTGCTGGAGCTGATCGGATAGCGAGGTCCCTGACCTCAAACCGACAAGACCGTTCACCGCCGAGTAATCCAAAAAGGTGTCACTTTTCTTCCGATCTTGGGCCGATCAGACGGATAGAGTGTGCCCTCGCCCGCCTGTCAACGCAAAGTAGAAATGTCCTATTCCCTGCAAAGTAGAAATGTCCGGTTTTTGCCGGGCGGGGCGAGGGGGCGTGGTAGTCTGGGCGTGCCGGTGAAGCGGAGACGGGCAATGCTGGCGAGCAACCCGATC
>JAIQFU010000072.1 GCA_020073115.1 Terriglobia bacterium
CGGCGGCGTCCACCACCGGCAGCCCCGAGATGGTGTGCTCCAGCATCATTTGCGCCGCCCGCTCATCGACGTGGGCGTAGAGCGCAGTTCGGCCACCGGGCTCGACGACTTCGACCATCGGTTCGCGATGGCACATGCCATTGCAGCCGACAGCCTTCACAACGGCGGCGGCGCCAGACTGCTCCGCCGCGCGCGCCAAGGCATCGCGTACCGGCTCTCCGCCGCTGGCGACGCCGCAGGAGCCCAGGCCGATGCGGATTTCGACTGGGGCGTGAGTCATGCGGGCTCCTGGTCGAAGGGTTTCAGCGCTTCGCGCGCGGCGGCCGGGGTGAGCCGCCCGGCGGTATGGCCGTCTACCATGAGCACCGGGGCGAGGCTGCAACAGCCCAGGCAGGCCACTTCGTCGATGGTGAAGGTGCGCGAAGGATCAGTGTCGGCGGCGTCGGGGATGGCGAGATAGCGGCGCAGTTCCTCAGTGATCTGCCGCGCCCCGCTCACGTGGCAGGCCGTCCCGTGACAGACGCGGACCAGATGTTTGCCGACGGGCGAACGGCGGAACTGGCCGTAGAAAGAGGATGTGCCGGCGACCTGCGCGGGTGTGATTTCGGTGAGCTCGCAAAGGCGGCGCAGGGCTTCGTCGGGGAGGTAGCGGTAGTGGGTTTGGATGGCTTGGAGGAGAGGGATGGCCGATTCAATGCCGCTGCCGTGGAGGGCGACGGCGGTGTCGACGAAGGAGAGGTCGAGCCCGGGAGCGAGTGTGGGAGTGGATCTGGGCGCGGGCGAAGACCGTGGCAAGGATGCCACCCTTGCCGGCTGAAAGCCTGCTCCACGAGGCGCCAACCTTTTGGCGGAAGCGAGGAATGCGGCGGAGGCGGCGATCAGGGACCAGGCTAGCCAGCGGTCGCGGAACTTGCGGGCAAGATGCGCGCCGGTGATTCTCTTCTGTTCGGCGGCCAGATTCGGGGCGAGAGAGGCGTCGGACTTGACTTGTTCCTGGAGGGATTTGATCCGCTTGTCATCTTGGGGGGCTCGTTGGGCGGCTATTACGTAGTCGGCGAGCAGGGATGCCACACACAGCACGACGAGGATTCCCGCGGCCCAGGCGGCCCGACGGTAGAGGGTCACGAGTCGCTCCCCTGCACATCCAAAGAACCGGCGCCAGAAACCGAGCGCCGGCGGTACACAGGGCATGACCCATAGCAGCGGGCGCAGTAGAGGCAGTCTTTGCGGACGGCGCGCATCTTTTCGATGGCGCCGTAGGGGCAGGCGCGGGCGCACAGGCCGCAGTCCAACTCTTTATCGGGGGTGACGGTCACTCCGCGGCGGGCCAGGCGCGTGCACCAACCGAGAAGGGCGCCGTAGGGACACAGGTAGCGGCAATAGGGGCGACCCACGAACATCCCGGTTATCAGAAAAGCGCCGCCGAGCATGAACATATGGGGGGCGCCGGTGCGGCGGAAAAAGCCTACAAACGGATCGAACCGGCAGATGAGGAAGTCGCGCGCCATTCCGGGTTTCAGGGCGAAGAAGATCGCCAGACCGAGGTAGACGTATTTGAGAAGGCCGAGGATGCGGTCGAGCCGGCGCGGGGTCTGGATCGGTTTGAGGACTACCAGATCCTGAATCGCGCCGATGGGGCAGACGCCGCCGCAGAAGGCGCGGCCGAAGAATAGCGCGACCACCAGCGGAATGAAGAATACGGCCGTAACCACGATAGGGATGGAGTAGGCGGGATTGGTAAGCGCGACGGTCACGTTCTGAATCGAGCCGATGGGGCAGATGCACCCCTCGCGATAGAAACCGAAGTAAGCCAGGGAACCGATGGACAGCCAGGCGAGGCCCTTCCGGCTGCGGCGCTTGATTGCCAGCCAGACGGAGAGTCCGGTGGCGGCGCCCAGCAGCGCGACATCGGCCATTTGCAGCCAGTAATCCCGGGGCAGGGGTTTTTGGACGGGTGGGGTTTTATAGCCGCCGCCGATGGTCTTTTCCTGGGGGGCGGTTTCCACGGGCCGCTGGTACGGGATGGCCTGGGCGAGAAGGACGACGACTAACGCCAGGGTCACCGCAGCGCCTGCCCGACGGGAAGCTGTTGGAGGGCGTCCTTAGGACACTTCTCCGATATGGCGCAGCGGTTGCAGTTCACGCACTTGTCGTACCGGACCTTCAGGACGATGGATCCCAAGCCGAGGGGCTCTTTGCACTTTATGGCGCATTTCCCGCAGCCGTCGCACTTTACCTCGTCGATGATGTACTCGTAGAAGTTATTGGCGGGGTCTTCGGGATCGACTTTACCGATGGGCTTGCGCTCGATGGCATCGCGCGGGCAGAGTTTTTCGCTGGGGAGTCCGAGATCGTCGACCGCGCTGGTGATGTTGAAATACGCGGGGCAGATGTTGCAGCGGCCGCATTTGGAGTACTCGTTCACCGCCCGGACGGCGGACAGGGCCACGACGCACTCGGTGGTGCACAGGTTGCACGCTTCCACGCCGGCTTCGCCGAGCCGGCTGTTGATGCACCGGGCCGCGTCCACCTGCCAGACAACCTGTCCGTGGGCCTTTTGAACCAGGAACGCGGCGCCGCCGCCCATGGTTGCCAGGACCGTCCCGCGGACGGCCGTGCCCAGCAGGGCGCGCCTGGTGAGACCGCTCACGGGGCCACCGGCTCGAAGGCCAAAATCGCCAGTTTCACGGTATCCACCACGTACACGCGCCCGCGCGGAGCGGCCGCGATGCTCATGTTCTTGACGTTCGGATCGAAGACGGAGCTGGCGATAACGGCCAGCAGCTTCCCGCTGAAATCGTAAGCTTTGGCGCGCGGCACGGCTTTTTCCGTAACGTAAATGCGGTCGCTCACGGCCAGGTTGGTGGGGTTGCAGCAGCCGGTGAAACCGGCGGGATCGTTGCCGTCGAATTTGCCGATGTGGCCGAGGAGATCACCGGCGGGCGAGTAGCGCTCGACGCGATGTTTGCCCGGGTTCGCGGCGTGGATGACGCCATGCGCGTCGACGGCGAAATCGAGCACTCCGTTCGGAATGAGGAAGCCATTCACCGGGTTGTTCTTGCCGATGTGGTTGAGGAACCGGCCGGTGAGGTCGAAGCGGCGGATGGCGCGGTCCGCCGCATCGGCCGCCAACACGCTGTTCCCTACGAAGCCGAGGGCGGTGACGGGTCCCAGGATTCCCAGATTGGTCCAGGCGCGGACGGGCTTTCCCGAGGCATCGAAGATATCGATCCGCGCCTCCTGCCCGACGTACACGGAGCCATCTCCCGCTACGGCGACGGAGTGTGGGGGACGCGGGGTGGTCCATTGCCGTTGCAGCGCGCCGGCAGGATCGAAGACCTGGATGCGGGAGTCGCCGGCGGCATAGAGCCATCCCCGGCTATCGGTGGCCAGGCCGCGCACGGCAGAGTGGAACTTTCCGCCGATCATCTGGACTTGCCGGTACTGCATTGTCAGCCTCTCACATCCACGCACACCATTTTGGTCAGGTCGCGCAAGACCAGCTTGCCGCCTGACAACGCCATGGGCGCCCAGACTTCCTGCCCGCCGAGCACCTGCGCGCCGGCCAGTTCTTTGTAACCGGTGAGGCTGGCCTCGATGAGCCGCAACTTGCCGGAATCGCCGTCCATGGCGAAGAACATGCCGTCGGCCATGAAGAAGCTTCCGAGCCCGAAAGTGGCTTTCCCTTCGCTGGTCCAGACCTCTTTGCCATCGAAGCTCAGGCAGGTGAAGAGGCCGCGCTTCTTCTTGCCGATGGCGAACATGTGTCCCTGGTAGACGATGGGAGTGTGGACCTCGGAGTTCCACTCGTTGTTCTTCATGTCGAAGGCAAGCTCGGGCTTAAAGGCATCGCCCGCGCGGCGCACGCGGACCATGACGCAGCCCGCGTCGTAGCTGCCGGTCATGAAAACCCGTTCGTCATCGACGGCCAGGGGCGAGGGAGCGACCGCCACGTTGAACTTGCGGGGGAACTCCCAAAGCAGCTTCCCGGTGAGCCCGACGCCCAGCGGCCCTTTGAGCGTGCCGTAAAGATACTGCCTGACGCCGCCGAGCACGGCGGGCATGACGGAACAGTGGGACATCTGGAGTTTCTTCGGGTTCGGGGTGCGCCAGATTTCCTTGCCGGTAGCCTTGTCGAGCGCGACGAGGATGGCGTCGCCGCCGGTTCCAATAATGATGCGGTCGTCTTCCAGGAGCGGGTTCTGCCCGTTGTACCAGGGCGGGATCGCGGCCTTGTATTCCGCGACGAGGCTTTTGCGCCAGACCTGTCTGCCGGTTTTGGCGTCGAGGCAATGCAAGACGGCTTTGGGGTCGAGGGAGAAAACGAACCTGCCGTCGACGGACGGCACGGTGCGGGTGATGGCGTGGTTGGGACGGATCTCGCGGGCCTCGCGAAACTGCCAGATCAGCTTGCCATCGGCGAGGGAGCGGCAGTTGGCGCACCACTCGGACTTCTTCTCGTCGTAATCGTGGTGGTACACGCGGCCGGCGACGATGGCGGCGGCGGCATAGCCCTGGGCCACCGGAACGGACCACAGGGGCTTCAGCCCGCCGGCGGGCCACTTGCGCGCCAGTCCGGTTTCTTTCGAAATGTTGGTCCGGCCGGCGCCGCGGAACTGCGGCCAATCCGTGGGCGGGGCCGAGGCCGGCAGCAAGCCTGCGATGCCCAGGGAGCCGGCGCCGATGATCCACTCTCGCCTTGTGTACATCCAGACCTCTGCCTGCCTGTAGAAACGACGTTTCACGTAGTATATCCCGATAACAGGGTCCGGGACTCAGGGGAGGCCGGGGGGCGGGGGCTGGGGGGCTGGGGGCTGGTGGGCCGGTGGGTTCGTTTCGAACGGGGGAAGGGGCGTAGATCCTTGTGGTTGGGGCTCCAGGATGGGTTCGTTTGGTAATTCCGCGCGGAGGGCCCGGAGGCGCTCGAATTCCTCGATGGCGCGGCGGTAGAGGCGCTCGGTCTGGGCCTGATAGCGGAGAAACAGAGAGAAGCTTCTGGACTTGCGGACCTGATCCTGGAGGCCTTCGGCGAGGGCGTAGGCGCGGTTCTGGGCCTTGGTGACCTCGATACCGGCGGTGAGGTCGTCGGCGAGGGGGTAGACCAGCGAGCCGTTGTGATTGAGCGCGTTGTTGAGGCAGCAGGTGAAGATGCCGGTTTCGAGGGCGGCGGAGCGGAGGAGAGCCTGCTGGGCGAGGGCGATGCGCTCGACGGCGAAGAGTTCCTGGGAATTGACGGGCTGGTAGACGGCGACGAGGTCATCCTTGAAGCGGGCGACGGCGTCGAGCTCTTCGAGCCGGATGACGGCGAAGTTGGCGGCGGTGAAGCCGTGTGTGCGGGCGTTTTGGGCGGAGCGGGCCTTGCCGCGAGGAGTGCGCGGGCCGGTGGAGCGGGCGGCGTTGGCGGGCCCAGAGGGCTCCCCGGCGGCGAGGCGCTTGGGGGAGACGGGGGTCGTGGCGGTTGGCATGGACGAGTGGGGCCTTTCCGGATTCAGCAATAGCATGGGGGTGGGTTGGAGTCTGAAATTCGGGAGGGCGTGGGGTTGAAAAGAGGGGAGTTAGAGGGAGCGGGTTCTTGTGACTCGGCCACACGGACGCCGCGCCGGGAGGTATATTGATGGTCCGGCTGAGATCCCCGGTGCGGCAATCCATCCAACTCGGGCCAGTGCAGGAGACGGCGTTGGTTCCCCTTTATGCCCGCGCCCTGGAGAGCCGGAGAAAGCGGCCGATTCTGGAAGACGCCAAGGCGGCCGAGATCGTGGATTCGATCGATTGGGATTTCCGCCGGTTCGGACAGCGGCGGAAGGTGGTGGGGTGTACCTTGCGGAGCGCCATGTTCGACGTATGGGTGCAGGATTTTCTGCGGCGGCATCCGGAAGGCAGCGTGGTCGAGATCGGCGCCGGGCTGAACACGCGTTTCGAGCGGCTCGATAATGGCAGGGTCCACTGGTACGACCTCGAACTTCCGGAGATGGTCGAACTCCGGCGGAAGTTCTTTTGCGATTCCGAGCGCCGCATCACGCTCGCCGCATCGGTTCTGGATCCGGATTGGATTGAGACAGTCCGACGGAGCCGCGGGCCGTACTTCCTGGTTGCCGAGACCGTGTTCGCCTACCTGGAAGAGGCGCAGGTGAAAGCCGCGCTGGGGCGGATTGCGAGCGGCTTTCCGGAAGTCACGATCGCACTCGACACGTTGGGCCGGCGGGCGGTGGACATCGGCAACCGGGGTTTTGCGCGACAGAAGATGGCGGCGCGGTTCACATGGGCCTGCGAAGATCCGATTGCGATTCAACACTGGAACATCGGTTTGCGCCTGGTGGAATCCCGCACGGTGGCCGACGTTCCGGAGTGCCTGTGGCCGCGCCTGTCTTTACCGCTGCGAGCCAATTTGCGGTTGTTCGGAAGGTTCTTTCCGAAGCAGATGAAGATGTATCAGCTCAACGTGTTCGCCGGGCGCTGGGGGTGCTGACTCCGAACTCCGCGCAGAAAATCGGGCAACGGGCGTGAAGTGGACGTGAAAGCGCGGGCATTCCCGGCGCGGCATCCCGGGCCAGCCCACTTTTGAGCCGGGTAACGTGGTTGCGCCGCTGAACCCGGGATCAGTTCTCGGTTGCTGTTCGGTTCACGTGGTCGACAACCAGGACCCCAACGGGACCTTTGCTGGAGACCAGCCTCAACCCGAGTTTATTGATGGCATCGTCGAGTCTCGGGCGAAGGTCGCTGCTCGCGCCCTCCGGTAAGCCTGCCGCTCTCATATCCCTCGGGTCATCCGAACCAAAGGTGACCTGAAAACGGTAGGTCCCCGCAAGGCCGGTCTTGTCGACTACCGGGCGCTTGTCCCTGGCGCTGAGCTCTCGCTCCAAGAAAGCCACGAATTCAGAGATGGGCTGTATCCGGAATTCCCAACGGAAGTTGCCCCCGGACATCGAAGGGAATACCCCTTTGGAGCCGGGCGGAAGCACGGGCCAGCCGTCCTTGTCCCTCGGTAGCGTGGCTAACCGAACTGGCACACCAGATGATGGGCCGTACTTCACTCCACCTGGAGGATCTTCGGCTTCTGTCAGTTTCGGACCGTCGTTGGCCACAGCCAGCTCGTAGATCGGCGACGGTCTTATTTCGCGATGGGCCACGAGCCCAAACCGTTCCGCCAGCAAGTTCTGGAGCATGAGGTCTACTTCTTCTTTTGTGGCGCCCTGCGGAATTTTCGCGACAATGTCCCACTTATCATCGCCGAGCCAAGCGGGACCGAGGAGCAGCCACGGTCTCAGGTTGTACGCCTTTTGGATGATCAGGCTGAGCGACAAATTCCTGACGGTCAGTTGTCCGGGGTTATTCGTTCCCGGGCCACCCGAAAAATTGAAGCCCGGTCCAAAAGAAAGATGGATCGATGGATCGGATGCTTTGATCGACGCGACCTCAAAAGCAGGTGTCCTTTGCGATGCCTCGTCAGAGGAATCTGTGGGTCATTGAGACATCCACAGGTCGCGTACCGGTTGAAGGCCAGATCTCACAATCGCGCGTTGATACGGCCAAGTGGCGACGAGTTTGCGATAGAGCACAAACTTACCGGGAGCTTGTCGGAAACTGTCCGCCACGACATCGTGAAATCGCCAGCCAACCGATTATGAACCGATATCAGGGATCGGAAGTTCGTCCCCTTCCCAACCCCATGCATGGCTGCCCGGAAGGAATATTCGCAACTCAGCGCTCATCGGCTCCACGCCACGATAACCGGCATCGCCTTCCAGTGAGTATTCGCGCACAGTGTTCCAAGAACAACCCGCATTCAAAAGAAGCTCCGCAAAACGAAACTCTCCCCGCGAGAACCCCTCGATCCAGATTGTGTCACGAGCTCGCCATTGCTCATCGGTCGCTATGGAATTGTGCGCATTGCTCAAGGCGAAGCGCGGCAGGTCATGAGAGCAGCAGTCGTGTAGCCAGGGATGCTCCTCCGTCTCTGCGACAAAATATTGCAGAGCGAAAGGTTTCATTGAGAGCCCAGTCGGCAGATCGGCAAGTGTCACCTTATCTGCCGTGACTACTATGCGGCGAATATCGGACTCAGGATGGCTGAGTGTGAGAGTGGTGGTTTCCGCAGGCCCATGAAAACCACAGGCGAGCAGGAACAAGCCGAGTTCGCGGCTGGTCTGTGCACTCAGGAACGTCTCGAGCCCATCGGCACGGTACCAGCTGTTGTAATCGTGCACGCCCTTTCGGATGACTATTCGGTCGCTAGTGAGGGAGACGGGCGGGACGGGCAAAATTTGCTGGTGAAAAACAAATTCTCCGTAACCGGGAGGCCCGTCCGGTACTCTTGAGGCGAGCCCGCCAAAAATCGCGTTTAGGTCACACTGGAATAGTGGCAATGCATTCAGCATTCTAGCGCCAAGAACGTCAGTGGTGGACGAAACGCGCCGTTATCGGAAACCACCCCGCGGGCCAAGTTGACGCCGTCTCGGACTTTGGTGCTGCTGGTCGTTCATTATTCGCCGTTCTGGGCGATAGATGCTGCCTGGGTCGCGCCTTCACCCATCGCGAGCCCACGTCCGACGCGGTTTATGGTGGAGGTTTCGCCGCTACTCGCCTTCGCGCCATGGAACTGACCACGATCCTGAACCGCTGCCATCATTTCCGAGGTTTTGTCTATGAGCACGCCCGTTTCAGTACCGACAAGAAAAGCATCGAAGTGATCCTGCGACCGCGCAAAGGTTCGGCTGCACTCTGCTCGCGCTGCCATTTGCCGGCGCCCGGCTATGACCAACTCGCAGAACGACGTTTTGAGTTTATTCCTCTGTGGGGATTCTTCGTCTTCCTGCTGTACGCCATGCGTCGCGTCGATTGCCGCCGGTGCGGCATGGTGGCCGTCGAGGAGGTCCCCTGGAGCGACGGAAAACGCACCCTGACCAAAGCGTATATGCTCTTCCTAGCCCGTTGGGCGCGTCGGCTGTCATGGAAAGAGACGGCGGAGGCCTTTCGCACTTCCTGGGACAAGGTTTTCGATGCGGTCGAACATGTTGTCGCCTGGGGATTGGAGCACCGCACGCTCGGTCAGATCGACGCCATTGGCGTCGATGAAATCCAATACGCCAAAGGCCACAGATACCTGACCTTGGTCTATCAGATCGACATCGGCATCACCCGCCTGCTCTGGGTCGGGCGAGAACGAACCATCGAATCCTTCCAGGGGTTTTTCACCACCATGGGCTAGGAAGTCATCTCCAAGATTTCCTTCATCTGCTCGGACATGTGGGAGCCGTATTTGAAGGTCATCCAGGAGAGATGTTCAGAAGCCCTGCATATTCTCGACCGTTTCCACATCGTCGCGAAAATGAACAAGGCCCTCGACGAAGTCCGCGCCGGAGAATCGCGCCGCATGGCGAGTGAAGGCCGGACACCGCTACTGAAGAAGTCGCGCTGGCTCCTGCTCAAACGCGAAGAGAATCTGAAGGAGGAGCAGCGCTTCCGCCTGCGCGATCTCCTCCGCTACAATCTGAAGACCGTCCGTGCCTACCTTCTCAAGGAAGCCTTCCAGCAACTCTGGGATTACAGTTCGCCCGCCTGGGCAGGCAAGTTCCTAGACGAGTGGTGTCGGCAGACAATGCGTTCCCGCATCGAGCCCATGAAGAAGATCGCCCGCTCATTGCGTCAACATCGAGAGTTGATCCTCAACTATTTCCGGGCGCAAAAACTGATTTCCAGCGGAGTCGTGGAGGGATTGAACAACAAGGCCAAAGTCACCATGAGAAAATCCTACGGCTTTCGCACCTATCGGGTACTCGAACTGGCCCTCTATCACTCACTTGGCAAGCTACCTGAGCCGGAGTCCACCCACGATTTCTTCTGACGACCCTTTGCGATTGAGCGCGGCCTTCTGTGGAAACCAGGACACCGGCAAGAACGGGAGCCGATAGGACGATGGAAGTGACCTGCGCTAACAGCCCTGCTCTCTTGAAACGCAGATTGCGCCGGAATCGCATTGCCATAATCCTCGAAGCGTTCGGGATTAACAGGTCTAGATCATCCCCAAAGGCGCATGACACGCGCGCCAGGTTACCCGGTAATTAAGGAATCCATCCCGTGGCGCCAGGGCGACCCCCGGCCGGGCGGACTAAATCAGCCGCGTCTTTCGCCCGGTTGCGCGCACGCATCACCAATCCGTGAAAGGGCAAACCGGGTACAGGCGCGAAGTTGCGCAAAGACGGCGAAATTCGAGCCAGTCCCCGCTTTGCAGCCTGTGCCGACTAGAAGAGGTCCGGCTGGTAGCGGCTTGGGGATCGTCCTGGTTAACGCTTTTCCTGCAGTGTGCGGCGGAGTTCCGCGCTGATTTTGACCTCGGCGCCGTCGCGTTTGACTGTCACCACCGCGGTATCGCCCCAGTTCTTGGCGGCCATGACGCGGTTCCAGGTTTCGCGGTCCGGCGCCGCGATGCCGTCGAGCGAAAGGACCTCGTCATTCACCTGGAAGCCACTCCGGGCAGCAATCGAGTCCTTCTCGATGGCGATGATCTTTCGCGCCCCGGCGGTATCGGTTGTGGAGAAGCCCAGCGAGGGGTAGAGCGGGTCGCTCTCATAAGGGATGCCCCACACGAAATTCGCGTAGGAAGCCTTGACGGTCGCGACCGGCTCTTCCGCGGAGTCCAGCACCGGCACGGGAATCAGCGTGGAGATTTTGCCAGGGAACCACTGCCTGGCCTGATACTCGATTCCCACGCCGTAGGCCACGTGTCCGCTGCCCACCAGCACCACCAGAATCGAATCGGGAGGGCCGGCTTTCAAAACGTCCACGCTGTTGTAGCCCATGCTCGCGTCCCAAGTAGCTTGCGCCGCCTGCATGCTCTTTAACATGGATTCCGGCATTCCGCCGTGCATCGGGTTATCGTCGTCAAAAGAGGCCCGGAAAAAAACCAGGTGATCCGGGTTGCGGGTATCGATGCTGGGCGGCGCATGCCGCTTTTCCGCGTCCGAGAGGTTGTCGATTCCCTTCTGACGAACGGCCGTCACGACGCTGCGGGGCGTATTGACGGCGTACATGGGAATGTGGTTATCGCGGGCGTAAAGAAAAACATCGCGATAGTACTGCCAGGGGTAGCCCCAGAATTCGTACCAGCGCGCCAGTGTGAGGAAGCCCGCCTCGGTCAGCAAGCCGTCGCGCCAGTTATCGAGCGATCTCTGCTCGGTGTACGGGAACATTTCGAGACCGATCATCACCTTCCGGCCAGCCTGATGAAGGGCCTGGATTACGCGTAGCTGGACGCGATGAAAGTCGGCCGTGGTATGCGACTCGCCGACGAGGAGCAACCGCGTGTCGCGGAGGCGGGCGGCAAGCTGGCCGGCGGAGATGACTTCGCCCGTGGCCGAATCGGTAATCCCGTCCAGCACCAGGCGCACTTCGCGCGTGCGCCGCTCCGCATCCCCGATCTCCAGGTGGAAGATTTTCTGTTTGGATTGGGCGGACAAAGAGAGCGAAACCAAGAACGCCGCCGCCGCCACCGAGAAACACCGCTTCATAAGAAACCACTCCGAAGGTGAAAGGCTACCATGGGGCGCAGGGCTGCAGCGGGCACCCGCCCTTCCAGATCCGGCGCATGGCAGTTGGGCTCTTGCGCCCGCGGCGCCCGCCCGTAGTCTTGACAGGAAGTACTTTGTATCGTAAAGTTAAAATATGTCCCAGCCAATTGCGCTCCGAAAACCCCGGTGGCGCCCGGCTGAGATGGCGCGGCCTCCTTTTCTGGATGTTGCGGTAGCCGCAGAGCCGGTCAGGCCGCGGTACGCGCTCCTGATTAATCCGTTTTACCGGAAGGATCCAAACGCCAGCTTCGGCAAGCACGTGCTGACCCCGACGCTGGCGTTGACCAGTTTTGCCGCGACCACGCCCGCACACTGGCAGGTTCGCTATTGGGATGAAAACCTGCTCGATGGGCGCCCGCCTTTCGCGCCGATGCCGGAGGTGGTGGGGATCACGGTTCATTTGACCTTCGCGAACCGGGCTTTCGAGCTTGCGCGCTGGTACCGCTCGCGCGGGAGCAAGGTCGTGCTGGGCGGGCTGCACGTTTTGTCGTGCCCCGACGACTGCGCCCCCCATGCGGACGCCCTTGCGGTGGGCGATGGCGTGCAGCTTTGGCCGGCGATTCTGGCGGATGTGGACGCGGGCCGCCTGCGGCCGAAATACACGGCGGCGTACGAGGGCGACTATCGCGGGGACCCGGCGCCGAGGCGCTCGCTTCTCCCGCGCAATGGATTTCTCACGACCACCAGCCTGATGGCCACGCGCGGTTGTCACAGCCGCTGCGACTTCTGCTATCTGGCGACGGACGGCTTGCGCATGCCCTGCCGCATGCGGGATCCGAGCCAGGTCGCAGCGGAGTTCGCCGCGGACGGGCAGCCTTACGGCGTGTTCGTCGATAACAATCTGGGATCGGACCGGGCCTATCTGCGCGCACTCTGCGAGGCGCTTCGCCCCCTGAACAGAATCTGGAGCGCAGCGGTTTCCATCGACGTTACCGACGAGCCGGGTTTGATTCGTCTGATGGCGCTGGCCGGATGCACGGGCGTGTTCGTGGGATTCGAGTCGCTCACGGATCAGAACCTGGCCGACGCAAAGAAGAAAACTCCCCTGGCGGGCGACTACGGGCGCCGGGTCCGCATGCTGCACGAGAACGGGATTCAGGTGAATGGTTCCTTCGTGCTGGGATTCGATCACGACCGGAAAGACGTGTTCGCACGGACGGCCGGGTGGATTGAGGAGAACCGCCTGGAGTGCGCCACCTTCCACATTCTCACGCCCTATCCCGCGACGCCCCTGTTCCGGAAGTTGGAATCGGAGGGACGGCTGCTGCACCGCGACTGGGCCCTGTACGACACCGCGCATGCGGTGTTCCGGCCGCGAAACATGTCGCCCGAGGAACTGGAACAAGGCTACGCCTGGATGTACCACCGCCTCTTCTCACACGCGTCCATCTGGCGCCGCCGGCCCGCGGATTGGCGCGCGGTGGCGGCCTATATAGGGATGTCGTACCTGTACAAGCGCTCCAACCGGTTCTGGCGATTCCTCATCAAGCGCCATCTGGCGCACACCGTGTGGCGGCCGCTGGTCGAACTCACCAGGGTGCGGCACGTGCGCTTCCGGGAAGGTAATTCGATGAGGTAATTCGGGCGAGGCGGCGAAACTCCGTGCTGCGGAAGTTTGCAGCCAGTTACCGAATTACAGCAAGCTGCCGCACGGGGCTCGTCCAATCGTCCTCTGCGCGATGTCAACGCAAAGTAGAAATGTCCTATTCCCTGCAAAGTAGAAATGTCCGGTTTTTGCCGGGCGGGGCGAGGGGGCGTGGTAGTCTGGGCGTGCCGGTGAGGCGGAGACGGGCAATGCTGGCGAGCAACCCGATCAAGGAATAGCCGGCCGGAACTCATCTGCGGACGATGAGATGGAGCGTGATCCTCCC
>JAIQFU010000073.1 GCA_020073115.1 Terriglobia bacterium
GCCGGCGAGAAAGGCAATGCCGGTGAGCACGGGTGCGCCGCCAAAGCTTTTCGAGATGCCTTCGAGGCGCAGAAGCGGCGGTGCGGTAGCTGCGGTCAACGGACGTGATCCCGGATCTCAGTCAAGGCCGCCATCGGCTCCTGCGAGCCCTGCGAAGCAATCTCGTGGCGCCGCTCCTTTTTCACCGCCTGTTCGTATACCGCGCGCGCCTGCCGGATGCTCTCGATCATGTTGTCGGCCTTCATCATGGCTTCTCTCCGCTGTCCCCGATCGTTCAACCCTGCGCCCGAGGACACTCCAAGCGCGCACTGTTTACTCCAGAATTGTTTCGCCCCGTACCGGGTGATCAGCGGCCGTGCGTGGCGCGATAGACGCACGCCGCCAGCAGATCCAACTCCCCGGCCCCCAACTCCTGCCCAATCCAATTCGCCTGATCGAGCGCGTGGGCAGCCTGCGACTGGTCGGTATTAGCCGCAAGCTGCACCAGCAGCGCCGCGCCCCCGGCGACGAAAGGAGCGCTGAACGAAGTACCCCAGGCCGCCGCGTAGTGGCCACCCGGGTAGAGGGTGATCACTTCTTCGCCGGGCGCCGCGAGGTCTACGAGTTTGTTGCCGTAGTTCGAAAACGAGCTGCGAACCAGGAGGTCATTCGTCGAGCCTACGCCGATGACCCCATATCCGGCGGGGAACACGGTGGTGCGCTCCCCCTCGTTGCCTGCCGAAGCCACGCAAACCACGCGTTTGGAGTTGGCGTAGTTGATGGCATCCCTGAGTTCTTTGGAGTCTTCGGTGGTGCTGAAGCTCATATTGATCACGTTGGCGCCGTGATCCACGGCCCAGTGGATTCCCGCCACGATGCGGGAAATCGTAGTTGAGCCATCCCCGTCGAACACCTTTACCGGCATGATCTTCGCGTTGGGCGCGACCAGCCGCACCACGCCCGCCACCATCGTTCCGTGCCCGAACGCGGCGGGCAGTTTGGCGTGGTCCAGGATCGTCGAGGTCGATTGATCCAGAATGGCCGTAGTAGACTGATTCACTACCAGAAAACTCGATTTGTCCAGGATGGTGCTGGTAGACTGCCTGGCATCCAGGATGGTGCTGGTGGACTGGTCGAGATCGCTCAATTCCGAGCCGCCATCCTGATTGCGCGTGAAATCGTATCCGGGGACGAGCGCGCCTTTCAGCGCGGGGTGGTACACATCCACTCCAGTGTCGAGAATCGCCACGATTCCGCCGCCGCTGGTGAAGGTCCGGGCGGCGGGCAGATTCACGACCTGCACCGCGGGTTGCGAAACGTAATCCGCCAGAACGGGAACGCCGTTCAGGTCGGCGGGCAACGGCTTACCCAAACCCGATAAGGCGGAGATTGATGCCAGCCGGCGTGCGCCGGGGCCGATTTCCGGCAGCTTCGCCAGTCCGTCGGTTTCCACCCCCTGGACATCGCGATCGGCGGCGAGCGCTCGTGCGTCGGCGCCCTTCGGGAGTTGTACCACGAACAGGTTTTGGGCCGGAACCGGCACTGCGCGGACCACGGTCAACCCGTGTCGCACGGCCACTTCGTTAATTTTCGCGGAGCGCGTCCGGATCAGGTACTGATCGCCGGCCAAAGCGCCCGATGCGAGCACCGCCAAAAGAAAACTGATTCGCGTCAACTTTTCGATCCACATATTCGACTCGCTTGTCAGCTATTCTTCTCCGCGTCCTTCGGGCTGTTTCCGTTGGCCACGTCCCATTTCCCCGCGCCGGGCTTTTCCACTGCGATCTTCCGCAGCGGCGCCACGATGCAGCGGGAACCGCCGTCCAGATACACGCAAAGCTGGAGTTTCCGCTGCTGCTCGTACTCCAGTTGAAATTCCCCGAAGCGGTTACTGCGGGTCTCCGCCACCACCTGCTTCCCCGATCGGAGGCAAACCGGAACGCCCGCCATCTCCACCTCCGGCGTGACGTGATTCGAAACCTGCCCGATCAGCGCCGCCCGGGAAGAACGCAGGTCGGGTTCGATGCGAACGTCCAGAGAACAATTCCCCGCCCGGTAGAGAGCCTGCCAGCCCACCTGCCAGCTCGCTCTGAGACCGGCCGGAGCCGGGACCAGAAAGCTGTCGAAAATCAGCTCGACCGGGATGCGAAATGCCCGTTTCGGCCGCTCGGCGATGCGCCCGGGGCAGATGGCGCGAGCTCGCCGGACCACCGCGTCCGGCGCTTCCCGAAGAGCCATGCCGTGGCACACGCGGGCCAGGGACTCGCAAAACGCCGCCAGGCGGCTGCACTCCACACAACCGGCCGCGAGATGCTCCCGCATCGCTGCCCCCTCCCCCTCCACGGCTACATCCCTGGCGAGATCCACCCATTGCATGATTCCGTAATGCGTCATAGCCATCCCCCTACGGCTGCGGTATCGTTTCCTTGGTCCGATCGCACGGTTTCGATCCTTCCTGTAAAGTAAGGGTATTTTCTCGCACCGTTCGATATAGGAAATCTTAGATTTTTTCAACTAAAGTTAGCGGGTTAGTACTAACCGTTAAACTCTCCTTCTAGGAGTACGAACCCACCAGTACGAACGGCGCCCAATAAAAGGGATGCGGGTAAGACTTGCGGATCTCCCCCATCGCATACTGGATCGCTTTGGCCTTATCGGGTACACTCCTTAGCCGGTCGTAGAATAGTCGCATGAATTCCGCAGTGCTCTGGTCGTTCACGTCCCACAGGGTCAGGAGAACCCCTTGGGCGCCGGCGTACAACAGCCCTCGTTTGAGGCCCAGCAGTTCATCGCCCCCGACCACCACGTTCAAGCCGGTACCGCATCCGCTCAGGGTCACCAGTTCCGCCGGCAGGTTGAGTTGATAGAGATCGAAAAGATTCAATTGCGAATCTCCGAGGCTGATGGACGAGAACATCGGATTATCCTGACGGAACCAGCCGTGGGTGGCGATGTGGATAAACCGGCAGTTGGGGCCCTTCCGGCTGAGCGCCTCCTGGCGGGCGTCCGCCCCGACCAGCACCTCCGGATTCGGGAGGACGGAGGCGACCGCCCGCACTTCGTCCAGAATGTGCGGCGCCGAGGGGTCGGGGACCCCCAGGATTAGCGCCCGGTCCGAAACCGGCGTGCGCTTCGTGGAACATAGGTAATACACGCTGCCGCTGGGGGTGTAGGAAATGGAGAACCGGTCCCCGAGGTAGCCGCCGCCGTCGTACAGCGCCTGGAACGGCAGGTAATGCAGGAAATCGTGCGGCGCGATGATCAGGTGCTCCCCCTCGAGGTCGTGCTCGATGGGCGATACCAATTGTTGGTAAAAGTCCTGGAGGTGCGCGTTGGCGGCCTCCAGCAACTGGCGGTGGAACGTCTGTACATAACCCGCGCCAAGCCGGAATTTCGAGAGCTGAAAGCGCAGCAGTTGAAGGGAACGGCGCAACTGGGCGGCGGAGCCCAGGGGGACGATCTTCAGCTTGCTCGCGGAGAGCAGGCAGGCGTGGAAGACGTCGCGGACGCGATAGAACTGAACCAGCATCGCGTCCCGGGGCAGCGAGGAGCGGATGTCGTCCAGGGTGATGGATCCGGCGGCATGGATATCGGCGAACTCCCGGTCGTCGGCGCGCAGCCCATAGAGCGCCTCCACCAGCCGCCGCTCGCAGTCGCGGGCGGCGCGCCGCACATTCTCCAGGTGGGCATCACGCGCATTGGGAGATCGGCCTTCCATCAGGCGGATCGCGCCGGTGTACCAGTTGAGCCGCTCGCGCAGCGCTCCGATCTGCTCCACCAGGACTCGATGGGTCTCCCGCCGCGCGGGGATCTGGCTGCCGCGGGACGCGATCAGGTCCGCCAGGCTGCGCGATTTCGCCTGCTCGATATACCCGAAGGCCGCTTCCAGGTTTTCGGCCGAAGGGCCACGCCCCAGGCACATGCCGACCAGGGATTCGTAAACCGCCAGCTTGTCCTTGAGGAAGGCAATCTTCATCTCCTCGGCGTTCAACTGGCTGCGCAGGTTCTCGAGCCTCTCGTGCGCCTTCAGGTACGCTTCATAGGCCGCGTCCGAGGCGCCGAGCATCTCCTCGATCTGCCCCAGAACGAAGTACCCCTGGTAGCTGAGAGTCGGCGACTCCGCCTGTTCCGCCCGTTCGAGAGCGTCCAGGCACGCGCGCTTCGCTTCCTGCGGGCGTCCGGCGTTCAAATGGATGCGGGCGACCAGCAATTGGCAGAGCGCGGCCTTGCCGACGAAAGGCGAGCCGGAGAAGAACCGGAATGCGCGGCGGCACAGAACGCGCCCCTCCTCCAGGCGGCCCTTCTGCACCATCACCAGGGCCTGGTACAGATCGACCATGGCCGTCCAGACCTGGTTGTTCTCGCGCGTGAACAGCTCGCGCGCTTTGCGGAAGAGGTCCAGCGCCGCCTCATCGACGCCGTGATGGCTGGTGGCGATCGCCAGGTTGGTCATCGCCTTGGCCGACTCGTACCGGACGCCGAGTTGGCGGAAGGTCGCCAGAGCCCGCCGCGCGAGGTGCGCGCCCTCCTCGCTGAGGTTCAGCTCCAGGTACATCTCCGACTGGTCGAGGTCGCAGAGACCCTGGTGGTATTCGTCGCCCAGGGCGGCGCAATGTTCCCGCGTAGCCGCATAGAGTTCCAGGGCGCGCGCGTACTCTCCGCGGAGGTAATAGAGGTAGGCGATGTTGTAATCGGCCTCGGCCACCACCAGGGGCATATTGTGCTCTACGCACCAGGCGCGCGCTTTTCCGTAGGTTTCCAGGGCTTCGCCGAACTCGTTCACGCTGATCTGGCAGGTAGCCATGTTCTTCAGCGTGAGCGCCACGTTCTGGGGATCGCCCAGTTCCACCAGGGCTTCGTAAGCCCGGTGATACAGCTCCAAAGCCTCTTCGAACCGGTCCAGGCGGAACAGGACGTTGCCCATGTTGCTGTCCAGCCGGGCCAGGCGGAGGCGGTCGCCCTGCCGGGAGAAAATGGCCCGCGCCCGCTCCGCGAAGGCGAACGCTTCGTCGTACCGGCCGAGGTAAATCAGCGTCTGGAGCGACCCGCCGTGCAGCGTGCGGCCCAGTTCGGTCTCTTTGCCCAGCCGCTCGTAGATCTCGATGGCGGCTTCGTAAAACCGCCACGCCGGCGCGTGCCTGCCGCGCAGGAACTGAATATGTCCCAGGGCGCGCAGCCCCAGCGCACGGGCGGCCTCGTCCCGCACGCGGCGCGACAGCCACGCGGCGGATTTCGCCAGGCGCTCGGCCTGCCCCAGATCGACGTGCGTCAGCCGGACCGTTTCGTCGTACAGCCTCTCCACGATCTCCGCGCCGCGCCACTCGGGTCTGGACAGCAGGAGTCTGCGTCGTCCCGCGTCGGGCTCTTGCGCCAGGGCTCCGATCAGTTCCTCGATGTTCGCCGGCTGATCGGGGCTAGCCGCCATCGAAACCTCTCTGTTCCAGGATTTGTTTCAGCCGCTTCAAACACCGGCCGCGAATGAACCCGATGGAGCCCGGCGCCAGATGCAGCCGCCTGGCCACGTCCGTGTAGCGCAGCGGCGGGTGTTCGAAGAAGAGCAGGCCGATCATTTCGCGGCAGCGGTCGGGAAGCTGGGCCATGGAGTCGCGTACCATCTGCTCGCGCTCCACCTCGGCCAGCACGTCGGGCGGGACGGCCCCGTCGCCGGCCTGCTCTTCCGCCTCACGCTCGTCGCATTGCCCGTTGCTCGATTGCTGTAGTTTCCAGTGGTAGCACTTGTGGTTCGTCACGCGGACCAGCCAGCCCTGGAGCGCCTCCGCGTCCCGCAGGCGGGACAATTCGTTGAACAGGTCGAGCCAGACCGACTGGAAGATATCGGCTGCGTCCTGGTGCGGCGCCCCGTAACGGAGGGGAATGGAATACACCAGGTTCTTGTAGCGATCGACAAGGATGTGCCACGCCCGGTCGTCGCCTTGGAGGCAGTGCTCCACGAGCCGCGCGTTGGTCCACTCCGGAGCGGGAGAACTCATCCCTGCGCCCCTGGTTCGGGCGCCCGCCGATACCGGCTCCGGGCCCGCGGCGCGCGCCGAATCCAGCGATCGCGAGAAGTTGTGGCTGAATCCGCCGGCGCGGCTCGGGTTTCCCGGTACGGCTTCACGAGGCTATCCGCCGCTAAGTGTAACTGATAACAGCCCTCTCGGAGCCGGCTGACGGTACGGTTATGGTACCCCTTGGCCTCCCCTGGGGAACTCCGCCGGCGCGCGGTTTCCCCCCGCCATCCAGGGCCAACCGCCGCCGCTAGCGCCAATACAATTCCTCTACGTTCCACAGGACGTAGTGGTCCATCACGGCGGGCCTGAAGTTCCCGACGTTCTTCTTGGCCCCGGTCAGAATGTAAGGGCTGACCAGAGGGATGATGGGCAGGTTCTCGGCCGCCAGTTCCTGGACGCGGTCGAAGAGCCGTTTCCGCTCGGCGTATCGGAGGATCTCCTTCTGGCGGCGCATGAGGCCGTCGATCTCGGTCTCCCAGGGCGTGGCCGGTGTCTTCTGCTCCGGATTCCAAAGGTGAAGTCCGCCGCTGGACAGCCACACCGGCAGGTCGGGGTTCGGGTCGGCGTCGGCGCTGGCCAGCGAGAGCAGGCAGGCCTCGTAATCTTTGGTCTGTTGGACGCGCTCGAGCAGGCTGCGGAACTCCAGAGGCACGACGTGCGCGGTGATCCCCAACTGCTTCAAATCATCCTGGATGAGAGTGGCCATCTGCACGCGGTCCGGGTTGCCGGCGCTGGTGACGATCGAGAACTCCACCCGCTGGCCTCCGGGGTCGAGGAGGGAACCGTCGCGGGCCCATTTGAAGCCATCCCCGGACAAGATGTCCCGCGCGCGTCCGAGAGAGCGGACGGGGACCTGCAGGCGCGAATTGATCCAGGCCTTGTTCCCCGGCGGCACGGGACCGGCCAGCGGCGCGGCGAAGCCCTGGTATGCCAGGCGCACGATGGCGTCGCGATCGATGGCCAGAGAGACCGCCTGCCGGAATGCCAGCCGCCGGAAGAAGGCCTGCCTCGCCGCGATTTGCGGCAGCCCCTTCCGCGCCAGGTCGTTCAAATTGAAGAACAGAAAGCTGTATTCCAGCCCCGGACCGAGGTTTTGGAGGATGTAGCCTCTGCGCTGCTGGTCCCGCTGAAGCACGGCGTAGTTCCTGGCGCTCACGCGGCTGATCAGGTCCGATTCCCCGGCCTGGAAGCGAAGCGTCTGCATATCTTCGGTTCCGGCGAACACGAACTGGAGTTCGGCGAGGTACGGCAGGCGCACGCCTGCCTTGTCTACTTTCCAGTAGTATGGGTTGCGCTCCAAAACGAGGCGCTGCCCCGGGACGTATTCCTTCAAGCGGAAGGGTCCCAAACCGGCGATTTCGGCCGGCGGGGTGCGCAGCCCCCAGATTTCCTCCAGCTTTCCCTGGCGGTACGCGTTTTCCAGAAGATGGCGCGGCAGGATGGCGAATCCGTCAAAAAGCCTTTCCGCGACGGCATACGGCTTGGGCAGTTCGAAGGCCACGCTGTAAGGCCCGAGTTTGCGCGCCACAATCGGCTTTCCGTCCAGCAGCAACAGATCGCGCTGCGCCGAATGGGCCTTTTCATCGAGGTAGACCTGAAAGCTGAAGATCACGTCGTCCGCATCGAACGGCCGGCCGTCGGAAAAGCGCACGCCGCGGCGCAACTCGAGCACGTACCGCAGGCCATTGGGGGAGACCGTCCAGGATTTGGCCAAACCGGGTTCGGTGCGCTGGGTGGAGCGGTTAATGTGGATCAGGTCCCCCGTCATGCGGTGGACCACTTCGCGGGACGCGCCGTCCGCGGCGGCGATGGGGCTCAGCGTCTTGGGCTCGGTACGCTGGGCGTACACGAGCCTGCCGCCGGCCTTTCCCGCGAGTGTCGAGAGAACGAGGCTGTCGTCCGGCGCCGCATACACGCAGCCCGCCAGCGCCAGCGCGCAAAGCGCGGCGGAATACCTGATCGTCACCAGTTCCACCCTGCGCGAATAGTGTAACCGGATTACAAGAACTCGGTTAACCTGAAAAAGGTTATCGGGTCGCCTGTGGAGTTCATGTAACCTGCTGAGCCGGGTCGAGATGCGCATCGCTGACGCTGTCGTGGACTGGCTGCTCGGGGGAGATCCTTCCATCCGGTGGCAGGTCCTTCGGGATCTTCGGGACGCCGCCGAACGAACCGTGGAGCGCGAGCGGAAGCGCGTCGCGGAAACCGGCTGGGGCGCGCGCCTGCTGGGAATGCAACGCCCCGACGGGCGCTGGACCCGCGGCATCTACACCCCAAAGTGGACCTCCACCACCTACACCATGGTCCTGCTGCGGAGTCTCGGGCTTCCGCCGCGGCATCCGCGGGCCATGCGCGCCTGCCGCCTGCTCCTCGATGAAGGCTGTTGGACCGATGGCGGGATCAACTACTGGCGGCGGTCCCACCAGCGCTCCGAGACTTGCGTGAGCGGCATGATCCTGGCTGTGGCGTGCTGGTTCGGCCTGGATGACCCGCGCGTGGACCGCCTGGCCGGACACGTGATGGAGCAGCAGATGCCCGACGGCGGCTGGAACTGCCGCGCGATGCCGGGATACGGGCACGCCACCCACGGTTCCTTCCACACCACCATCTCGTGCCTGGAAGGCCTCATGGAGTACGAGAGGTTCCGGGGCGCCTCCGGGACCTGCGCCGCGCGGGGGCGTGAGTTTCTGCTGGTTCACCGGCTGTTCCGCTCGCACCGCACCGGGAAGGTGGCCAAGCCGGAGTTCACGCGCTTCTCCTTCCCGCCGCGCTGGCATTACGACGTCCTGCGCGGCCTCGATTATTTCCGCGAGTGCGGCGCCGGGCGGGATCCGCGGTTGGAGGATGCCATCGCCCTGGTGCGCCGCAGGCAAACGCCCGACGGACGCTGGTTGCTGCAGAATCGTTATCCCGGAGAGACGTTCTTCGAGATGGAGGAACCGGGCGAGCCAAGCCGCTGGAACACCCTCCGCGCTTTGCGGGTTTTGCGGTGGTGGGCTTCCGACATGCGGTAGACTCGATCATGCCCGAAGATCCGCAGCCCGGTGTGGAGTTTTACTGCCCCCGTTGCGCTCAGCCGGTAGCCGACCCTCTGGCCTGCGGCGACTGCGGCGCCCTCATCTGCCGCATCTGCGGCACGCCGCTGGAGCGGATCGACGAGTTGGGGGTAGGGTAGCGCCACTTTCGTGTTGACACGCTAGTCCCACTGGCGCATACTATGTCCGGATGTGACCTAGTATGCCAGGATCAAACGATCCCGTGGACGCCCTCCTGCCCCTTCCCCTCCCCTGTTTCCATATGCTTTTGGCGCTGATGGAAGGCGAACGGCACGGGTACGCCCTGAAACGCGAGATTCTACGCCGCACCGGGGGAAAACTGAACCTCGGCTCGGGCGCCTTGTACGGCTCCATCAGCAAGATGCTGGACCAGGGCTTGATCGAGGAATCCGAGGAGCGACCCGACCCGCATCTCGACGACGAGCGCCGCCGGTATTACCGCATCACGCAATTGGGCCGCCGTGCGGCGCAGGCGGAGGCGATCCGCCTGCGGCAACTGGTGCGGCTGGCGGAAGACAGCCTGGGGCTGCCGGAGACGGCATGAAGATCTACCGGTGGCTGATCAAGCTCTATCCCGCGGGTTTCCGCGAGGAATACGGCGCGGCCGTGGAACGGCAACTCCAGGACGAATACCGCGATTCGCGCGGCGGGGTGCGGTTCTGGCTGCGGGCATTCGCCGACCTGGCGGTTTCTATCCCCGCGCAGATCGCCCGCGAAATGCGGCAGGACCTCGGATACGCCGCGCGCGTCTATCGCAGGCGCCTGCTGCCGACGACCCTGGCTTTCGCCGCGCTGGCGCTGGCCATCGGCGCGGCCACCGGCATTTTTAGCGTGGTCAACGCGCTGCTGATTCGCTCGCTGCCGTTCCGCGACCCGGGACGCCTGGTGGAAGTGCAGAACCCCCCCGTGGAGCCGGACAAGGGCCGCGCCGCCTTCTACGAGTGGCGGGACCACAGCGCCTCGCTTTCGGACGCGGCGGCGTTGCTCTCGGCGGATCTGAATCTGAGCGCCGGGCGCGGATCGGCCCATGTGAACGGAATCCAGACTTCGTCCAACTTTTTCTCGCTGGTGGGGGTGGAGCCCCAATTGGGCCGTGCGTTTGCCCCGGATGAAGACGCGGAGGGCCGCCTCCTGGTGGCGGTAATCAGCAATGCCCTGTGGCAGGAGATGTTCGGGGCGGACCCGCGGGCCCTCGGGACGACCGTCGGGCTCAATGGCGCGCCGGCGACGATCATCGGCATCGCTCCGCCGGGCTTCGATTTCCCCACGCCGCGCCTGATGTCGCCCACGGCCGTGTGGACGCCCACGGCGTTCGACCGCAAGCGCCTGCCCGGGCGCCTGGCGTTCACCATGGAGCCGATCGGCCGCCTCAAGCCCGGGATCGACCTCAAACAGGCAAATGCCATCATGAGGGCGCAGGCCCCGCCGCGATCCGGTTCGTACATCCTGATCAACCCCTCGACGGGCAAGCCCGACCCTAATTATGGCCCGGGACTGGTTTCGATCCGCGAGCAGCTGGCGGGACCGATTCGCGAATCGTCGCTGGTGCTCATGGGGATCGTTGTGTTTGTGCTTCTCATCGCCTGCGCCAACGTGGCCCATCTGCTGCTCTCACGCGTTACGGAGCGCAGCCGGGAACTGGCGATCCGGGCTTCTTTGGGAGCGAGCCGTGCGCGGCTGGTGCAGCAGTTGATGACCGAAAGCGTGGCCCTGACCGCCGCCGCGGCCGCCGCTGGAATCGCCGTGGCGCATTGGGCGGCGCGGCTGGCCACCGCCGCCCAACCACCGCAATTCAGCGCGCAGAAATACGCCGTGGTCGATTGGCGCGTGCTGGGCTTCGCCGCGGGAGTGGCCCTCTTGACCGGGCTGCTGTTCGGAGTTCTGCCCGCGTGGCTGATCGGCCGCGTGCATCCCGCCCGGTATCCGCTGCGCAGCCGCGCGCCCAGCCACGGCGCGGGCCTGCGCCGGGTGCGGACGGGGCTGATTGCATTGCAGGCCGCGATCACCGTGGTCCTGGTGGCCGGGTCGGTGAGCATGGGCCGCAGTTTTCTGAAGCTGCTGGGTACGGACCTGGGCTTCCGCACGGACCGCATCGTCACCATGAACGTGTCGCTCACCGGGAGCCGTCACGAACCAGCGCATACCGAGCGCGAATACTTCCGCGAAGCGCTGTCCCGCCTGCGCGCCGTTCCGGGCGTGGAGTCGGCCGGGGCGGTGAGGAACCTGCCGCTGACCTTCGGGGCCGCGATGCAGGTGGGCGTCAGCCTGGATGGCGGCCGCCGCATCGGCGTCACCGCCGTAGCCGCTACGCCGGACTATTTCCGCACGATCGGCCTGGATAGGGTGGAAGGCCGGGAGTTCACCGCCCTCGACGGCAGGCAGGGCGAGCCGGTGGGCATCGTGGATGAAGCCCTGGCCCGGAAACTGGGAGCGCCTTCGGGAATTCTGGGGCGCAAGCTGCGTTGGGGAAACCGGGAGTTCGCCATCGCCGGCGTAGTCAAGTCTGCGCGCTTCAATGGCCCGGCGCAACCCGGTTGGGAGCATTTCTATTACCCGGTGGAGGCCGATTCCGGGGGGCTTTCGTGGTTCCTCACGTTTGTGGCGCGTGTACGCGGCCGTCCGGAGGCTTACCTGGCCGCCTGCCGCAACGCGGTTCAGCGGATCGACCCGCAGGTGGCGGTGTACGATGTGAAGACTTTCGACCAGAGGCTGCGCGACAACCTGCTTCGGCCGCGCTTCTACACCACGGGAATCCTGTTTTTCGGCGTGTTTTCCCTGCTGCTGGCCATCACCGGCGTGTACGGGGTGGCGGCCCACTCCGTGGCGCAGCGGACGCACGAGATCGGCGTGCGCATCGCGGTGGGAGCCTCGCCGGCCGGGCTGCGGCTGAAGCTCTTGCGGGAAGGTCTGTTGCCCGTCGCCGCCGGCATGGCCGCGGGGGTTGCGGGGGCGGCGGCATTGGGCCAGTTCCTGAGACACCTGATGCGTTCCGCCGAACCGGTGGGCGCGTGGACGTGCGCCGCCGGCGCATTGCTGCTGGCCGCGTCGGCGGCAATGGCCGTGTGGAACGCCACCCGGAGAGTGGCGCGGATGGACCCGATGGCCGCGTTGAGGACGGAATGACAGATGTAGCGTGGGCACTCCTGCCTGCCGTGTCGGCAGTTCATGCCGACACGCTGGTTCCGAACGTGTCCCCATGAGTGGGGACACGGCAGGCACGAGTGCCCACGCCACGATGCGCACTCGTTATGAAGCGGATCTATCGGTTTCTACTTCACTTCTATCCCGCGCGCTTTCGCGAGGAGTTCGCTTCCGCCATGGAACGGCAATTCCAGGACGAATACCGCGATTCCGGCGGCGGCGCGGGTTTCTGGCTGAGAGCGTTCGCCGACCTGGCGGCCTCGATCCCCGGGCAGATCCTTCGTGAGCTGCGCTCCGACGCCACGTACGCCGTGCACGTCTACTGCCGGCGCCCGCTGGTGACCGCGCTAGCTCTCACCGCCCTGGCGCTTGCCATCGGGGCCACAACTGGCGTATTCAGCGTACTCAACGCCGTCCTGCTGCGCAGCCTCCCTTTCCGCGAACCCGAGCGGGTTGTGCAGGTGAACAAGTCGCCCGTCGATACGGGCGCCGGCCGGGCGAAGTTCTACGACTGGCGCGACCACAATCCGCTGCTCGAGCAGGTGGCCGGGTTTTCCGTGAACGAAATGAACCTGGCGCTCGCACGCGATTCGGCGCGGGTCAAAGTGGCGGAGACCTCGGCGAATTTCTTCGCCACGCTCGGGGTGGAGCAGCAGTTCGGCCGCGGCTTCGCGAAGGACGAGGATGTCGAGGGTCGCGGCGCGGTGGCGGTCCTCAGCCATGCGCTCTGGCAGGAGGCTTTCGGGAGCAATCCCCGGGCGCTGGGGTCCACCCTCCGCCTGAACGGGGCGCCGCTGACGGTTATCGGCGTGGCGCCGCCGGGCTTCGATTATCCGGACAAGACATCCGTGTGGACTCCCACCATCTTCGATTTGGGCCGGCTGCCGAAAGGCGGCGCGTTTTTCTGGCAGACCATCGGAAGGATCAGGAAGGGACTCTCGTTCCGGCAGGCGAACGCCATGCTCCGAACGGAGGAGGCGCGGCTGCGGCCGGCTTCGGCGAAGAAGGCCGCGCCGCCCGGGTTTCGCCCGGTCGAAGGAGAAAGCGCCAGCCTGAAATCCCTGCGGGACCAGCTTGCGGGTCCGGTGCGCGACGCGTCTCTTGTGCTGATGGGCATCGTGCTTTTCGTGCTGCTGATCGCCTGCGCCAACGTGGCGCACCTGCTGCTCTCGCGAGTTTCGGAGCGCCGGCAGGAACTGACCATCCGCGCGGCGATGGGGGCCACCCGCGCGCGCCTGGCGCAGCACAGCAGTATTCCGTGCTGGATTGGCGCGTGCTGGCGTTCGCGGCGGGGCTAGCGATCTTCACTGGCCTGCTGTTCGGCGTCGTGCCCGCGTGGCTGGCCGGAAGGATGCAACCTTCCGCGGATGCGCTGCGCGCTCAAGGCGCGCCGCAAAACTCGGGCGCCGGACGGATGCGCATGGCGCTGATCGCCATGCAAGCCGCGTTCACGGTCGCGCTTCTGGCGGGCGCGCTCACCTTGGGCCGCGGGTTTCTAAAGCTGCTCGGGACGGACCTCGGGTTCCGCACGGATCACGTGGTGACGTTGAACGTCTCGCTGGCGGGGACACGCTGGGACACGGACACATGTTGCGGCGCTTACTACGCGGCGGCGCTGGAACGCCTGCGCGCCGTTCCCGGGGTCGAATCGGCCGGGCTAGCCGGCTATCTGCCGCTGATCCGGTACTCCATCTTCATGGGCGGCGCGACGGAACTCGACAGCGGGCAAAAGGGTCCGGTCGCATCGTTGAATTCCGCGAGCCCCGGCTATTTCCAAACGATGCGCGCGGAGCTGGTGGCAGGGCGCGATTTCACGCCGGCCGATGGGGCGCCCGGCGCGCGAGTGGCGATCGTCACCGAGGATGTTGCCCGCGCGTTCGGACCGGGGCCAATCGCCGGCCGAAGGCTGAAGTTCTGGGGCTGGTCGACGGTTGTCGGCGTAGTACGCTCGCAACGGGGCAATGGGCCGGCCCGTGGCATCTCCGGAGAGGTGTACCTGCCGGTGGAGCACTCCACCACCGGGTTCGCCACGTTCGTGGCGCGGGTGCGCGGCAAAACCGAGGCGTACCTTCCGGTTTGCCGCGACGCCGTGCGGCAGGTGGACCCGTCCGTGCCGGTTTACGATGTCAAGACGCTGGACCGGCGGCTGGCCGACAACCTCGCCCGCCCCCGGTTCTACGCCACCGCCATCCTGTTCTTCGGCGGCTTCGCCCTGCTGCTGGCCATTATCGGAGTGTACGGAGTGGCGGCGTACGGAGTGGCGCAGCGGACCCACGAGATCGGCGTGCGCATCGCGGTGGGAGCGGCGCCCTCGGCTCTGCGGCTGGCGATTCTGCGTCTGAACCTGGCGCCGATGGTGTTGGGGATGGCGGTGGGGACGGCTGCAGCCGTGGGGATGGGGAGATATCTGCAGCACCTGGCCGGAGCCGCGGAGCCGGCAGGCGCCGGGACAGGCGCCGCCGGCGCGGCGATCCTG
>JAIQFU010000074.1 GCA_020073115.1 Terriglobia bacterium
GGGCCTCGGCGGACCGGATCACGACGCCTCTGGCGGCCGCCGCCGAGAGGGCGATGACGTGCACCAGCGGGACGGCGATTCCGAGCGCGCAGGGGCAGGCCACCACCAGGACCGCAAGGCCCGTCGTGGCCGCACCCTCGACCCCGTGCCGCCAGTGGACCGCCACGGCCACCGCGGCCAAGGCGAGAGTCAGGGGCGTAAGGATGGCGGCCAGAGAATCCGCCATTCGCTCCGATGGCGCGGGGGTCAGGCGGGCCTGCTCCACGGCGGAGGCAACGCGGGCCAGGAGCGAATCGCCGCCCGCCGCGGCGCACTCGATATCGAGCATTCCGTCGAGGCACACGGATCCGGCGAAGACCTGGTCCCCGGAGGCGATCGCGCATGGCCCCGGTTCGCCGGTAATGGCCGAGGCATCCACCGAGGCCGAACCGGCAAGCACGGGGCCGTCCACGGGGATACGCTCCCCGGCGAGCACGCGCACTGTCTCTCCAGGCGCCACTTCGCGGCTATGGGCCTCGACCCACGCTCCTGCCCGGGACACGCGCGCTTTTCCGGCCTGCTTTTCCAGCAGGTCGCGCAGGCTGCGGCGGCTGTGGACGCGGGCGTAGGCTTCGATCAACCGTCCGGCGGTAACGAGCAGCAGGATCATGGCGGCCGTATCGAAATAGACTGCGCCCGAGCCTCTCACCACCGACGCGCAGGAGTATGCGAACGCGGCGCCCGCGCCGAGGGAGATCAGGCTGTCCATGGAAAGCCTGGCGCGCCGGAGATCGCGGACCATGCCCCGGAGAAACGGAGGCGCGAGCAACAAAAAGACCGGTGCGCTGAGACATAGCAGCAAAGCGCGCACGAGCGCCAGCGCGAAGGCCGGGGCGGGATCGCCGGAGTAGAGGAACAGGGTCAGCACCATGACATTGGCGCTGAAGAATGCCGCCAGGCCGAGCCGGATGAGACTTTTCCGCGCATGTCCGGGGGAGCCGGGGTCCGCGGCCAGGAGCGTGGCCGCAATGGCGCAGCCCGAACAGCAGAAGGCAGGCCCGCGGGCGGCGGCAGCGCGGAGCGGCGTGCGGAACCGCAGACCGCAATGCGAACAGGAAAGCGACTCCAAGGTCTTTATTATGACCTGAAGTCCGTGGAGCGGATTGGACGGCGGGCCGGCCCGCCGGGGGTCCTTAGCCGGACGCCGCGGATTCCACTTCGGGCGGGGCGACGTCTTTGGGGGCGCTCTCCATCCAATTTCGCAGTTTCTCGCGGGAGAGCATGATCCCGCGGCGGGAATAGCGGATGCAGCCGTCGCGCTTGAGGCGGGCCATCCAGTGGGTGACAATCTCGCGCGAGGTGCCGACGTATTGGGCCAGCGTCTCGTGGGTAAAGGGCAGCATGCGCACCACCCCGTCCTGCTCTTCCTCGCCCAGGCGCTCGGAAAAGCGGATGAGGGAGCGGGCCAACCGCTGCGCGATGCTGTCGGCCGAGAAACTCTCAATGCGATAGATGGAATCCAGGACGCGCTGCACCGTGACCTGCAGCAGGGCGATCCCCAGGCGCGGCTCCTTTAGAATGTGCTGTTCCAGGTCGGCGGCGGACCAGGTCATCAGCCGGGTGTCTTCGATCGCGATCGCCTGTTCGGGCCGCTCCGCCAGGCCCAGAAAAGCGGACTCCCCGAAGAACTCGTCGGGTTGGAATATGTCCACGATCACCTGGCGGCCATTATCCGCGATTCGGCTGATTTTGACCTTGCCATCGATCACCAGGTAAATAAAGCCGGACGCCTGGTGGTGATCGTAAATAATGTCGCCCTTCCGGTACGCCGCAATTCGCGAGCACGGCAGATAGGACAACGCGTCTTCGCAGGATTCGCCGTTCCTCATAGGACCCCGGGGAATTAAGACCTTAACATCTGGCGCCGCAGGTGTCCACGGCGGGGCGGGTTATCGGAAGAGGGCCTCGACGCCCCGTTGGATGACCGCCGCCCCGGCCACGCCGGTAACAGCGGAGAGGAGGGCGGGAGCGGGGCCGCGGCGCTTGGATTCCTCGTGCACGGCGTGGTAGCCGAGATAGCACAACCAGCCGGCGACCAGTCCCGGAGGATAGGCGATCCACGCGGTCCCCAGGTGAGGCGCCATCCACAATCCGGCGAAGCCCCCGGCGAGGGTAGCGCCTTCGGCGGCGAAACACCAGCCGAAGGCCTGGGCGCGCCGCTTCACCGAGACCCGCAGGATGCCGCCGAGAGCGATGCCCTCGGGGAGTTTATGCAGGGCGATGGCTAGAGGGACCGCCAACCGGAGTCCCAACGGGGCGGCCAGTTGCGCCGCCGCGACGCTCCAGCCATCCAGGAAACTGTGGACAGCGGCGGCGACGATCAGGGGAGCGGCGAAGCCGTGCAACTCGGTGGCGCAGGCGTTGTGGTCGTGATCGTGGGCGCAGGAAGGGCACACGGGGTAAGCAAAGCGATTGACGGCAAGCAGGAGCCCGTACCCCGCGGCGAACAGCGCCACGGCCACCGGCCAGCCGGATTCCAGCGCGACTTCGGGAACGATCCCGAGGAGGGCCACTCCCAGGAGCACGCCGGCGCTGAAGGGCACTACCATCCGGGCCCGCCGGTGCGCGCCCGTCAGCCAGAGTCCGATAGCCGCGCCCCCCAACCCCACGACGGTCGCCAGGGCCGGCGCGGTAATGCCTGTCATTTCCGGGAGAGCCAAGTCTCTACTGTACCAGCCGCCGGGGGGTCGCTCTCCGGCATCGGCCCAGCGTTCATTTGACAACAGTTGGGCGCTCTCCGTATGATGGAATTTCATAAAAGTTTTCCGCATCGGCGGCGATTCCGCACGCCACCCGCGCCCAAATGGCGATGTTTTACGTCAGTTACTCTCTGGGACACTCAACATGATTAAAGTCGAAGGTCTAACGAAGCGGTACGCCCGTACTGTCGCCGTGGACAACATCTCCTTCGAAGTGGAGAAGGGGCAAATTGTGGGCTTTCTGGGGCCAAACGGCGCCGGGAAGACAACCACGATGCGCGTCCTGACCTGCTTCCTACCACCCACCGCGGGCAGCGCGTCGGTAGCCGGGTTCGACGTGCTGGAGCACCCGCTCGAAGTCAAGAAACGCATCGGGTACCTGCCGGAGACCCCGCCCCTGTACCCGGAAATGGAGGTCACCGAATACCTCCGGTTCGTGGGCAAGCTCAAGGGCATCCCTTCCGGGGACATCGGCCGCCGGGTAGACGACGTCCTGGGGCGCTGCGCCATCGGGGATGTCCGCAACAAGCTCATCGGCAAGCTGTCCAAAGGCTATCGCCAGAGGGTCGGGCTGGCCCAGGCCATCATCCATAATCCCGATGTCCTGGTCCTGGACGAGCCCACATCGGGCCTCGACCCGAAACAGATCATCGAGATCCGCGAGTTGCTGAAATCGCTGGCGGGCGAGCACACCATCATCCTCAGCACCCACATCCTTTCCGAGGTAGAGCACTCCTGCGAGCACGTGATCATCATCAACCAGGGCAAGCTGGTGGCCATCGATTCCGTGGCGAACCTGACGAACCGGCTCCGCGGCGCGGAGGCGGTCGCGGTGGTGGTGGATAGCGACGGGGGCCGGCCCAACGCCAGCGATGTGCAGCAACGCCTCGAGCAGGTGCCGGGCGTCAGCCGGGTGGTGATGAAGGATACCAGGGACAGCCGGCTTTGCTTTGAAGTGGAGAGCCTGCAAGGGCGCCAGGTGCGCGCCGACGTGGCCCGCTCGGTAGTCAACGCCGGCTGGGCCCTGAACGAGCTTCGCCCCGTGGGACTGAGCCTGGAAGACGTCTTCCTGCAGCTCACGGCGGCCGAACAAACCGAGGCGCAAAAGGTCCAGGAAGGAGCCAGTAAGTAAATGAAAAACGTACTCCTGATCTGCCAGAAGGAACTCAAGAGCTACTTCGCATCCCCGATCGCGTATGCGGTGATGGCCATCTTCGGGCTGATCTTCGGCTGGGTGTTCTTCAACGCCTCGCGCGATTTCGTGCGCTTCAGCTTCCAGTCCCAGATGACGGGCGGCGGCGGCCAGATGAACGTCAACGAGCAGATCATCCGGCCGCTGCTGGGTTTCGCCGGCACCATCGCCCTTTTCCTCGTCCCCATGATCACGATGCGCCTGTTCGCCGAGGAAAAGCGCATGGGCACGGTGGAGCTGCTGCTCACCTCTCCGGTGAAGGACATCGAGATCATCCTGGGGAAGTGGCTCGGCGCGATGCTGCTGTACCTGTGCGTTCTGTTCATGTCGATGATCAACATCGCCCTGCTCTTCGCCTGGGGCAAGCCGGATTTGAAACCGGTGCTGGTGGCCTACCTGGGGCTGATCCTGCAAGGCGGGACGCTGCTGGCGATCGGGGCGCTGATCTCTACCATGACCAAGAACCAGATCATCGCCGGCATCGCGACTTTCTTCATCTCGCTACTGCTCTGGTTGTTGAGCTGGTTCACGGCGTTCGACAGTTCGGCTACCGCGCAGGTGGTCAATTACCTCTCGATCGTCACCCACTTCGAGAACTTCGGCAAGGGCGTGCTCGATTCCAAGGACGTGGTGTTTTACATTTCCATGATTTTCTTCTCTTTATTTCTGACTTCGCGATCGCTCGAATCGCTGCGGTGGAGGGCGTAAGATGGCTGCCAACTGGCTCAAATCGCGGCAGACAAGGTACACCGGCTACGCCGTTCTGTACAGCCTGGTGATTATCGCGGTACTGGCGGCCGTGAACTTCCTGGCGAACCGGTACGACAAATCCTACGATGCGACGGCGAACAAGCAGTTCAGCCTTTCCGATCAGACGGTGAAGCTCATGAAGGGACTGAAGTCCGACGTGAAACTCACCTATTTCGGCGAGACCACGAGTTTCCCCAGCGCGCGCGACCTGCTGGACCGCTACGCCAGCCTCTCGCCCAAACTCCACGTCACCTACCTGGACCCGGTGCGCAGGCCGCAGCAGGCAAAAGCGGCGGGGTACCGCAGCGACTCTCCCGTAGTGGTGGAGAACGGACCCAAGCGGGAAGGGGCGAAATCGCTTTCCGAAGAAGAAGTGAGCGGCGCGATCATCCGGGCCGAGAAGACCGGCGAGCGCAACGTCTGCTTCCTGCAGGCGGGCGGCGAGCACAGCATCGACGACACGGGGGCGGACGGCTTCTCATTCGCCAAGCAGATTGTGGAGCGCGACAACTACAAGACCCGGACCCTGACCCTGAAGGGGGCCGCTCCCGAAGCCGGCAAACCGCTCAACCTCGGGCAGGCGCCGGGGGCGGAGGGCGTGGATATTCCGAAGGACTGCTCCGTGCTGGTGATCGGCGGCCCGCAGACCTCTTACACGCCGGCCACAGTGGACGCCATCAAGAAGTACGTGGAAGGCGGCGGACGGGCGCTGATCATGCTGGATGACCCGCTGAAGATCGGCCGCGGCGAGGCGCCCGCCGAGAATGCCGAACTGGTGAAACTGCTTTCCGACTGGGGCGTGACGGCCAATAAGGACCTGGTGCTGGATCTGAGCGGCATGGGGCGTATTTTCGGACTGGGCCCCGACATCTCCATGATTATCCAGTACGACTCGCACGCGATCACGCAGCCGCTGGGCCGCGTGCCGACGGCGTTCCCGGATGCGCGCTCGCTCGAGATCAAATCCGCCTCGAACACCTCGGTGGAAAAGGTGGTCTCGACGACCGAGGAGAGCGTGGGGATCTCGGAGATCGGCCCGGGCGGCTCGGTGGATCCGCGCAAGGGTAAGAAGGGGCCGCTGACGCTCGCCGTGGCAGGCACGTACAACGGCGCCAATTCCGTCAAGGGCCGGTTCGTGGTGGTGGGCACGTCGGCCTGGGCCCAGAACGGGTTCCTGGGCTCCCGCTCCCTGGCCAACCGCGACCTGTTCGCCAACATGGTGAACTGGCTGAACGCGGACGAGGACCTGATCTCCATCCGTCCGAAGACGCCCGAAGAACGGCCGCTCAACCTGAGCGCGCAGCGGCTCAGCTCAGTTTTCTGGCTGAGCGTGGTGGTGTTCCCGCTGGCGGTGGTGGGGTTCGGCATCGGGACGTGGTGGAAGAGGAGGTAGGCGATGCGGCCGAAGGGACTGCTGGTCGCCGTCGTTCTCCTGGCCGCATTGGGCGGCCTGGTGTGGTGGTCGAACAAGAAGCAGGCCGGCAAGCCGCCGGCCGACGCTTCCACTAAGATCCTCTCGATTCCTGACGACCAGTTCCAGGGCATCAAGATCAAGAACGTGGCCGACCAGGTGATCGGCCTCAAGCGCGAGAGCGGCAAGTGGGTCATGACGGACCCTAAGCCGCTTCCCGCGGACCAGGATGCCGTGGCATCCATGGTGTCCACGTTATCTTCGCTGAATGCCGACAAGGTGGTGGAAGATAAGGCGGCCGACCTGCAGCAGTACGGCCTGCACATTCCGACGCTCGACGTCACGATCACAAAAAAGGACGGCAAGACCAGCGAAGTGCTGATCGGCGACAGCACTCCCGACAGCAACGGGGCGTATGCCAAGCTGGCCAACGACCCGCGCGTGTTCACCGTCAGCAGTTTCACCAAGACCAGTCTCGACAAGAAACCCGAGGACCTGAGGGACAAACGGCTGCTGAGCTTCGATCCGGAGAAGCTGACGCGCGTGGAGCTTCAGGCAAAGGGCCAGGCCATCGAGTTCGGGAAGAACGGCCAGAACGAGTGGCAGATCGTGAAGCCGCGGCCCTTGCGCGCCGACAGCTCCCAGGTGAGTTCGCTGGTGGACAAACTGCGCGACGCCAAGCTGGACACCACGGAACTGCCCGAAGACGCCGCCAAGAAATTCCCCGGCGCGGCGAAGGTGGCGACGGCCACGGTGACAGACGCGAGCGGGAACCAAACGCTGGAGATCCGCAAGGACAAGGACAACAACTACTACGCCAAGAGTTCCGCGACGGAAGGCGTCTGGAAGACCTCGTCCGACGTGGGCGACGCCCTCGACAAGGGCCTCGACGATTTCCGCAACAAGAAACTGTTCGACTTCGGCTTCAGCGACCCCACCAAGGTGGAGTTGAAGAACGGCGCGTACATCAAGAGCGGGGACAAGTGGATGTCCGGGGCGAAGACCATGGATAACGCCACGGTCCAGACGCTCATCGATAAGCTGCGCGACCTGAGCGCCACCAAGTTCGTGGAAAAGGGCGGCGGCGAGCCCGTGTTCGAGGCGACCGTGACCTCCAACGACGGCAAGCGCGTGGAGAAGGTCACGATCAACAAGCAGGGCAACGAATATTTCGCGAAGCGCGAAAGCGACCCGAGCATCTACGAACTGGACCCGAAGGCGGTAGAAGACGTGCAAAAGGCGGCTGCGGAGATTAAGGAAGCGGCGCCGGCGGCGGGGAAGAAGAAATGAGTTGGTAGGCGTTAGTCGTTGGTCGTGAGTTTTCGGAGCGGGTGCGGCGGCGAATAGCACGCGGTCGATTTGTGAAAGGGGCAAACCGGGTACAGGCACGAAGTTTCGCAAAGGCGGCGAAATTCGAGCCAGTCCCCGCTTTGCGGGCTGAGCTGAGCATGGGAAGAAGAAATGAGTTGGTAGGCGTTGGTCGTTAGTTTTCGGAGGGTGCGGCGGCAAATAGCACGTGGCGATTTGTGAAAGGGGCAAACCGGGTACAGGCACGAAGTTTCGCAAAGGCGGCGAAATTCGAGCCAGTCCCCGCTTTGCGGGCTGTCAAATGAACGGTCTTCTCACCGACCTTTACGAGCTGACCATGGCGGCCGGGTACTTCGAGGCCGGGAAGGCGGAAGAGAAGGCCACGTTCGAACTGACGATCCGGCGGCTGCCGGAGCATCGGAACTACGTGATTGCCGCCGGCCTGCCGCAGGTGGTGGATTATCTTCTCAACCTGAGCTTCAGCGCGGAGGAGATCGACTACCTGCGCGGGCTCCCGCAGTTCCGGGGCGTCTCCGGCGCTTTTTTCGACTACCTGCGGAGTTTTCGGTTTACCGGCGACCTGTTCGCCGTTCCCGAAGGAACCCCCCTGTTCGCGGGCGAGCCGGCGCTGGGCATCCGCGCGCCCATCATCGAGGCCCAGATTCCGGAGACGTACCTGCTGGCGGCCATCACCTTCCCCACGCTGATTGCCTCCAAGGCGGCGCGCTCGGTGGAGGCGGCGGCGGGGCGGCCGGTGGTGGAGTTCGGCACGCGACGCGCGCATACGGCGGAAGCGGGCGTGCTCGGGGCGCGCGCGGCTTTCATCGGCGGCTGCGCCGGAACCAGCAACACGCTGGCGGGGTTCCGCTACGGCATTCCCGTCATGGGAACGGCGGCGCATTCCTGGGTGATGTCCTTTCCCGGCGAATTGGAGGCGTTCCGGCAACTCCAGCGCGTTCTGGGTGAATCCACCGTGCAGCTCATCGATACCTACGACCCCATCGAAGGGGCGCGCCGGGCGGCGCAGGCGGGGCGGCCCATGTGGGGCGTGCGGTTGGACAGCGGCGATCACCTTGGGGTTTCGCGGCAGGTGCGCGCGATCCTGGACGAGGCCGGTCTGCGCGACGCGAAGATTATGGCGAGCGGCGACCTGGACGAGTACCGCATCCGGGACCTGCTAGCCGCCGGGGCGCCGATCGACGCTTTCGGCGTGGGCACCCAACTCGCCACCTCGGGCGACGCCCCCTCCATGGGCGCCATCTACAAGCTGGTGGAAGTAGACATCCACGGCATCAAGCGTTTCACGGCCAAGTTCAGCGAAGACAAGATCTCCGTGCCCGGGGCCAAGCAGGTGTTCCGCGACGTGGGCCGCGATGTGATTGCCCGCTCCGGCGAATGCGGCAAGGGCGAAGCTTTGCTGCGACCGGTAATTCTCGGCGGACGCCTCGTGGAACCCCTCCCCGCGCTGGAGCAGGCCCGCCGCCGCGCCGCCGATTCCCTGGCCGCGCTGGCGCCCTCTCTGCGACAATTGGAGGTGGCGGAGCCCCGCGCGGTGATTTACAGCCGTGAACTCCGGATGCTGATCGAACAGACCCGCCGTAACCTGCTGGCATGAGCACCGTCTTCTTCGATATCGATTCCCAAGTGGATTTCCTGTATCCCGCCGGGGCGCTGTATGTTCCCGGGGCCGAGTGCATCGTACCGGCGATCGCACGGTTGAACCGCTACGCCGCGGCGCACGGTATCCCGGTGGTTTCCACTGCCGACGCGCACGCCGAAAATGACGTGGAGTTCCGCCAGTGGCCTCCGCACTGTATCGCCGGGACCCTGGGCCAGCGCAAAGCCGCGGAGACGCGTCTGGACCCCGCCCGGCAAATCGTGGTGGAGAAGCAGACGGTAGACGTGTTCCTGTGTCCCAGGCTGGGACAGGTGGTGGAGGAGCTAAACCCCGAGCGGTGCGTGGTGTACGGGGTGGTGACCGAGATCTGCGTGTACTACGCGGTGAAGGGGCTGCTGGAGCGAGGCAAGCAGGTGGTGGTGGTGACGGACGCGGTGAGGGAGTTGCAGCCCGAAGACGCCGCACGGGTGCTCGGAGACTTTCAATCGGCGGGGGTTAACCTGGTCCGCGCCGCCGATGTGGCGTGAACATTGGAGGATGTGCGTTTCCTTGTTGTTCCTGTCGGCTCGCAAAGCAGGCTCAGAGAGTCCGTCGGATTGTTGGGCAAGAGAAACAGATTACTTGCTGTCCGGAGTAAATTTCCAAATCGCGGCGCGCAGCCCCGTCTTCAGCGCCACGATCCTGCCGTCGCGAGTCCAGGCCATGGTGTGGAAATCGTTCTGGTTGTCAGCCAGCTGGCGCGTGATGAGGCCAGTGGCTAAGTTCATCACTCCGATGGGATTGAACCACGAATCCACGGGCAGCAATGACAGGAGCATGCGGCCATCCTGGTGTATGGAGCCTGGCGAGAGCACGTAGCTTGGCGCGAGGTGACTGGACTTGTCCATGACGATCTCACTCTCGGCTGAGCCATCCAAGGGTACTTGAAACAGTCTGGGTCTGAGGTTCTCGTACACCTCGACCACCAAGCCGCTACCATCCGGGCGTGCGACTACGGCGTCGCCGGCGCGAACGGCCTTTGCCTCGCCACCTGCGGCGGGGATTGACCAGATTCGGCGGTCCGCCGCGAAATAGAGGGTTTTGCCGTCTGGCGATGAGGCCAGCGACGACAGAGTGCCCTTACGGGGCGCGATTTGGCGCGTGATGCTTCCTGTCGCAATATCGGCAATCGCGATGCTCTGGCGCGGCGTGGGGCCGATGGCGAACGCGATCGCGTTCCCGGCGACGGCCAGCGGCGGCGCTACATCCTCCGTGGTGTTCACTAACGGCGTCGGATCCTTGCCTTTTGCCACGGCCACCAGTCGAATGTGGCCCGACCCTTCAACCGGGATCACGGCGCGACCGTCCGGCAGCAGCGCCAGCATGTCCGGCGAGCTGACTCTCGGGAAGCTCGCAATTTTCTCAGCCGGTGTCCCGTCGAGTGAAAGGCGCACTACCTCCGCCGGCCTTTCGGTCAGGTCCAGGTAGATGCTTCCGTCCGGGGCGGCCTCGATGTCCCGCACGTCGCTGGTGACTGAGAACAGTGGCCGCGCTGCGCCCGATTTCCCGATCGGAATGGAGATCACGCGAGTAACGGCGCCTGCGGCTACGGCGACCAGAATCGACTTGCCATCGCGAGAGATGGTCCAATTCCGCACCGAGGATGCCTCCGCCAAACGCCGAATGGAACCGGAAGCCAGGTCAACCGCCACGAAACCGGGGGCTTCAGTATCCTTACCCAGCGGGACCCCTAGGAGTAGCGCCTCCTTGCCTACCAGACATACCCCATTCCGCATGCGTGAGTACGACGACGCCAATCGCGCGCCGTAGTCCTGCAAACGCCCGTTCTCCGGCCAAAACCGAAACATCTGCATCTGCCGTTGCGCGTTGAGCCGGAAGCCGAGGAGCGTGCCATCCGGAAGCGCTTCGGGGAAACGCGCGTTCTCCAACATCAAGTGCTCTTCGCCGCCGAGCATTGGTATGCTGAAAATCCCTTCCAGGGTGTCAGTTCTTCGATCGTAGTAAAGTACAGAACCAGTCGGCGACCAACTGACTCGATCGGTGATGCCACGTGTCCGGTCGTGGGTCAGTACGGACCAGTGGCTGGTTTCCGGAGTCATCACCGCTACCTGGGGCAGGCCGTCCACCATAGCCAAGAACGCAAGCAGGTGCCGGTCCGGAGAAAGGCGTGGGCCGAGCGCAATCTCCGGTCCGCCCAACATCACGCCCGACCAAGTCGAGGGGGCGGGGCTGCGAAACAGTAGCCTGCCGACGAAAATGCCCGCCAGCACGGCCAGCGCGGTGAAGCACGCCAACCACAGCCAGCGGCGCTGTTTTGCCGGAGTCAGTGCCGCGGGCGCCAGTTTGCCGGAATCCGACTCGTCCTTCAGTTCCTCCAGCGCGATCTTCACGTCGTCCATATGCTGGACCCGGCGCGCGGGGTCTTTGCGCAGACAGCGCGCGATGACCGTTTCCAGGTCGCGCGGCATCCCGGCAGGGAGTGGGGGCGGCTCCAGATGAAGGATTGCCGCCTGCGTCAGGGCCGGCGTATCACGCCGGAACGGCCGTTTCCCGGTCAACATCTCGTACAGCAACGATCCGAAGCTGAAGATGTCCGAGCGGGCGTCTACTTTCCTTCCTTCGGCCTGCTCCGGCGACATGTAGCTGGCCGTGCCCACGATCACCCCCAACTCCGTCGACTGCTGCTCGGTCAGGGTCGGGTCTTCGGGGCTTACCGGGGCAGCCTCGGTCAGCTTCGCCAGACCGAAGTCCAGCACCTTCACCCGCCCGTCGGGGGTCACCATCACATTGCCCGGCTTGAGATCCCGGTGGACGATGCCGGCCGCGTGCGGCTTCGCCAGCGCATCGGCGATCTGGACGGCGTACTTCAGGGCTTCGCTCAACTTTAGCCCCCTGCGACCGATCAACTCGTCAAGTGTCTTTCCCTCGACGTACTCCATGGCGATAAAGTCGATGCCATCGGTCTGGTCAATGTCGTAAACCGTGACGATGTTCGGGTGGTTCAGGGCGGAGGCGGACCGGGCTTCCTGGAC
The DNA here is from genome assembly GCA_020073115.1 of Terriglobia bacterium. Lineage (GTDB taxonomy): Bacteria > Acidobacteriota > Terriglobia > Bryobacterales > Bryobacteraceae > BOG-224. Next base: position 12,050 of record JAIQFU010000074.1, read on the forward strand.
GAAGCGCCGTTTACGCTCCGGGTCGACGACCACCGTTGGAGGCAGCAGTTTGAGGGCAACGAAGCGCTTCAGATGGCTGTCGCGGGCCTTGTAGACGACACCCATCCCGCCCTCGCCGAGCTTTTCGGTGATTTCGTAATGCGAGATAGTGCGGCCGATCATGGGCGCTATTCGGAGATGTAGAACTTAATCTGCCGTCTGAAAGAGTTTAGTCCCAGGTATCGCCCGAGGCAATGGGTGACAGGAAGTCGGCGTTGTGACCTTGAAGTGTAGCGCTTTCGGAAAGTGAGCGCCGGGCCCATTTCGACATCCGACAAAAGAACACGGCAGGCAAAAGCGCCCACGCCACGGTAACATGATGTTCTGACATTTCCATGCCCCGTCAACTGGTAGAGTGCGTTCCCAATTTCTCCGAAGGGCGCGATGCCGCGAAGATCGACGCGATCGTCCAGAGCGTCCTTTCCGTTCCCGAAGTGGTGTTGCTGGACCGTGAGTCCGATGCCGACCATAACCGCTCGGTCCTGACCTTTGTGGGCCCGCCGGCGGCGGTGGCCGAGGCGGCGCTGCGCTCCGTGGAAAAGGCGGCCGCGCTCATCGACCTGACGAAGCACCAGGGCGCGCACCCGCGGATCGGCGCGGCGGACGTGGTTCCCTTCGTTCCCATCGAAGGGGTGACGCTGGAGGATTGCGTCGCCCTGGCGGAGCGGGTCGGCGCGGAGATCTGGCGCCGCCTCCGCATTCCCATCTATTTCTATGAAGCCGCCGCAAAACGGCCCGAGCGAGTGAACCTGGAGAACATCCGGCGCGGGCAGTTCGAGGCGCTACTGGCGGAAATGGCGACAGTGGCCGAGCGCGCGCCCGACGTGGGCGACCCGGCCTGCCATCCGACGGCCGGCGCCACGGTGGTGGGCGCGCGAAAGTTCCTCATCGCCTACAACATCAACCTGGGGACCCCGGACGTCAGTATTGCCAAACGAATCGCCAAGACCATCCGCTTCTCCTCGGGCGGGTTCCGCTACGTCAAGTCGATGGGGGTGAGCCTCGCCTCGCGGAACCTGGCGCAGGTTTCCATCAACCTCACCGATTTCGAGCAGACCCCCATGCACCTGGTTTTCGAGACGGTGCGGCGCGAGGCGGAACGCCATGGAGCGCCCGTGGTGGGCAGCGAGATCGTGGGCCTGATCCCGAAGAAGGCGCTGGAGCTTTCAGCGGACTATTTTCTGCGGTTCGAGAACTTCAGCCCCGGGCTGGTACTGGAGAACCGGATTGCCGAGGCCATGGCCGCGCGCAGCGGGCTGCCGCAATTTCTCGACGCGTTGGCCGCGCCCACGGCGACGCGCACGCCGGAGGTCGCGTTCGTGCTCGTCACCTGTGGAGGAGGCGCTGCACGGCGCGGCGGAGGTTCCGTTACAGGTGCTCGAGCGCCTCGCAGTCATGCAGTCCCGCCTGGAAGCGCTGCGGATTCCCGCGAAGTTCGGCTCCGATCTGGCGGTGGCGAAGGCGCTGGCGGCGGCGGCCCGGACGGGAGTCTGGGAGAACGTCCGGATCAACCTCGATTCGATCCAGGACGAGGGTTTCAAGAAATCCATCGAGGCCCGGGTGGAAGCGTGCAACTCGCCGTCGTCAACTGCAAACAACTAGTTACGCTGGCGGGACCGCCGCGCCCGCGCATTGGTCCGGAGATGCGCGAGTTGGGCGTCATCCCCGATGGGGCGCTACTGGTGCGGAACGGCCGCATTCAGGCCGTGGGCCCGCGCGCGGAGATCGAGCCGCAGATTTCGGCGGATACCGAAATGGTGGACGCCGGAGGCCGGGTCGTACTCCCCGGGTTCGTGGACGCCCACACCCACGCCGTCTTCGCCGGAACTCGCGCGGGCGAGTTCGAAATGCGCGCGGAAGGGGCGACGTACGGCCAGATCGCCGCCGCGGGGGGAGGCATTCGCTCCACCGTGCGCGCCACGCGCGCCGCAACCGAGGAAGAATTGCTGGCCGCGGCGCAGCGCTACCAAGGATGGTTTCTGCGTGGCGGCACGACCACCGTCGAGGCCAAATCCGGCTATGGGCTGTCGCTGGAATCGGAACTGAAGATCCTGCGCGTCATCCGGCGGCTGGGTTACGTTCCCACCTTCCTCGGCGCCCACGAGATCCCGGACGAATACCAGGGCCGCCGCGCGGCGTACGTCGACCTCGTCATCCATGAAATGCTGCCGGCGGTGGCGCGGGAGGGCCTGGCGGAGTTCTGCGACGTTTTCTGCGAACCGGCCGTGTTTCCCGTGGCCGAAGCGCGCGCCATCCTCGCAGCCGCGCGCGGCCTCGGCTTCGGCCTGCGGATCCATGCCGACCAGTTCACCGAGGGCGGCGCGCTGCTGGCCGCCGAACTCGGCGCGGCTACGGCCGACCACCTGGAAGCCACTGGCGAAGAAGGCATGCGGGCGCTGGCCGCCACGGGCGTGCAGCCGGTGTTACTGCCGGGCTCGGTGTACGCCCTCGGCTCGACCCGCTACCCCGACGCGCGCCGCATGATTTCTTTGGGACTGGCAGTGGTGCTGGCGACGGACTTCAACCCCGGCTCGTCGCCCACGGCGTCGATGCCGATGGTGCTCTCGCTGGCCTGCACGCAGATGAAAATGACGCCCGCGGAAGCGGTCACGGCCGCCACGGTGAACGCGGCGTACAGCCTGCGGCGCGGGGATGAAATCGGAACGTTGGAACCTGGCAGGCGCGCCGATTTCGTGATCCACGATTGCGAGGATTATCGCGATTTGGCGTATTTCTTCGGGCGGGACACGGCGACGCCGGTCTTTCTCAAGGGGAACCGAGCCACGTAGGACCGCGCGGCGCGCGGCCCTACTGCGACTTGATCACAACTGCATCCCACCAAAGGGTCCCACTGACAGCCACGCCGAAGGCCGCAGTGTAAGTACCGGTCGGCAGCGGGCTCGCGAAGATCGGAAGGGGAGAAAGCATATTGAAGAGTGGGAAACTCAGGAATGGGACGATGCCCGGCGTAAAACCCTGCCCCCAGACGACGGAATAAATTCCCCAGGGAGCCCAAACAACCAGGTACCAATCCGCCGCCTGTCCCGCAAAATCGCCCGCGTTGAGCGTGATGGTAAGGGTCACCATCTTAGTCGGGGAGACTATGATCGGACCGTCGGAACCATTGGCTTTGATATCGACCTTCGGCGTTGCATACTGGAAGCCCCAGACCTGGTCGCCTGCGGTTCCGGCCGTGGTTCCGGCCGGCGATCCGGCCGCAACATATAGTCTCTTGTTCAGCGAGACGATGGAAGTGATCTCGTCAGTGTACGGATCGAACGGGCTTGGTCCAGCGACAATGACGTTCCAGTTGGCGCCATCGAACTCATCCAGGTTGCCGCTCGGATAACCTTCGCCCGCATAGAGATCGCCGCCCCACGAGTACAAAGCCCAGAAGCGGTACGTGGGCGGTCCGACTCCAAGGCCCGGCCCGGCCCATGGTGGCGTGACGTTGGTCCATCCCGACCGATCGATGCCGCTATAGCGCCAGATCTCGGCGCCCCAGTGCGAATTCGTCCCTACATAAAGATATCCCTGGTGGACCGCCACGGACCCGACCACGTGGTTGGTATAGAGCTTCTTATTCGGATCGGTCGAGTAAGCCCCCAGAATGTAGGTCCCGAAGCCGTCGACGTTGATCTGCGACCACTCTCCGGAATTGCCGGTACTGCTCTCCCAAACTTCCACGCCGCCGCTGTCTTTGCCGGTGGGGTCTCCGAAGAAAGACTTGAGAGTCCCGGTCAGAGCGTATATGTGCCCGTTGTAGACGGCCATCTGATCCACAGTCTTGTTGTTGGTGGGGTCGCTGAACGCATTTTGCACGACCCGCGTCCACACAACGGTGGACGTCCCCAGGATCCCGCGCCAAATCTCGAATCCCCCCGAACTCGGATGATAAACGCCATAAATGTTGCTATTGAACGCAACCCGCGGCAGCGGGCTCGCTCCGCCGGTGAGTCCGCTCGAGCTGACCGCTGTCCAGTTGGACCCTCCCGGGTCTTTGCCTGAGGGCACGTACCACAGGCCGCTGGAGGTCCAGGAATACGCGTATCCCCCCAAAACCACGAATCCGAGCGGCGTCGGGCCCGGCCCGTTCGGCGGGGCTGGCGGGTTCAGCTTCGTCCATGTTTTCGCAAGGTCGGACGTCATCCGGAACACGCCAGTGCTGTTGAAAGCATAGAGCTTGTTGTCGAAGGTGGTGAGCGTCGTCCCGACGGACGACGCGCCCAGCCCGGCTACGAAGCCATTCTGGTTCACTTGATACCAGCCCAGTGGGGGAGCATCGGCATACGCCACGAGAGCGCTAACGACGAGCGCCAAAGAAAGCGGCAGGATTGACATCCGGGCCGCCAAGAACGAACGGCAATGGTTTGCCATGACGGACTCCTGTGTTGGAATGACGCGCCTCGACTTCTCGCTTCGGAGGCTAAGGAGGCCGGTTTCGCTTCGCGTCGCAAATCGCGAGCGGGTAAAGAGGCGGCCTGGGAAGAGTTCCCGGGCGGCAGCAAGGCGAAAAAAAAGGTCAAGCCCTGAGAAGGGCTTGATCGACGGCTGCGAGTATGCTCCACACCCCGACAGATGTCAATATGGGATAGTTCCCGTATGGCAGGACCGGCTTCCGGCCGGCAGCGACACGCCGCAGAGTGTCGCGACCGCCTGGAGGGCGGCCTACGACGCCGCCAGCTTGGCCACCGTTTCGAAATGGTAGGTCTGCGGAAACAGGTCCACCAGAGTCATCGTCTCGATTCCATACCCCGCCGCCGCCAGCGCCGCCAGGTCGCGCGCCATGGTGGACGGGTCGCATGCCACGAGCACGATGGTGCGCGGGCGCAACTCGGTCAAGCGGCGCACGACCTGCGGTCCCAGACCGGCGCGGGGCGGGTCGGCCAGGATGAAATCCGGCGTGCGGTCCAGCGCGTCCAGGTAGGCCTCGACGGCGCGTTGCTCGACCCGCACGTTGGCCAGCCCGGCGCGCTCCGCGTTGAAAACGAGGTCGCGCACCGCCGCGGAGCCCGACTCCACCGCCGCGACCTCACGGAAGCGGTGCGCCATGGCGAGCGAGAACAGGCCCACGCCGGCGTACAGATCGATGGCGGATTCGCCCTCGGCGCCGGCGAGCGCCGTCTCCACCAGCCGGTCCGCCAGAAAGCGGTTCGCCTGGAAGAAAGCATTCCGGCTCACGCGGAACCGGCCCTCGTAATCCAGCGCGCCCTCGACCAGCCCGGGAATCGTTTCCGCGCACCACTCGAAGAAGCGCCTGGCAACCGGCCGGTGGCTCTCCACCACGTTGAGTTGAACTCCGCGCTCATCGGTGAAAATCTCCAGCGACCGGAGAAACCGCGGCCAGCGCGCATCGCGCAACATGCCATTCAAGGCGCAAATCGTATCGTTGACCCGGGGAGAGGAAATCGGACACTGATCGATGGCGCAGAGCCGGTGAGAACGCGCCTCCCAATACCCGATGCGGCCGCCCTCGATATGCAGTTGCGCGCGGTTGCGGTAGCGCCAGGGCTCGCCCGAGAGGACGCCGATCTCCCGAGGCGGCTCGATTTTTCCGAGACGCCGCACCTCTTCGGCGAGGATTTCACGCTTGGCGGCGAGCTGATATTCGTAGGGCGCGTGCTGGTAGTGGCATCCGCCGCAGCGGCCGAAGTAAGGGCACGGCGCTATTACGCGCTCCGGCGCCGGCTCGAGAATCTCCACCGCGCGGGCGCGGATCAGCCCCGGCTTTTCCTGCCCGGCCCGGGCGCGAATCAATTCGCCCGGCAGGGCGAACGGCGCCAGCACGACGCGCCCGTCCAAGCGTCCCAGCGCATCCCCGCCGTAGACCAGCTTTTCCAACCGCAGCTCGAAATTGCTTACGATAAGGGTTACCCCCGTTCACTTACCATGAAAACACGAGTCTTCTCCGGCATGCAGCCGTCCGGCAATCTGCATATCGGCAACTACCTGGGCGCGCTCAAAAATTGGGTGCGGATCCAGGGCGATTACGAGTGCATCTTCTGCATCGTCGACCTGCATGCCATCACGC
>JAIQFU010000607.1 GCA_020073115.1 Terriglobia bacterium
CGCGTCCCGGCGGCGCTCGCTGACGTTGTAGCCGATCGCCAGCAGATGACGCGCCCGGTCGAACAGGAAATCGTACTCCATCGCGGCGAGCTCGCCAGCGTGCCGCGCAAGGCGTTCGATGCTCGCGATCCGGGCCACAGCTCGGCGACTGGCTTCCGTCAAGAGCCGTCGGAGCTCCCCACGCCGCTCGCATTCCCCGGGACCCGCGACCGCGCCGAGTCCCGCCTCGATCATAGGCACCAGTTCCATCGGAAGCGCCTCCGAGGTGTAGACCACAACCTTCAAGCTGCCCGGGAAGCGACCGCTACCAACGGCATGACGCGCGAGAAGAAGAACGGCCGAACTGTAGCCGTAAAACAGAGCGGGCCGAAACGCTGAAAGTTGCTCAAGGTAGTGGTCCAGGTCGCGCGGTGTAAGCGAGTAGGCGGACAGACGCAGCCGATTTCTCAACCGGTCTTCGACAGGTCTACGGAAGCGTGCGACCCGTCCGCGCCAGCCCGGCGCAAAAGAGGCGCTGTGGCCCCAAAGGAAAACGGTGCGGTCGAAAACCCCTACATCCCAGAGTTCGTGAAAGCGATACTTGGAGCGAAGAACCTCCAGGTACGATTGCTTTTCCCAGTACACCGCCATGGGTGTTCCTGTGGATCCACCAGTATAATGCCAGCGCCCGGGGCGCGGCTTTTCAGAGAGGAATCGCCGCGGGGCGTTTTTCACGGCGGTCTTATCAACAATAGGAACGCACGAGGTAAACTGCTCGATGTTCCGAAATTCCTTCGGCAGACCTAGCTCTGAACAAAGCTCACGGTAGTAAGGGACGTATGAGGTTGCGTGAGACCATATCTCGTTTAGCCGCTCCAACTGGTAGGCACGTAGACGCTGGGAGTCCCAGGTTTCACGCTCCGCCATAAGCCGCATGGCTGCCTGCGCCTGCCGAAAGCGGGGCAAAACTTGGATGATGTTCATGAATACCCTGGCCGCCCGAAGTTTACCAAGTGCACACGTTAATTGTGAACGAAGGAGGTCACCAGACCCGGGGCTGGGTTTGGAGTTCTCGCGCGGCGTCACGCAATTGCGTATGGTGGGCCAAGCGGCACTTCACAGAGATCAAATGACCGAGCAAAAACCACCACGGATGCCGAACAGGCCTGCCGTACTCGCCGAGGTACTCCTCTACAGTAGCGAAGTCGCGCCGGCCGCACTTGCGCCGCTGCTGCGAGGCCCGGACGAAGAGATTGTACTTCACCCAGTCAGGCTGCATCTTGGTGCCCTTTGGCCTGATTACGTAGTTGTACAGCGTCTCGGGGTGGTTATAGAACTCGACGCGGCCGGATTCAGCGAGACGAAGCAGGAGATCCCAATCGTGCTGGTACTTGAAAACCGGCCTGTACCGAATGTCGCGGAGTATGGCCCTAGGCGCCAACATCGCACCAGCGACAAAAGTCGCGCGGTTCATAATCCTATTGAACCCGCTGACTATATCAGCGTTCCGCTCGGGGAGTTGACGGATATGCGTTCTGGCGCCGAGAATCTCTTTCACATGGCAACCGACGATGCGGCGCCCCGGCGCCTGCAGAGCGGCCGTCAGCTGTTTCTCAATTCTCGTTGGTTCAGACCAATCGTCAGCGTCCTGGTTCGCCAAATATTCACCGGACGCCATTTCGATGGCAATATTCCGTGAAACCGCCGGTCCGCGTGGCTCCGATGTCTTCGTATAAACGTGGAGACGCGGATCAGCGAATGACCTACAGACCTTGACTGTGTTGTCCTCCGACCGGTCGTCGATCACCAACACTTCGACCCGGTGATAGGACTGTCTCAGGATGCTTTCCACGGCGGAGCCCACGTGGCGTTCTTCATTGCGTACGGGTATCATTACCGTGACATGCGGTTCGGACATGATCGTGAGCGCCTCGGAAGATTCGGTCTGGAGATGTACGCCGTTCACCGGCCTGGACGTGGACCGAGTTCGTTTGGGGCAGGAGGTTGTGGAATACCGGATTTGAGCGCAGGCGCGTCTGGCCGAAAGCGGACATCGCCATGCGCCAGGTCAACGAACGCCAAGTCTTTGAGAATGAAGTTGCCGTTGAGGTCCAGCGGCGCCGCCGCAGATCTTCCAAGCAAGTCGACCGTTCCGGAGCCGCTGTGCAGCAGGTTCCCTCGGAGCGCCGCCATCTGCCCCTGAATAGGGTCAAAAATGATTCTGCCGCCCGCGTTTATCACATTATTTTCCAGAACAGTGGCGCTGGCCCCCTGAAAAGTAATCCGTGCGTCGTCGGCTGCCACAAATATGTTATTGCGAATCGTGTTGGCGGCCGCATTATGGACGTGAAGAAGCCAGTTCTTGACGATTGCAACGTTGCCCTCGATGGTATAGCCTGCCGTGTTATCGTCAAGATAATAAGCGGGCGCCCGGCTCTGCGGGCCAACCCCCACTTCGCTGGCCCAGTTGCGCCGGACTAACCCGTTCGTTCCGTTGGTGTAAAGAGCTGAGCCGTCAGCCATTTTCAGCATGACACGCCACACTTTATTGAACACCACCACGGACTTGTCGCCGTCCACGAAAATTCCGGCGTAACCGGCATCGTGAAAGGAGGTGTGGTGAACGTGGATCCTGTCACCAGTTAAGAGCACGCCCGCGGCGCTGGGCGTAGAAAACCCCGCGTAGCCGATCCGGCAGTCAGCAAACTCGAGGTCGTGGCTCTTCAGGGCCGCCACGGCGCATGCACCCGTCTCGCGGAATTCGCATCCGAGCACACGTACGCCGCTACTCCCTTCTATTTTCACACCGAGGTCTGCTACCTGCCCAATCTTCAACCCCTCCAGAACAACATTGTTCAAGTAGTTCGCACTGATGGCGCCTTGGTAAGACGTGCCGGCATAACCGCCGGAAGCGGCAGGAGCGTCAGTCAGCGTCAGGTCGAGATTTCGAAGGCATAGGTTGGTT
>JAIQFU010000075.1 GCA_020073115.1 Terriglobia bacterium
GGGGCGGCGCCCAGCCCTCCGAACCGCCCGCCCTCGTTCGCGCCACCAATCCCCAGGCCTGGGGCAGCGTGGCCAACCTGGGGTTGTGGAGCTACGTCCTCGGCAAAGGCAAAAACGCCGACGCCGTCGGCGCCATACGCCAGGCTTCTCTCCAAGCCGCCGACGAGATCGTCAAGCGCACTGCCGCGTTGGGTTACCGCGACAGCATGACCACCCGCGATTACATCTGGGGCTCCAGCAGCGTGGCCGCCAACTACGGCATGCAGCTTCTGGTGGCCAACGCCTTCCAGCCCGATGCGCGCTACCTGGATACCGCCCTGGACAACCTGCACTACCTGCTCGGCCGGAATCCCTTTTCCATGTCTTATGTCACCTGGGTGGGCTCCAACTCGCCGCATCACCCGCACCACCGTCCCAGCGGCGCGGACGGCGTTGCCGAACCCTGGCCCGGCCTCGTGGTGGGCGGCCCCAACGCCGGCCGCCAGGACCCCGCCATGCGAAAGATCCCCGCCAGCGTGCCTCCCGCCAAGGCCTACATCGACGACCAGGAAGCCTATGCCGCCAACGAGGTCGCCATCAACTGGCAGGCCCCCCTGGTCTTCCTGCTCGCCGGCGCTTTGAAGTAAAAGACGTAACGAAAAAGTGAGGGGGGGCGCGTCCCCTACGGGCCCCTACCTCGAACGTTATCAGCCACTTCCCTAGGACTGCTGTTACCGCTTAAGTACCCGCACTACTGTTCTTGCCGCACGCCGCACGTGATAATTAGAGCGACATGGTTCGTCCTGCTGAACTAGACGAGTTCGCACAGATCGCCGGTGACCGGCGCCATGATCGCCGCTCCGAGTTGGCCCTTCACACGCGCTGGAAACTGATCCGCCGCCGCCGCGTTGTGGAAACCGGCGTGGGCCGCACGCTCGACATGTCCAGCGGCGGCATCCTCATCGAGGCCGGCCGCCCCTTGATGGCGGGTTTCAACATCGAGCTGTCCATCGCCTGGCCGGTGTTGCTACAGGGCACTGCGTCGCTGCAACTCGTGGTCTCCGGACGCATTGTACGCGTGGATGGCACGCGCACCGCCCTCCGCACCATGCAGCACGAGTTCCGAACCTCTGGAGTCGCCGCGGAACACCGCACCCCTCCCGGCGCCGCCGCCCACACCACCCCGCAATTCCTGCACGCCTCCGGCTTCACCGTCTTCGGCAAGGTCCAGTAGCGTAGGCTGCCTGCGTGCGATCTATCTCCCGCGCCGCACTACCGCTTCCGCCGCTGGAGGAGGCGGCGCCGGCGGCTCCACCGGAGGTTCCGCGGGCGGCTTCTTCACCCGCCGGTCCAGCCGGTTCGCCACAAACGCGTCGCGCGCCTTGGCGTAGCGCGGCGTTCCCGGCTTTCCTTCCACCGACGCCCATTCTTCCGGCGTGATCTCTTCCACCGCCGGCGCGTATTTCTGGAAGTAGCTCCGCAGCCGCTCCTGCACCGGCTTCAGATTCGAGTGGTACAGCAGGAATAGAACCAGGTCGGGTTCCGCGGCCGAAACCAGCGCATACACCTGCGAAGCCTTCCTGATGCGGGCCGAGCGCAATGCCGTCTCCAGTTTCTTGGCGCGGGCCTCCAGCTTGTGCCAGGCGTCGGTCTCGGCCTTGCCCAGTTCCGTGCCCTTCGCCAGCGCCTGCTGTTCCTTCGCCGTCAGTTTCTCGGCCAGAACATAGAGAAACGGGCCGAGGCGAGCCTCGCGCCAGCGCGCGTTCTGGGGAACCATCCGGATGAGTTTCTCCAGCTTGGAGAGGCCCGCTAAATTGAGCTTGGCGCCCGTCAGCGCCGGCGAAAACAGCGTCAGCAGGCCGGCTTCGTCGAGCGCCCGCACGATCTCCGCGCAACCGTCTTCCCCGGCGATCCGCCTCAGCTCCTCGCCCAGCGCCCGCGGCCCGATCGACTTCTCCACGCCCGCTTCGCGCGCATTGCCCACCTGCGCCTGCGTCCGATCCTCCACCGCAAACCCCAGGCGCACGCGGAACCGGAACAGCCGCAGCAGCCGCGAGGGGTCGTCGTAAAAGCCATAGGCGCTGACCGCGCGCAGTTCCCGCCGCTCGATGTCCGCCAGTCCGTTCATCGGGTCCAGCAGCAGACCCCGCGAGGCTTTGTTGAGCGAGAGCGCGATCGCGTTGCACGTGAAATCCCGCCCCCGCAGGTCTTCCTGAATCGTGGCCGGCGCAATTTGCGGCTTGGCGCCCGCGCGCGGATACTTCTCCACCCGCGACATCGAGACCTGCGCCGTCAATCCGTTGGGAAAAACCAGTTCGGCCGTCTTCCGGACCTCGTCTTCCGATGTGGTCTGCGCGCCCGCCGCCGCGCATACCGCCTGGACCACCTTCAGGGCATTCCCTTCCACCACGAAGTCCAGGTCGCGGATCGGAAAACCCGCCACCATGTCCCGCATGGCGCCGCCCGTCAGAAACAGGTTCATGCCGGCCTGCCCCGCGGCCGCCTGCACCTCTCCCACTACCCGGTTCTGGTCCGGAGTGAGGCGGCTCTCCAGCAAGTAGATGTAGTCGCTCATCGCAAGCGCTCTCGCTCGGCTCTCCCGGTCCCGCCGGGCCTCCGCTCAGGCTCTGGGGTGGTGCTTCTCCACCGTCTCCCTCAGCCTCGACCGCATGACATGCGTATAGATCTGCGTCGTCGAAATATCGGCGTGCCCCAGCATGGCCTGCACGCTCCGCAGGTCCGCTCCGCCCTCCAGCAGGTGCGTGGCGAAACTGTGCCGGAGCACGTGGGGACTCACCCCCCGAAATACCCCCGCCTTTCGCCCGTAACCGCCCAACAGCTTCCAGAATCCCTGCCGGGTGAGGCAGCCTCCCCGGGCGGTGACAAAGAGATACCGGCTGGCCCGTTTCTTCAACAGCGCACTCCGCGCGCCTGCCAGGTATTCCCGGGCGGCCTGGATCGCCTCCTTGCCCACGGGCACGAGCCGCTGTTTGCTTCCCTTCCCCACGGTCTGCACCACCCCCAAGGCCAGGTTCAGGTCGCTCACCCCCAAGGCGCACAACTCGGAAACCCGCAGTCCCGAGGCGTACAGCAATTCCAGCATCGCCCGGTCCCGCAGCCCCGTGGGACGAGATCGGTCCGGAGCTTCGACGATCCGGTTGATCTCCTCCAGATTCAAGAACTTAGGAATGGTGTGCCACTGCCGGGGAGAGCGCAGGTGCTCGCTCGCGTCGGCCTCGATGGCGCCCTCCCTCACCAGGTACCGGTAGAGGTTCCGCACCGTCGTCAGCCGCCGCGCAATCGATCGATCGCTCAATCCCGACGCCTGAAGCTGTTCGGCGTACCGCCGCAATTCGTCCAGCCCCGGATACTCGGCCCGTTTTCCCAAGAAACGGCTAAAGCTTTCCAGATCAGCGCAATACGCTTCAATCGACCGGGGCGACAGACCTTTTTCCAGGCGGCAGAAATGTAAATAAGCCGTCATTTCGCGCCACAGAGGCGCCTTTTCTGCCGAATCACCCCGTGGGCCCGCTGCTGGCATTGTGCCAATGATACAATAAGCGCGCAAATGTTTGAAACATAGTCGCCAAAAAGAGGTCATATTTGGCTGGATCGACCACCAAAAAAGCCATCGTGCGGCGTTACGAGAAGGAGCCGCTGGCCGGATATGTCAATCCCGCGTCCTATCTCCAGCCCGCCGGCATCGAGCTCCTCTCGGCGGAAGGGAAGGTTTCCACCATCCCCTACGAAGAGATAAAAACGGTCTCTTTTGTGCGCGATTTCGAAAGCCCCGCCCTGGCCGAACGCCGCGTTTTTCACACCCGGCCGAAGATGGAGGGTCTCTGGGTGAGCTTCCATTTCCGCGACGGCGAGGTCATGGAGGGTATCCTGCCCAACAGCCTTCTCCAGATCGAGACGTACGGTTTCACCCTCGTTCCTCCCGACCCCTACGGCAACAACCAGCGGGTCTTCATCCCGCGCGCCGCCGTGACCCTGGCCGAAGTTCTGGGCGTGGTCGGCAGTCCCCTGAAAAAGCGCCGGCCCAAACTCGTCCCCAAAGAACAAATCGGCCTTTTCGACGAGTAATCGACATTCCACCCACGGCCCCCCCGGCCATCCCCCCTTGCTCCGGCCCGCAAAACCGAATACGTTATACTGGTACTTAATACTCACTAGTCTCTAGCTGGAGGTTCTATGAAGTTCCGCAACGTGGCGGTAGGCTGCGCTGGGTCGTTGTTGCTCGCCTTCACTGCACTGGCTCAGACCACTGCCAGAATCGAAGGAACCGTGCTCGGCATCGATGGCAAGCCGCTGCAAAACGCCCAGATCCTGTTCCATCGTACGGATATGAAGGGCGATTTGAAGACCAAGACCGATAAGAAAGGCCATTACATCTATATGGGCCTGCCGGTCGGGGCCATGTACGACATTAGTTGCGAAGTGGATGGCAAGAAGGCCGATGAGCGCCAGCACGTCCGCGCCAGTCTGTCCGATCCCAACAACCCTAACTCCAACGCGGTCCTCGTCGATTTCGACATGCGCAAGAGCGCGGCGGCCCAGGCCGAGCAGACGCGGGCCGTCAATGAAGCCGCCACCACCGGCAAGATCAGCGACGAGCTCGCGCGGAAATTGAGTCCCGAACAGAAGGCCGCCATCGAAAAGGCCGCCAAGGAGCGCGAAGGCGCCCTGAAGAAGAACGCCGAGTTGAACAATGCGTTCAATGCCGGCGTGACCGCCCTCGAAGCCAAGCAGTTCGACCAGGCGATCGCTTCCTTCCAGAAGGCCTCCGAACTCGATCCCAAGCAGATCGCCGTCTGGAACGGGCTTGCCGACGCCTACATCCAGAACGCCAAGGGTAAGACCGGCGCCGACTTCGACGCCAACGTCCAGAAAAGCATCGAGGCTTACAACAAGGCCCTGGAGCTGAAACCGGACGACGCCGGCATTCACAATAACTACGGCCGCGCCCTCGCGGAAGCCAAGAAGTTCAACGAGGCCACCGCCGAGATGGCCAAGGCCGCGCAACTCGACCCGCCCGGAGCCGGCAAGTATTATTACAACCTCGGGGCCATTCTGGTGAATACGAACCAGTCCGACCAGGCCGCCGAGGCGTTCAAAAAAGCGATCGAGGCCGATCCCAAGTACGCCGAGGCTTACTACCAGTTGGGCGTCTATTACGTGGGCAAGGCCCAGGTAGACACGGCCACCGGCAAGGTGACACCCGCCCCCGGCACGGTAGAGTATCTCCAGAAGTACCTGGAACTGGCGCCCACCGGCCAGTTCGCGGACTCGGCCAAAGGTTTGCTGGCGGGCCTCGGAGGCACGGTGGACACGCGCTATAGCAATCCCAACGCCCCCGCCAAGAAGACCACCACGAAGAAGAAGTAGAAAGATTGCGGGGCGGGAGCCGCGCGCTTCCGCCCCGGTTCCATGCTCCGCACCATCCTCGAAATCCTCGCCTACCTGCTTCTCTTCCTGGCCCTCAGAGCTTTCCTTCGGGGAATGTTCGCCGGCCCTCGCCGCGATTCCGGCTCGTCGCGCGTGGAAACGCCCCCGCCTCCGCCCTCCGTCCCCACCGGCGGCGAACTCAAAAAGGACCCCGTCTGCGGCACCTACGTCTCCACCGCCGTGAGTCTGACCCGCAAGGTCAACGGAGAGGTGTATTACTTCTGTTCGAAGGAATGCCGGGACAGGTACGAGGGGAGTCGTTAGTCGTTAGGCGTTAGTCGTTAGTTCCCACCGGCCGCAGTGGGCTTTACTAACGACTAACGACTAGCGACTAACGACTACCTGACAAACTCCACTTCCACCCGCCGGCTGATGATTCCCGCTTCGAAGCCCAAATCCAGCAGTTTCTGGGCGGCCTTGGGGATCAGCTCGCCGGCATCCACCGTGTAGTGGTTCACGTACATGCCCACGAACTTTTCCGCCAGCGGCTGCTCCAGTTCGCGCGCAAACTGCATGGCGTATTGGAGGGCCTCGCTGTGATTGTCCAGCGCGTACTGAATGCTTTCCCGCATCAGGCGGCAGCACTCGCTCCTGGTCTCCGCGTCGAGCGAGCGCAGCAGCACGTTGGCCCCCAGGGGCAGCGGCAGCCCGCAACAGGCCTTGAACCAACGTCCCAGGTCCACGATGCGGTGGAACCCCTCGCGCTCGAAAGTGAGTTGCGCCTCGTGGATAATCAGCCCCGCGTCCACCGAGCGCTCGCGCACCGCGTCGGTGATCCGGTCGAAGGGCGTCACCACCGCCTCGAAATCCGGCTGGAACAGTTTGCAGGCCAGATACGCCGTGGTCATCGTCCCCGGAACCGCGATGCGCTTGCCCTTCAGTTCCTCCGGTTCCATGGGCCGCATCGCCACGATCATTGGCCCGTATCCGTCGCCCACGCTCGAGCCGCTCGCCATCAGGACATACTTGTCCGCCACGTAGGGGTACGCGTGATACGAAATCGCGCTCAGCTCGTACTCGCCGGCCATCGCTTTACGGTTCAGGGTCTCAATGTCCGACAAGACGTGCCGGAACGACACGCGGGGCGAGCGCACCTTCTTGGTGGCGAGGCCATAAAACATGAACGCGTCGTCGGAATCCGGACTGTGGGCGCTGACGATTTCCACGGGCGCGGCAGGTATCATAGGCTGGAGTTGGCTCACTCCAGTTTACAACACTGTGTGTTGCCGCCCGCGGGATTCGAAAAAGGAAATTCCTGGATACAAGGAAAAAGGGCGGTCACCTGTCGGCTCGTTTTCTTGGAAGCCCTCCGTAGGCAATCATCCATTTTGCGCGTAACGCGCTACGCCCGACTTCTCATGGGCGATTGGAATCCGACCGCTCGGAGCCTTCCCTACTGCCTGAAAACTAACCGCAGATGAGACCGCCCTCATCGTAGCCCGGTTCTATATGTCACCTCCTCGCCAGCCCTGGCGGGCCGACTCAAACGGCGTCGGAATCAAAAACCGGCCTGATTCCACTTTCAGTCTGCACCCCGGCTGGTATGCTTGTCAATGTTACGAAAGTAATGCCGCGCTCCGCTCTGCGAAGAAAGAGACAGTCGTGTTTCGGGGCTTATTTTCACGGAGGAAGAAGTTGTCCGGCGCGCCCGCGGCGCCGCGCATCAAGACGTATTCCGCCCAATCGGGGTACGTCTACCAGTACTTTTATCAGGGACTCCGTCCGGTCCGTTCCGGAGGCGGACCGGGCGTCGAGTTCGTATTCGCCGTTTCCGCCGGCCGGAATAAATGGGTCGCGGTGAGCGTTTTCCTCCCCGACCCCGTGGTCGAGGCCTGGCAGGCGGCCCATGCCCGCGAAATGGGTTCCAACGAGCGCTACGCCGTGGCCAAACTCGCGCTCTTCCAGGCCTTCGATGAGCGCCTCGCCCCCCACCAGATGCGGGAGGAGATCCGCGTCCGCGCCGCCGACATCGAAGCCATCGCTCAGAATCTGGACCTCTAGCAGGACGCTGCAAACCAATCCAGCCTTCATTTTCCGTCGTAATCTCACGCCCGTTTCGTGCGTCCAACGGATGTACGTTTTATGCGACTCGCACGCGCTCTTCTCGTCCTCTCGGCCGCGGCGTGGCCCGCGGCAGCCCAGACCACCCCGTTGTGGGACTCCAGCGGCGACGGCCTGCTGAACGGCACCTACTACTTTCGGCACGTCGTCTGGGATGTCGGCAACACCCAGCTCAACCCTCTCTCCAACCTCAACTACGCAGTCGCGCTCTACGGCACGGTGGTGTTCGATGGCAAGGGGAACTACTCCATGACCGCCACGGAGTACGGCCTGGGATCTAAGCAGCCCACGGCCGTGACCCCCGCTCCTAGCGGCACGTACACCATCGCCGCCTCCGGCCACGGCATGATGGACAACCCGATCGTCAGTGGCGACGCCGTCCACGGCGTGGTCTCCGCGCAGGGTATCTTCCTCGGCAGCAGCACGGAAGGCAGCTATAACGATCTCTTCATCGCCGTCCCGGCGTCGTCCCCCGCCGCCACCAACGCGTCTTTCAGCGGTTCCTATTGGCTGTCCGAGATGGACATGTCCAATACCGGTTCCAACCTCTGGAGCAGTTCGCTGTTTTCGGTTCGTCCCAACGGCGCGGGCAAAGTGGATATCACGGGAACGGGCTACGTCGCCGGCGGCTCCGCCTCGGCCACCGAGAGCGCCAGCGCGCTCCCCTACGCCTTCACCAACGGCGCGGGCCTCGTCACGTTCCCCAACTACGCCAGTACCGCCCTGTTCCTCTACGGCGCGAAGAACCTGTACATTTCGCCGGACGGCAACTTCATCTTCGGCGGTTCGCCGGCGGGCTTCGACTTCTTCGTGGGCGTGCGAGAGGCCTCCGGCGCATCTTCGTTCACCGGCCTCTACGACCAGGCCGGCATCGCCGCGGACGTCTCCGCCGCCTCCGGCTCCAACGGCTACGTCCTCCTCGATACGTACTACGGCTCCTTCAGCGCGGTACCGGGCGCGGCGGGATGCCCCGCCGCCGGTTGCACGGTCGAGCATCAGCGCATCCAGGACCTGCAATACAGCAGCGTTTTCGATTTCACCTACTTCGATACCTTCCCGCAGCCTTTGGCCGGAAGCTACACCAGCTCGGGGGTGAACTATGTGGTCGGCGCCAAGGGCATCCGGATCGGCTCCGGCATCAGCCCCTTCCTCGCGCTCAATGTCGCGCTTCCAGCCCCCAACGTCACCGGGACAGGCGTGTTTCTGAGCCCGCAGGGCGTGGTCAACGACGCCAGCTATACCCCATTCACCGCCGGCATCGCGCCTGGCGAATACCTGGTGCTCTTCGGCTCCAACCTCGCGCCAACATCGCCTAGCTTGCAGGTCAACTCCGTTCCCTTCCAGAACATTCTCAATGGGGTCCAGGTTCTGATTAACGGGAACCCCGTCCCCATCTATTACGTGAGCCCCGGTCAGATCTCCGTGCTGGTCCCCTACGGTATTTCCACGTCCATCGCGCAAATCCAGGTAGTGAACAACGGGGTCAAGTCGAATTCCACGACCGTGTGGGTCAACGCGACTTCGCCGGGCGTCTTCACCCAGATTACGAACGGCCTCGGCTACGCCGCCGCGCTGCACAGCGTCGACTATACGCCTTTGACGCCTCTCCACCCCGCGCAACCGGGCGAGATCGTGCTGCTGTATGTCGGCGGCCTCGGCGCCGTGGACCAGTCGGTCGCCGACGGCGCCGCGGCGCCGGCGCCTCCGAGCCCACTAGCCAACGTCATCTCCGCCAATGCGCCCTTGGTCTACATTGATGGCATCCAGGCCACCGTAAACTTCGCGGGCCTCGCGCCCCCCTTCGCCGGTCTCTATCAGCTCAACGTGGTGGTTCCCACCGGCGTCACGAACGGCGCGCTGGCGATTCTCGGCCCGGATTCCACCGCCATGCAAGCCTACATCCCGGTAGCGGCCTCGTCGAAAGCCAAACCCGCCGCCATCCGCCGCGCTCCACGCGCCCCCGCCGCCGTCCACCCGCGGCTCCCGAACTCCCCCCGGAGGCGCCCATAACCCGTGGCGTGAACATTCTTGTTCGCCGTGTCGGCAATCGTGCCGACATCCGGCCCCTGTTATCGCCGCTGTGCTATGTTCGCAAAAGATGATCCTTAAGCCCTTCACTCTCTTCGCCGTCGCCGTGTCTTCCCTGCTCGCGCAATCCACCTCCATCTCCCCCGAGCGCATCCGCGAGCACACGAAATTCCTCTCCAGCGACCTCCTGGAGGGCCGCGGAGTCGGCGTGCGCGGCGGCCAGTTGGCCACCGAATACATGGCAACGCAATTCGCCCTCTCCGGCGCCAGGCCCGCCGGCGACAACGGAACGTACTTCCAGAAAGTGCCGCTCATCGGCGTTGAAACCCAGCCCGCCGCGCAACTCTCCGCCGCGGCGCGGGGCAAAACCGAGGCTTTCCGCTGGCTCGATGATTTCGTGGGCGTGAGCCCCCGCCAGGAGCCGCTCACCACCCTCGACGCCGAGGCCGTTTTCGTGGGCCACGGCATCACCGCCCCCGAATGGAAATGGGACGACTTCAAAGGCGTGGACGTGACCGGTAAGATCCTGGTACTGTTCACCAACGAGCCCACGTCCACCGATCCGCGGTTCTTCGACGGCCGCGCCCTCACCTACTACGGCCGCTGGACCTATAAGTACGAAGAGGCGCTGCGCCGCGGAGCCCTCGGCGCCATCATCATCCACACCACCCCCACCGCCGGCTACGGTTGGGACGTGGTGCGGAATTCGTGGGGCCGCCAGGCATCTTTCGTGAAACTCGCTTCCGGGGAAAAATCGCTGGCTCTGCAAGGATGGGTAACGCGCGACGCCGGGGAGAAACTGCTGGCGCTCGCAGGCAGGAGTGTGGACGACCTGCTGGCGGCTTCGGAGAAACCGGATTTCAGGCCCATTCCGCTGGGCGTCCGGATTCGCGGGCGGCTGCCTTCCAAGGTGCGCGAACTCGAGACGCGCAACGTCGCCGCCGTGGTGCCCGGCAGCGATCCCAAGCTCAAAGACGAAGTGGTGATCTTCAGCGCGCATTGGGACCACCTCGGCATCGGCGAACCGGTGAACGGCGATCCCATCTACAACGGCGCCGTGGATAACGCCACCGGCTGCGCCATCCTGCTGGAACTCGCGCGCGCCTGGGCGGCCCTCCCGCAGAAACCGCGCCGCTCGGCCCTGTTCCTGGCCGTGACGGCCGAAGAGGACGGGCTGCGCGGCTCGGAGTATTACGCCGCCCACCCCCTCTACCCGCCGGACCACACGGCCATCGATCTCAACTACGACGCCATCTATCCCTGGGGCCGCGCCCTCGATGTGGTTCTAACCGGCGCCGAACGCACCACCGCGTGGCCCCAAGCGCAGCAGATCGCCAAACGTCTCAACCTCGCCATTGCCCCCGATGCCCAGCCCGAGCAGGGTCACTACTTCCGCTCCGACCACTTCTCCTTCGCCCACGCGGGCATTCCGGCGTTTTCCGTCGGCCATGCCACCGAGTTCGCCGGTAAACCGAAAGAATGGGGCGAACAGGCCTTCCAGGAGTACAACGCGAAGCACTATCACCAGCCCTCGGATGAATTCCAGAACGACTGGGACTTCACCGCCCTCCAGCAAGCCGCCGACGTCGGCTTCCTCCTGGGCCTGGACATCGCCAACCAGGACAAACTGCCCGGCTGGCGCCCCGGCGACCAGTTCCACCGGTAGGAGACAGGAGCAGGAGACAGGAGAAAGGAGTCAGGAGAAAAGCTGAAGGTGCGCCTCCCGTCTCCTGTCTCCTTTTTTCTCACCGCAGCCTGACGGCCGTGAATCCCTTCAGCGCCAGCACATCCCCCGCCTGCGCCAGCTTCCCTCGGAAATCGATCGTCACCCCATCCACGTACGCATCGCCTGCGTTTCCCACCCCCGCGCCGAAGGCCAGCACGCTGCCCCATGACTGGTGGCTCAGTTGCGCTCCGCTCGCCAGGACCGTCGCCTCGGCGCGCCCCGCCACCAGCGCATCCGCGGCTGCGGCGTCGCGCTGCAGAATCGTCGTGGCTCCCCACCGCGCTTCGAAGGTGAAGCCGGATGCCGTCCCCTGGTGTTCCAGGTCGAACCGGATCTCGACGCGGTCGCCCGCGGCCAGCATTCCCGCGGCGATCGAGCACGTTCCCAGGCTGGCGAACTCCGCGCCGTTCGTGGCCGCCCCGGTTCCGCTGCACAGGACCTGCGGGCCGGAGTACATCTGCGGCACGCCCCCCTCGGCCGCCGGTCCGAGGCGGTACGCGGCCAGCAGGGTGTCCCCCGGTTGCGGCGCCGCGGCCGCGGCGAACTGGATCGTCCTTCCGCTCGCGGAGTAATCCAGGCCTGACTTCTGAAGGATCCCGTTGCGATAGACCGCCAGGCTCGCGGCGGGTTCGGGCGCCGCCGAGAGGGTGAACGTCGTGTTCGCGCCGTCCACGATGCCCGCGGGCGCATCCGCGTCCACGAAGGACGGCGCCTCCATGCCGCAAGGCCCCGACGACCCGTCCACACGCACGCAATCCGTGGCGCTGCCGCTCACCGATTCCAGCGCCCCCAGCGCGTTCACCAGGACCACGCGCCCCGCGGCGTATCCCGGGCCTTTCAGCGGCCGCGCTCCCAGGTCGGCGATCAGCCCCACTACGTCCGACTCCTGCACCGGGCCGCCGCCCGTTCCGCCCGTTCCTCCGCCGCCCGTCTCCGCCCCGGCGTTGCCCGGCGAGGGCGCCCGCACGTCGCGAACCCGCAGCGCCTGCGCGCTGGACGGCACCGACCACGTCTCTTCGAACTGAATCCGGCCGTCGCTGTTGTAGCGGACCGTGTAGTAGACGGGCGGCGTGCTGCTGGTGGTCGGAACGAGCTGCACGCGCAGATTGCCGTCCACCACCTTCACCGTCATGCTCTGCGTGGCGATGGCCGAACTGTCGAGAGCTTCGAAACTGGTCCAACTGACCGTGATCGTGCCGTTAAAGCGCGAGCCATCGGCTTTGTAGAGCACATCCTGGATGGTGGTGAGCGGCGGATCGGCCAGCGCGGCCGAAGCCAGGCACGCGGCCGCAATAAGCGTACGGGTGATCATGATACCTCCACGGGAAAAATGAAACCGCGCCCGGGCGGGCGCGGCGGACAGCGGAACCCTTCTGCCGCCTTCAGTTTAGCCATGGAGACCGCGCGCGGGCCGTCTTTCGGCGGCCAGAGCGAGGGCTAAATATCGAACAACGATGAATTTAAAGAAATCGAATCGACGCGTGACCGGGGGCCGCCGGTGGTCGGTTTTTGGCGCCGTTTCTTCGGGCTCGCCGGGCAAAGCCGCCGGCAGCGCCTCAGAACGCCCAGCGCCAGAGGCTGGCGCCCACGGTGTACCCCGCCCCGACGGCCGCGAACAGCGCCAGGTCGCCCTTCTTCAGCCGGCCCTGCGCGACGGCGTCGCGCGTGGCCAGCGGAATCGTCCCGGCGGTCGTGTTCCCGTAGTCCTGAATGTTGATCACGACTTTTTCCATCGGGATGCCCAGCCGTGCGGCCGCGGCGTTGATGATCCGGATGTTCGCCTGGTGGGGAATCATCACCGCCACGTCCGTTCCCGTGAGGCCGTTGCGCTTCAGCAGGTCGCGGCACGACTCGTACATTTTGCACACGTCTTACTTGAAAACCTGCCCCCCGTCCTGCTTCACGTAATGCAGCCGCTGGTCCACGGTTTCGTGGGAGGGCGGCATACGGCTTCCGCCCGCGGGCATCTTCAGAAACTCGCCGCCCGACCCATCCACCTCGCCGAGAAAATCGATGAACCCCGCGCCGTCGCCTGGATGGAAGTTCCACCGACTCTCGGCGAATTCTGGAAACAGCGCCGCCGCTGGGTCCGTGGTCTCGCGCAAGTTTTACGCCGTTATCGCAAGGTGCCGCCGCTCTGCCGGGACCAGATCGAACCCCCACGCTCCACGGGCGCCAAGCCGGTTCTGCACCAGGCAAGCGGTCGAGGGGAACATGTGGTCGGGGGTCACGGTGCACACGATGATCGCGTTCACCTCCGAAGCGTCCACGCCGCGCTGCGCGAGCGCGCACCGGGCGGCCTCCACCGCCATGTCGGACGTGGCCATTTCCGGACCGGCGATATGCCGCTCGCGGATCCCCGTGCGCTCCATGATCCATTGGTCCGTGGTCTCGACCATCTTTTCGAGATCCTGGTTCGTGAGCACGCGGGGCGGCACATAGCACCCCAGGGCGCTGATCTTCACGTTGGGCACTGTGTTTTTCCTTTAAGAATCCAGAGTAACACCTGAAGCGCCGCGGGTCGTGCTTTCCGGCCCCTGGCCCCCTGACCCCGCCCCTGTTACTCTGGAGGGAGATGGCCGATTCCGAGGGGCCGCTCGACCTGGAAGGGCTCCAGAGCTCGCTGTTTTTCGAAACGCCGGAAGAGATCTACGCTCGCGTTTTCCGCGAGTTGAAGCCGCGCACTCCCTTGCCCGAGTTCCGCGTGGAGTTCTGCCGGTTCGCCAACGCGGACAGCTTTGCGCGCCTGGAGAACGGGCGTCTCCAGATCCGCATTTCCGATCTGCTGGCGGGGGCGCCTTCGCCCGTTCTGGACGCTCTGGCGCACATTCTTCTGGGGAAACTCTACCGCAAACCCGTGGCCCGGATGTACGCGCATCGCTACCGGCTGTACCTGAACCGCCGCGACGTGCGCCGCCAGGCGCACCTGGTGCGGCAGATCCGCGGGCGGAAATTCATATCCGGCGCGCGCGGGGAACATCGCGACCTGGAGGAGATTTTCGAGCGCCTGAACGCGCGATTTTTCGGTGGATTATTGGGGCGGCCGCAATTGGGATGGAGCCGGCGGCAGTCGCGCAGCATGTTGGGGCATTTCGACCCGTCGCACAACGCCATCATCATCAACCGCATCTTCGACGCGCTCGAAGTCCCGCCGCTGGCCCTGGAATATGTGATGTTCCACGAAATGCTGCACCTGCGCTACCCCGTGGATCATAGCGGGGCGCGGCGCAGGGTCCACACGCGGGCTGCAGCGATCGTCAGGCGGCGGCGCCGGCGGCGGCGGGGGCCAGGGCAGACAGTTCCAGGCGCATGACGTCGAAAGTCCGCATCAGGGTCCCCGGATCCACCCCGCACACGCCCCAGCGGTAGAAAAACAGGCGGATATACGCCAGCGTCATCCCCGCGGCGAATGCCGCTTGAGACCGCACCAGCGCGGAAGCCAGGTCGGGCCGGTCGCGCCGGGACTGCAGCATCAGGACTTTAACGGCCGTGCACACGCGCTGGAAGTCCCCGGCCAGACAGCGGAGATAGCCGCGGAAAATCTGGCTGCGCTGCTGCCGCAACCGCGCTGCCATGCGCGGCGTGAACCCCGGCTGCGAACGCAGGAACTCCAGGTCCCGTTCATCGAGCAGGCGCACCATGGGACGGTACCGCTCAATGGAAAGCTCGTCGATCCACTCGGCGTTCAGCGGCAGGTCGCTTTGGGTGGCGACGATCTTCCGCACGAGGATAAAGAGCGCGGCCAACAACCCAGCCATCGCCGCAATTGTTCCGATGAACACCACCATTGTGTGTACCCGTCCTCTATCAATAGAAGAATAAAGCGTATTTCAGAAAATTGCAATCAGAAAAATGGTAAATCCAGTACCGAGTTAACTAAGGATAATATATGAGATTATATCGATTGAAAACCTTATTTTCCGGCGCGCATCAACGTCGCATTGAGCGCGTCGAGACGGTACAAAATTCGCTCCTCCCGCTCCGGACCGAACCACGGCACGCTCAAATGCATCTCCTCGCCTTTGGCATTCAGCAGGATAAACCAGGCAAGGAGGCAGGCGCAGGAGGTGGCGGCCATCCCCAGATCGAAAGCGGTGGCCAGCCGGATCCCGAATATGCTGGCCAGCATCATCCGTAAAGTGCTGCTAAGAAAGAAAACCGTATAGATGGCCGCATGCGCCAGCGTATTGCGGGCCAGGGGCACGGTGTACACATTCAGGAAGGCCAGCATCAGCAGCAGAAATACCGCGAGGCTGGCGTCAATGGCGCGTTCGCCGGCGATCAGGTAGCCCATAACGACTGTGGGCTGCGGCATTTGAGGCGTGATTTTGGGCAGCAGGGCCGCGGCGGAAAGCGCCGCCGAAATCGCCAGCGCGGCGCACATCGCCCAGCGGCCGAGCGTGTAGAATCCCCGATGCCGCGCCAGGATGAGCCGGTACAGCTCCAAGACCGTCCCCACATAGAAACCCCAACATACCGGCCAGCAGGCCACATAAATATATTCGTACCAATTGGATTTCAGGTTCAGGGATAAAAGGGGAAGGCCGTAGAGAGCGCGGAAAATCAGATAACCGAAAAAGAAACGGTAAACCCGGGCGAGTTCGTGCCGCGAGAGCTTCCAAGCGGTGAGCAGACCGCCGAGAATGGAAGCGAAACTCAGCAGACGTAACGCGACGTCGGCCATGCACGGATCTCCAGATCCGATTCTAGCATGGGCCGCCGCCGCGCTTTCCTTGGAAAACTATCTTACCCACGGACAGGGATTGCACTGCGGCAGGGGAAATTCGATCTTAGCCGTACGAGCAGACGCCATGAAAGCGAGGGCGGCAAACGCGAGAAGAGCAAGTTTTTTCATCTTAGATGTCCTTTCGTAACTACTTACGATCACCCTACGGTAATCTTAGTACTATACTGGGCCAAACAGGACCGATATAGGGGATTTCGCCCCCAGGTTTTCGGAAAACAGAACATCCTGGATAGGGCCCCGCCCCCGGCCGGGCCGGCGGAAGCCGTCCCGCTGGAGAGCTTGGTATAAGATGGAAGCTTGGCGGGCGCCGTCCGGGCGCGGTAGGCGGCCCGCTCCACGGCGGACGCCGTTTCACGGTCAGGGGCTTTGAGCGACTACACTGCCAAGTCGTACGAAGCGCGGCATCCAGCGGCCGAATTGTGGCGCGAGACGCTAGCGCGCATCCCGACGCTCTTCGGCAGGCTGGTGTACCTTGCGGCCTTGCGCGATGCGGGCGGCGGCTATGCGCATCCCGCGCTCTCGCACATGCTCGGCCGGGAAAACGCGGACCGCACCCTGCGCCACTCCCACCACCAGATATTCGCCCAATGGCTGGCCCTGGGGCTGGAGGAGCAGAAGAGCGACCTCGGCGACTTTCTCCACGAATTCCACGCGCCGCGCGAGGCCCTGCATTATCGCGAACTCGTCCCCGCCGGCGCCCGCGACGCGGAGCGGCAACTCTACCTTACAGATCTGGAGACGCTGCTGGAACTGCTGAAATTCGAGCACGGCGGCGTCTCGCCGGCGCCAGAAGCATAGCCACCCCGGTAACCTGGCCGACGAGGTCGATCTCCGCGGGATACTGGTACACGGAAGGCTTCTGGTGCGAAGCCGGGTGGTGCAGGATGACCAACTGGTCGCCGGTCAGATCGCACCAGCCGCAGCAATACCCGTCGCGGCGCTCGAAGAAGTAGATGGGGCGGTCGTACTCACTGGTCCAGCCGCCGGCGGCGATCCGCGCGCGATCGTCGATCACCACCAGCGAACCGGGGTGCAGGACCGGATACATCGACCAATCCTCCATGCCGATCAGGGCGTAGCGATGGCGGCGCATGTCGTGCCCGTTCAGGAAGCGCAGCGGCACGGACCCCCAGCTTTCGATGAGGCGGCTGAGAAAAGTGGTCTTGTTCAGGTCGAGGTCGCCGTCGGCCAGCGTGGGGAGCGCCGCCCAACCGGCCGGCAGAAACTGCACGGGGTGGGTCTTATCGAGCGGGACGCGCAGAGCTTCGGCGGGCATGCGGTCCACCGGCGCCCCGTACCAGGAGAGCACTTCGGCGATTTCCATCCGGTAGATGGCGCACAGCGAGTACAGGCGGTAAATCGAAGGCGGCGTCCCCTTATTCTCGATGTCCGCCAGGCGGCTGAGGGCGATTCCGAACTCCACGTTCGACAGCCGGTCGGCGAGCCGCTGGCTGGCCTCCTCCACATCGCGATACGTCAGTCCCAGGCGCTCGCGAACCCGTTTCAGCTTTTCTCCCGGCCGGTCCATGCTATGATCCTCGCTAATGTGGGGTCGATCCCAGAAAAGCGAACGGGTATTGTACCCCGCGGCGCGGAGTTGGGGGTCTTTTGTTCTGAATATGGAACAGACCGCATCCGCCGCGAGGGTCCTGGCGGGAACAGGAGGCCGCCGGTGAGGGTTATTGTAGGGATTACCGGCGCCAGCGGCTCGATTTACGGACTGCGGCTGCTGGAACGGCTGGCGGGGCGGCCGGAGGCGGAGGTCCACCTGATTCTCTCCCGTGCGGGAGAGAAGACGCTGTTTCTGGAGACCGGAAAAAGCGCGGCGGACGCGCGGAAAATGGCGCATTTTTGGTACCCGCCGGAGGATATCGGCTGCCGGCTGGCGAGCGGTTCGTACCCCGTGGAGGCCATGGTGATCGCGCCGTGCTCCATCCACACCATGTCGGCGATCGCCCAGGGAATCAGCTCGAACCTCATGGTGCGCGCCGCGGACGTCGCGCTGAAAGAAAAACGCAGGTTGATTCTACTCGTTCGCGAGAGCCCTTTTCACCTCGGACACTTGCGAAATATGACCGCATTAGCGGAAATGGGAGCGATTATCGCTCCCCCAATTCCCGGATTTTACGCCCGTCCGCAGAGCGTAATGGACCTTGTGGATCACAGCCTGGACCGCGCGCTGGACCTGCTGGGACTGCCCGACCCGGCGGCGCGGCGCTGGGAAGGGAGCGCGCCGTGACGCGGGCAGGCAGGCCGACCTGCTTGCGGATGGCCACCACCACGCCGCCCTTGGCCGTGCCGTCGAGCTTAGCCAGGAAACCGGATTCATGAAAAACCGGAATATGACTTTACCTATCCGGGTAATGAAATTATTCCCGTAAGTGATCGGCACGGCCAGGAGCTTCCAGAAACCGGAACCGCTTCCGTATCGGACGGCCTCCAGGTGACTGTG
>JAIQFU010000608.1 GCA_020073115.1 Terriglobia bacterium
GCCCCTCAGGCTCATCCTGCATGAGACAAGACTCCCGAGTCCTACCGGCCGCCCGCCCGTGATAACATAGGAAGTCGCCACAACATCTGAGTTTTTCGTGGCTAGAATCACCCGAAAAGAGCTAAAGTCCGACAAGTTCGCCCTGGAAGTCGAACACACAGTAAACTTCTTCGAAGAGCATCAGAAGGAGATCATCCGATATGGCGCCATCGCGCTGGCGATCGCCGTGCTCATCGTAGGTTACTCAATCTATTCGCGGCATCAGCGCGCGGAACGGGAAGCGGCGCTGTACGTGGCGATCCAGGCGCAGGAGGCCCCCGTGGGGGCGGCTGCTCCCGGCGCCCTGAGCTTCCCGACGCAGCAGGCCAAGGATCAACAGACCACCAAACTGTTCACGGACCTGAAGAACAAGTACTCCGGGAGCGACGAGGCCGATATCTCGCAATACTATCTGGGTTCGATTTTGGCGGACGAGGGCAAGCTGGCCGAAGCCGAGAAGAGCTACCTCCAGGCGTCGCAGTCCGGCGATGCCAAGTACGCCTCGCTGGCCAAACTGGCGCTGGCCCAGATCTACTTCGCCGATGGCCGGGCCGACCAGGGGGAGAAGATGCTGCGCGACTTGATGGACCACCCCACCATCTTCGTTTCCAAGGACCAGGCCACCATCACCCTGGCGCGTTACCTGGCGCAGAAGAAGCCGGCGGAAGCCCGCAAACTGCTCCAGCCGCTCATGAGCAAACCGGGCCCCGTGGGTCAGACGGCAATCAGCATCAGCGGCGGGATTCCGCAATAGCGGCCGCGGACGCGATGCTGGCGCGCCTTCGATTTCCGGCGGAACGAAGCCGCGGCCGGCGGTACCCGGAGCCGGAACACCCCTATCGGAAGGCGTTTCAACGGGACCGGGACCGCGTGGTGCACTCCCGTGCTTTCCGCCGTCTGGAAGCCAAGACCCAGGTCTTTGCGCCCGGGTTATCGGACCATTTTCGCAACCGCCTGACCCACACCATCGAAGTGGCCCAAATCGCCCGGACCGCCGCCGGCGTCCTCCAACTCGACGAGGACCTGACGGAGGCGCTGGCGCTGGTTCACGACATCGGCCACCCGCCCTTCGCCCACGCCGGCGAGGAGGAGCTGGACCGCCAGATGGCGCGCTTCGGGGAGCATTTCGACCACAACCTGCACGCCTTGCGGATCGTCGAGGGTTTCGAGCAGCGCTACGCCCGTTTTCCCGGCTTGAACCTGACCTTCGAGGTGCGCGAGGGAATGGTCAAGCACTCGAAGGACTTCGGGCCGGGAGAGGCGCCCGAACTGGACGAGTACTTGCCGGGCATGCGGCCTCCGCTGGAGGCGCAATTGATCGACCTGGCCGACGAGATCGCCTACAACACCGCCGATCTCGACGACGCCTACTCCGCCGGCATGTTCGACGCGGAGGAGGTGGCCGCCTGCGTGCCCCGGTATCGGGTGATCCATCAAGCCGTGGAAACCCAGTTCCCCGGCGCCACGCCCCGCGAGCGCTTCTACGAGTCCCTGCGGCAACTGATCGACTGGCTGGTTTCGGGCCTGATCGAAGGGACCGCGGAGGCGGCGCGCGAGGCCGGGTTAGCCGGTCCGGAAGAGGTGCGCGCATTCCCCAAACGGATCGCGGTTTTCACGCCGGAGGCGTCCGCCGCCAGCCGCGAGCTGAAGCGATTTCTGCACGCCAAGGTCTACGACTCGCCGGCGTTGAACGAAGACCGGCATCGCTCGATGATCCAGATTGCGGAGCTTTTTCAGTTCTTCCTGGAGCGCCCCGAAACGCTACCGCAGCCGCATGCGGAGCGCGCGGCGGCCGAACCCGCCCACCGGGTGATCTGCGATTACATCGCCGGGATGACGGACGGGTTCTTCCTGCGGGTGTGGGAGCAAGCGATGGGTGGGGGCGACAAAAACCTATTTAGCCACGGATGAACGCGGATGAACGCGGATGAAGCAAAAACATCCTTTGTGTTCTTGTTTTTGAATCCGTGCTCATCCGTTTCAGCTCTTCCTGGAGCGCCCCGAAACGCTACCGCAGCCGCATGCGGAGCGCGCGGCGGCCGAACCCGCCCACCGGGTGATTCGCGATTACATCGGCGGGATGACGGACGGGTTCTTCCTGCGGGTGTGGGAGCAAGCGATGGGTGGGGGCGACAAAAACCTATTTAGCCACGGATGAACACGGATGAACGCGGAAGAGGCAAAAACATCCTTTGTGTTCTTGTTTTTGAATCCGTGTGCATCCGTGGCCCATTCTCTTTTAGGACTCGTCCACTTCAGGGCTCGGTTCCGCCGCTGTCAGCGACTCTATGAGCTCTCTCGCCTCCGCCTCGCGGTCGCGCGGAACCTGCACTTGAATCCACTTGTGGAGCATCGGATCCACGTCCTGGATCAACGTGGTGATGCGGCCGAGCAGATAAAAAGGAATCCCCGCGTCCTCGAGCAATCCCTTCACCATGGCGAGTTGGACCTGATCGTTCGTCTCCAGCACGATGACCAGTTCCATGTTGGGATCGAACGGGTCCGGTGGGGGCGCTCCGCTCAGCAGGGGAACGTGGCAATCGGAGCACTCCGAAAAACCTTCGCGGTACTCGGCGCGGCATTGGGGACAATACATGTTCGCCTCTCGCCCAGTGTACCGCCACTACTTGCCGCTTTGCCCGATTTTGGCTTCGGCTTCGGCCAGGCGCGCCTTGATGGCATCGACGTTGGTTGTGGGTGGGACGTGCTCGATGTAGGCGCGGTAGTACTGCGCCGCGGACTTGTAGTCCCCCTGCATCGAGTACAGGAGACCGAGAAGCTGCTCCGCCAGGGGGACCGTGTGGCCGGGATCCAGTTCCATTGCCCGCAGAGCGCTTTTCAAGGCCTTTTCGTAGTTTCTCAAGTTGTACTGTGCGACCGCGTTGTAGTAGTACCCT
>JAIQFU010000076.1 GCA_020073115.1 Terriglobia bacterium
CCAGCCCAGGATCCTGGTCCAATCGCTGTCTCTCAAACTGCCGAGTGTAGCCGAAAGACGCTGCGGGCCGAAAGCCCGTCAGTCTGGGAGCCTGTCAGATTCCTGCGCAGAGCCGGAAAACGTTGTCGATCTCACATTCGCTGACGCCATACGAGATGGGCATGTGACCCAGAGGCTGGCGCCTGATCCGGATTCAACGAGCTTTGCAGCCTCGAGTAGACGTGCCGAGACATCGTCATCCCTGAGCCAGTCGGCTGTGGGCACAAGTACAGCGTCTGCCGGTTTCAGGGATGTGTTTTCGGTTCTGTGCTACAAGAGCTCGGCCGCAAGATCCAAGCCACGCGTTCCGTGTAGCGTAACAGCAACAAAGCAGTAACAGGACTGCGACTAGCCAGATGCTTCCTCTTTGAAGTAATTTGGTCGGCATCGTAAAAAGGGTACGCACGGCGTCCAGAGCGCTGCCGTGTTCGGCAAACTACCGGGCGGCGGCAGCTTTGGCTCTGGGCACGGCCGTGACGGCAGTCTTGGGGAGGTGAACGGCGCGGCGCAGGAGCTCGGCGCTGGGGTTGTAATCGCGAATCAGGTCTTTGAGAGTGAGTACGAGCCCGGGCACGTCTCGGCGCCCGCAGATGTCGTGCAGCGCCTTGAGGTAGGGTTCCATACCGGCTGATGGCAGACCGTTACCTGTGAAGACCTTGATCCTTTCGTAGGAGGTGGGAAGGGTGTCTTCGTCCATGGAGTTGAGTTCTTCGTAGAGCTTCTCACCGGGGCGTAAGCCGGTGAACTCGATCTTGATATCTTCATCGGGCCGGAGACCGGAGAGCAGGATCAGGTTTCTGGCGAGATCGACGATCTTCACCGGCGCCCCCATGTCGAGCACATAAATCTCACCGCCGTGGCCCATCGTCGAAGCTTGAAGGACCAGTTGCGAGGCTTCCGGGATGGTCATGAAATACCGGCGCATCTCGGGGTGAGTGACAGTGACGGGACCGCCGGCAGCGATCTGCTGTTTGAAGATGGGAATGACGCTGCCGTTGGAGCCGAGAACGTTGCCGAAGCGGACTGATACAAAGCTCGTGCCACCGTTTTGAAGCTCGAGAATTAGGAGCTCGGCCACGCGCTTGGTGGCACCCATGAGGTTGGTGGGACGGACGGCTTTGTCGGAAGAGATCATGACGAAGTGATCGACGCCGTGGCGGGCGGCGGCGAGGGCAACGTTCCAGGTGCCGAAGACGTTGTTTTCGACGGCCTCGAATACGTGCGCCTCCATCATGGGGACGTGCTTATAGGCGGCTGCGTGATAGAGGATGGACGGGCGGTACTGTTTTAAAACCTCGGCCAGGCGCTGCTTGTTCTGGATGCTCCCGATCTCCGGGTAGAAGGGGACGTTGGGGAAGGATTGGCGCATTTCGCGATCGAGGTGGAACAGGGCGCTCTCGGCGATCTCAAAGCCGACGATGGCGCGCGGGTTGAAGCGGGCGATCTGGCGGCACAGTTCAGAGCCGATGGAGCCGGCGGCGCCGGTGACGAAGACCGTCCTGCCGGTAAGCTTCGCGGAGATTCGGTCTTGATCGAGGCGGGCGGGGGTGCGGCCGAGGAGGTCTTCGACGGCAACGTCGCGAATCTGGGTGGTGAGGCCGTTACCTTCGATGACTTCGGCGAGACCGGGAACCGTCTTGTAAGAAACGCCGGCTTCGTGGCAATGATTGAGGACTCTCGTCATCTGCGCACCGTTGGCAGAAGGCAGGGCGATGAGAACGGTTTCGATGGCTTGAGACGCGACGATGGAGGGCAGCGCGGCGCCGTTGCCGAAGACTTTCGTATGATGAATGAAGCTGCCGGTCTTAGCCGAATCATCGTCGACGAAGCCGACGACCTCGTAAGCCAGCGCGGGGTTCTGGTGGATTTCGCGGAGTAGGGTGACTCCGGCATCACCGGCTCCGTAGATGAGAGTACGTTTCTTTGTGCCCAGATTCGGCGACCGGGAGAATTCGAACGCCAGTCTCACTGTCATGCGGGCCCCCGCCGTCATCCCGAGGCAAAGCAGGAAATCCAGAATATAAACCGAGCGCGGGAAACCCTTGGGGGCAAACCATGGCAGGGCGAGGCACCCGAGGGCGGATCCGGCGACGTTCGCTGCGGCGAGGCGGGCGACGTCGCGAATGGAAACATATCGCCACCATCCACGATCCAATCTGAGGGAATGAAAGACGAAGACTTTGACCGGTACCCAGACGCAGAGGGCAGCCAGCAAGTGGGGCCAGTACTGCGGAGGCACGCTGATGTCAAATCGCAATAGGAACGCGAGGACTCCGGCGACGGCGAAAATAGCAAGTTGCACTGTGCGCATCACCCAGCGAGTGTGCTGAGTAAGATGTCGCGCGGCGCGCTGGATGTTAAATCGTGACATTGCAATGAGTGTTTTCAGAACATGACGTGAGGGACTTTTTTCAGGGGTACTGAGCGACAACCTCACAGGCGCCCGGCGGAGGATACGGGACGAGCGGCTCCTCGCGGGCTGCCATGTGGATGACGAGCGGATCGAGTTGCCAGCGGCGGAGCAGAGTCCCGAGGGCGCGGAGGGCCGCCTGCTTAGAAAGAATGGCGACGACCGTGAGGACGATCAGCCAGAGGTCGACCCAGAAACTCCGGTGGTCAACGTAGGCTAGGGCAAGCCGACTCTTCCAGGGGCGAATGATCTGGTTGTAGAGAAGATCCGGGGCAGTACTGCCTTTGAGAATGTCCCCCTCGTCGGAAAAAACGATGGATGCGGGGTCCGTGATGCCGGGACGGACCGTGAGCATGCGCTTCTCGGCCTCTGTGTAAAGCCCAGCGTCGGTCAGGACCTGTGGCCGCGGTCCAACAAGGCTCATGTCGCCCCTTAGGACATTCCACAGCTGGATCAGTTCATCGAGTTTGTACGCGCGTACGAACTGGCCGACGGGTGTGATGCGCCGGTCAGTGGCGGCGAACCGAAGGCCATCGAGGGGACGCTGGCCATCATGGTCGGCGGGCCGGAGCGCACCTTCGACGAGGTGAAGGAGATTCTGGCGGCGATGGGCGCGTCGGTGACGCGCGTCGGCGAGATCGGCAGCGGCAACATCATTCAGAATCATACAAGTGCAGGAACGGAGACGCCCAGCTTGGCGGATACGGTTCGAGTTATGGCCGCGGCGTCCAGTGAGTAGACCTTGCGAAGGTGTTGCTGGCTCCCGACGACCGATGAAAAGGTGTTGCGGAGCCCTATGCGCACCATGAAGCCCGGATAGACACCAGCTTCCATGAGAGCCTCAGCGATCGCGCCGCCGAGACCACCATCGACGGCGTGCTCTTCGATGCTGACGATGCCGCCCGTCTCGGAGGCGGCGGCTGTGAGGGTATCGGTGTCGATGGGTTTGACGGTGTGGACGCTCAAGACGCGACAGAAAATGCCTTGGTCCGCTAGGATATCAGCGGCTAGAAGGGCTTCTCCAAGGATTCCGCCGGTGGCGGCGAGCGTTACGTCTGATCCGTCGCGCACCGTCCGGATGCTGCCAGGCCGAAAACCTTCGTTGCGCTGCGCGGTCGCCGGCGCTGCAGACTTGTCGAGGCGCAAGTAGGCAGGACCGCGATGGTCAAGAAGGAAGCGCGAAGCTTCAGCGGCTTCCCAAAGATCGCCTGGCGAGAGGACCAGCATGTTGGGCAACGAGCGAAGGATGGCGAGGTCCTCGGTGGCGTGATGCGAAAATCCGACTGGACCGTAGCTCATGCCACCTCCGACGCAGACAATCTTGACATTTGCTGCGTGGTAACAGATGTCGTTGCGTATCTGCTCGATACACCGGAGCGTCGGAAAGCTGCCGATGGAGTACGTGAAGACCATGTGACCTTCGAGGGCCAGACCGGCGGCGAGGCCGGACATGTTCTGCTCCGCGACACCGACGTTCAGGAACTGGCGAGGAAAGCGAGCAATGAAGTCGTTCAGGACGCCAAATCCGAGATCGCCTGTGAGGAGTAGGAAGTCCGGGTGGTCGGGAGCGAGTTCAGTTAGCGTGCGGATGAAAACGTCTCTCACGGCTGAGCCTCCAGTTCGGCGAGTGCGGCGTCAAACTCGGCGCCCCTGGGAATGCGGTAGTGCCAGAGAACGGTGTTTTCCATGAAGCTGACGCCTTTGCCCTTGACTGTGTGGGCAAGTAGGCAGGAGGGCTTCCCGGGCGCGAAGGGCGCGGTGGCTAAGGCGGTGTGTAGGGCCTGATGATCGTGACCGTCGACTTCGCGCACTGCCCAGCCAAACGCGACCCACTTTTCGGCGAATGGAGCAAGTTCGATGACCTCGGATATCGGCGCAATGCCCTGGATGCGGTTGTAGTCGACGATGGCTACGAGGTTCGAGAGGCGATTGTGGGCGGCAAAGAGGGCGGCCTCCCAGGTGGAACCTTCATCGCATTCGCCGTCGCTCAACAGGCAGAAGACGCGATGGGGCGCTGACTTGAGCCTGCCAGCGTATGCCATTCCAGCGCCGATGGAAAGACCGTGGCCCAGGGAACCGGTGGACACATCGACGCCAGGAATCTTGTGGGAGACGTGACCACTCAGGTCGGAGCCGTCCTGGTAGTGCGTCAGGAGTTGTTCAACCGGGAGGAATCCCCGCTCGGCGAGGGCGGCGTAGAGGCCGGCGCTGGCATGGCCTTTGCTCAGCACGAAGCGGTCCCGCGTGGGTGATTTTGGATCGGTTGGATCGACGTGTAGAATGCCGCCGTAGAGGACGGCGAGGATGTCCGCGCAGGAGAAAACCGCCCCGATATGGGCTGCGCCGCCTACGCTGGTCATGTGAAGGGCGTGGGTGCGAACCCGACGGGCTAGTTGGCGGGTGCCGTTGAGCGTTGTGGCAGTCATGGCTTGCATCCGTAGAACGCCCGTATGTTGTCGGAGACGTAATGAATATCGTCGTCGGCGAGCGACATATTCATCGGGAGCATCAGCATCCGCGTGAACAGCCGATCGGTGTATGGGAGGTGTTGGGTGAAGCCAAGTGCCTTCAGGTGGTGAACTGCCTGGCCACCCCACTGGATCAGTGTGCCGATGCCGTGGTCTTTGAGGTATTCCTTGAGTTCGTTGCGCTTTTCGGCTTCGATCTCATAGTTCTGATAGATATCGAAGTGGTCTGGATCGGAGTCCGGAGGGGGCGGCAGGACGACCTCTGGGACGGTGCTGAGGCGCTCAGTATACAGAGTTGCGATCTTGCGCCGGCGTGCAATGACGCCCTCGTAACGCTTCAGTTGAAAGTCAAGCAACGCAGCTTGCAGGTTGTCCAGGCGGGAGTTTACACCCCAGGAGACGATCTGGCCCTCTCGATTACGACCATGGTCGCGCATCTGATAGGCTCGCTCATAGATGGCGTCGTCGTTGGTGATCACGGCACCGCCGTCGCCGAGGCACCCAAGCAGCTTGGCAGGATAGAAACTAATCGCGGCTGCGATCCCGAACGTGCCGGCGCATCGGCCCTTGTGGCGAGAGCCCAGGGCTTGGGCTGCGTCTTCGATGATGAGCAGGCCGTGCCGGTCTGCGACTGCCTGGAGCGCATCCATGTTGCAGGTACGCCCGTTGAGTTGGGTCGGAATAATGGCTCGGGTTCGCGCTGTGACGGCGGCTTCAACCGCAGCGGGGTCAATGAGATGATCCGCCCCACATTCGACCGGCACGGGGGTGCCGCCGGCGAAGTGGACAGCCGCCGCAGTGGCAATCATCGTGTGTGAGCTGAGGATGACCTCGTCGCCCGGACGACCGATATTGGCAGCTCGCACGGCAAAATTGAGACCATCGGTTGCGTTGCCAACACCAAGTGCATGCTGCGCGCCGAGCAATTCAGCGAGGTGGCGCTCGAAATCGGCTAAGTCGCGCTGCATGATAAAGGCGCCGCGGCGACCAACGTCGCAGAAAATACGTAGGAGATCCTGATCCTGTGACGTGAACACATGCGGATAAACGAAGAACGGCACGGAATGTACGCTCACTGGTGTCATATTGCTACCACGCTTCTGTTGCGGTTCGTTCAGTTTGTTCTGGGCCGACACGACGGGTCAGTAAGAACCTGCCCAGGATTCCCAGCCCTAAACGCCGCATCCGAATACCACTTCCGACGAAAGTGAACCCAGCCTTCTCGACGACGCGAATGGAAGCCCGGTTGTGAGGCTCGACGACATACCAGCAGGTGCACTCACCAGTGGCGTGCATCCTGATGATGCTCTCGAGCGCGATCGTTGCTAAACGTTTTCCGCGCTCTGCGGGATCCGTCCATGTGTCTCCAACCTGGAGATCCGCCTCTGTCATGAATGGGAACCTGAAGTACCGGGGTGTGATCACGGAGCGGTGGATCAATTTTCCGCCATACCGGATGATGAAAACGGCGTATCCCCGATTGGCGAAGATGTGCAGCATGTGGAAAAGCCACCACACTGCAAACGGGAAGAACGGCAAGCCATTCGGCACGAAGCGGAGTGGCGCAGGGCACCACGTCTCACACGTATAACCCTCTGGCAAAGTAGGAACGGCCCGGTCGGCAGGAACTGTGATCATGTAGAACAGCCAGTCATTCACGTGCATCTTAGACCTCGGGTTGCTGCTGATTCGATCGATTGCAAGAGCTCGCTGACCAGGTGGGCACGGCTATATGATTGGCATGCAAGCCGTCGGCCGTTGTTGCCCATTGCCTCCCTCTCCTCAGGCGACATCTCATGGAGAGTCACAACTGCGTGAGCCAGAGCTTCGGGATTACCGGGAGGACAAGCCAGACCGGAGCGCGACGCGGTGACCAACGAAGCGCTGTCACCCTCCCCGCCAACCAGGATCGGCTTTCCGGCCGCGAGGTAGGTAAATACCTTGTGAGGCACGGTGATAGCGAACAGCGGATCGGCTCGCAAGTGGAGCATCAGAACGTCCGCACAGGCGTAGAGAGAGGGCATCAAGTCGCCCGGCAACCGGCCTAGAAGCCGAACATTCGTCAACTTGCGACTGATCGCCTCTGTCCGGAGGCGGTCGTATTCGACGCCGTCGCCAGCAAGCACAAACTGGGAGTCTGGTGACGACACCTGAAGTTTGGCAGCAGCGTCCAGAACCACTTCAAGGCCTTGCGCAAGTCCGATCGTCCCTGCGTACAGTACGTTGAAGCGTCCTCGCATATCGAACTTGTCCAAGAGTTCCGGTGATTTATCCGCCGGACGATAGAAGTCGATGTCCACCCAATTGGAGATGACGCGGATCTTCTCGTCTGGGACTCCCTTACTCAGGAGGTTCAGACGGAACCCAGGTGAGATAACCCGCACCAGTGCCGCCTCGGAATAGACCCAGCGTGCAAGAGTTCCGATGAGGCGCAACGCCAATTCGTTGCGCAGCATGCCCGTGGAGCGTAAGTTCTCGGGCCACATATCCTGGATTTCAATGGTGAACGGACAGCCCCTAAGCCGGCTGAGAGTCCATGCTGGAAAGCCCACCGTGATCGGTGGGTGAATGACGTGCATGATATCCACCCGAGGAACGAGGAAAGGTCCCAGAATTGTAGCCGAGAGCGCGAAAGACAGAAAGTTGGCGGCGCGCTTGAATGGGTTGTCACTGTGGTCTGGGTAGAGCGGTATCCGTATGATGCGTACGCCGTTTACGGTCTCCCTCTGGACCAAGCGCTGGCGATAGCCCAGGTAGATCTTTCCCGTGGGCCAATTCGGAAACCCTGTCAACACGGTGACCTCATGCCCCATGGCTACAAGGCTCTCTGTCATGTCCGACAGCAGTTTCATCGGTTCCGGAGGATACCACTGGCTGAGAATCAGGATCTGCATTCTGCAACTGCAACTTATGGCGTGATGGTAACGGATCGTTTGGTGCTGGCGCGACTCAGGACTTGTGCCAAACTACGCGGTTGATGTAGTCCGTGTAACTCTGGATCACGCGCACGACCTTCTCCGAGACGTTCGGGACTGCATAATCCTCAACAATCTGCAATCTCCGCTGCTCGCCCCGCCCCTGCTTCTCTAAAATCCTCAGTCCCTCGGCCACGCGGCCCCGCTCGAAGCCGGTCATCATGACTGCGGCCTCCTCCATGCCCTCCGGCCGCTCGTGCGCCTCGCGAATGTTCAGTGCAGGAAAGTTGAGAATGGAGGATTCCTCTGTGATGGTCCCGCTGTCGGACAATGTCACCTTGGCTGCCATTTCCAGTTGTACGTAATCGCAGAATCCAAGAGGCTCCCGCAAATCCACCCCCGGCCTCAGTTCCGCCTTCAGTTCCGTCAATCGGTTCTTCGTCCTCGGGTGGGTCGACACAACAATCGGTATCCCGTGCTCGTCTGCTAGAAAGTTCAGCAGCGCCGCGAAACGCTCAAGTTGCTGCGGCTCATCAACGTTTTCTTCCCGGTGGCAACTCACTACGAAGTACTCTTTCGGTTTCAGGAGCAGGCGGCCAACCACATCTGACCGGTGGATCTTCGGCAGATAATGATGTAGCACCTCAAACATCGGACTTCCTGTCTTGATGACGCGGTCCGGCGGAAGCCCTTCCCGCAACAAGTACTCCCGGGAGATGCCGCTGTACGGCATGTTGATGTCGCTGATGTGGTCGACCATCTTGCGGTTGATTTCCTCCGGCACCCTTTCGTCAAAGCAGCGGTTTCCGGCTTCCATATGAAAAACAGGGATCTTTCGGCGCTTCGCTGCGATCGCGGCCAGGCAACTGTTCGTATCGCCCAATACGAGCATGGCGTCGGGCTGAATCTTGCCGAGTACTTGATCGCTCTTCGCGATTACGTTGCCGATGGTCTCCGCGGCGGATTTGCCGGCCGCTTCCAGGAAGTGATCGGGTTTTCGTATCTCCAGGTCTTCAAAGAAGATTCCGTTCAGCTTGTAATCGTAGTTCTGGCCGGTATGAACCAGGACGTGATCCATATACCGGTCCAGCGCCGCGATGACGCGAGAAAGCCGGATGATCTCTGGACGGGTGCCGACAACCGTAGCGACCCTCATGCGGTAACCGGAACCGGGCTCTCGGCAGGCGCCAATACCGGGAGGAAGTAGGTATCCGGGCGGTCCGGGTCAAAGATCTCGCTGGCCCAGAACAGCGTGACCATGTCGCCGCGCCCAATGTTTTCTATGGAATGCGTGTAGCCAGGCGGAATGTCTATTACCTGAAAGGTCCCGCCGCACACGTTGTATTCGAGCACTTCTGAGCTCTCGATAGGTCGCATCCGGACGATACCCTGGCCTTCGACGACGAAGAACTTTTCAGTCTTCGTGTGGTGGTAATGGTTCCCGCGGGTGATGCCAGGCCGGGTCCGCGAAATAAAGATCTGGCCGAAGTTGTTCGACTTGATGAACTCGGCCAAGCCACCGCGGCGGTCCGACTTGATTTTAAGCCTGTGGCAGCGCGCCTCGTCCGGCACGTAGGAGAGGTAGGTTGCGTAAAGCTTTTGGTTGAACCGGACCGCGAAGTCGGGAGTGAGCAGATTGGTGCGCATGTCGTGAAACGACTGTATGCGGCCCGCCAGATCGCCGAGCGTTATTTTGGAGAACGGGATGTCGCGATGACCAGTTGATTCAGCGTGGATCGGCAATTCGGCAAGAAAGGCATTCACGACGTCGTCGACGTAAACCAACTCAAGCTCCCGGCTCGGATCGGAGATCTGAATTGGGAAATCGTTCGCAATGTTGTGGCAGAACGTTGCCACCACCGAGTTGTAGTTCGGCCGGCACCATTTCCCGAACACGTTCTTCAAGCGATAGATGCGAACCTGCGCTCCGCTCTGAGCCGCGAACTCACGCAATGCGTCCTCCGCGTGCCGCTTGCTGACTCCGTAAGGATTCTCAAGTCCGGACTGGATGGAGGACGACATCACAATCACCGGTGTGCGGAACAACTCGCGCAAGATCCCGCAGATTTCACGCGTGAATCCCGCATTCCCGATCTCGAACTCCTCTGAGATTTCCGGACGATTGACTCCCGCCAGATGGTAGACGATATCCGCCCTCTCCAATCCGGCGCGCAGGTCGTCCGCCGAGTTATCGACGTCGAACGGGGTCACCACGCAACCCTCTCGCGCCCGCAGGTGAGCGGTGAGGTTCCTCCCAATGAAGCCGCCACCGCCGGTCACCAGGACGTTCATACAGCTACGGTCCCCGTCTTCATGGCCTGCTGCACACAATCGAGTTTCAGGAGGAGTTCGACCATCTCGGCCTGGTTCATCCGGTGTGCGTTGTCTGACGTGTACTCTCCGGCAAATGAGACTTCCATCTGACCTTGAGTGAAGTACAGGGAATAGTTCAGATCCCGAACGTCGGCCGGAATTCGATAGTAGGCGCCACGATCTTCCGCCTTAGCCATCTCTTCACGGTTGAGGAGCGTCTCGTAGATCTTCTCTCCGTGGCGGGTACCAACGATGCAGATTTCATTATCGGCTTCGAAGATCTGCTTCATGGCTTCCGCCAAGGTCAGAATCGTGGCAGCGGGCGCCTTCTGAACAAAAATGTCGCCGGGTCTGCCGTGCTGGAACGCGTACAGCACAAGATCCACCGCTCCCTCGATTGTCATCATGAACCGTGTCATATTCGGATCGGTGACAGTTAGCGGTTCCCCCGACAAGATTTGGTCGATGAACAGGGGGATGACCGATCCCCGTGACGCCATCACATTGCCATATCTCGTGCCGCAAAACACTGTCGAGGATTCGCCGTACATGCGTGCCTTGGCCACCATGCACTTCTCCATTAACGCCTTCGACATGCCCATTGCGTTCACCGGATACACCGCCTTGTCGGTGCTTAGGACTATTACCTTGCTGACGCGGGAAGCGAGCGCCGCTTTCATCACGTTCTCTGCGCCGAGGGTGTTCGTCTGTACTGCCTCAATTGGGAAAAACTCGCACGACGGAACCTGCTTCAAGGCCGCTGCATGGAACACAAAATCCACTCCGCACATCGCCGGCAAGACGCTGTCATAGGTGCGCACATCGCCGAGGTAGAACTTGACGGAGGTGTTCTTGAAACGCCGCCGCATATCATCTTGCTTCTTCTCGTCGCGGCTGAAGATACGGATCTCTCCGAACCCGGTCTTGCTCGCCACGTCAACGACCGCGTTGCCAAAGGTACCCGTCCCTCCGGTGATCAACAGGGTTCGTCCGGCAAATATACTGGAGTTCATTTGGTTAGAATGCGGAATAAAGAGCGAGTCTCGGCAGTGACAAGAACCTTTACGGCAGGGGGATCTGCCTGCACAACTCACAATGACGATGCAACGAAACCGGGTTGCGGTTCCCGCCCTGCTAGCCATGAATAGACCGAGCAAAGCCGCGCGGCCGTCATGTCCCAGGTAAAGTGTTCAACAACAAGGCGTCGGCCCCGATCGCCCATCTCCTGCAGAACGCTCCTGGGAGTCTTCAGCATGTTGGACAACGCCTCCGTCATGGGCTCCTTTGATGGCTGCACACGCCAACCCGCGCCGACGTTCTCCAGCTCGGGCAACGGCGTTGCAGTTGTTGTGAGGACGGGGACGCCGGCTCCTAGGGCCTCCAAAACAACAATCGGCCAACCCTCGCTGTACGAGGGAAGAACAAAAGCATCCGCGGCAGCAAAGACGTCGCGCTTTTCCTTTCCGAATAGAGGACCGACGAATTTGACAGATTCAGTCAGTCCACACTGGTTTACACGAGTAGCAACTTCCTTTTCGTGTTGAAACTCGTCAGCCCCCGCGATGACGAACTCCCAGCCCGCCAAGCAGTTTCCGGCGTTCCGGAGGCACTCCACAAACATCGGCAGCCCCTTCTTGGGCGTTATTCGCGACAGAAAGAGAAGAATACGCTTGTCGCGCGGAATCGAGTGCCGTACCCTGAACGCATCAGGGTCTCCTGGACTCGAAACCCAGTTCGTCGAAATCCCGTTTGGGACAATTGCTATCGGATTTCGCAGGCCAAATTCCCTGATCGCCTCCGCCTCGGCCATGCTCAGTGCGTGCAGGCACAAAGCGCTGCGGAGATTCTCCCCTTCGTAGGCGCGTAGCGCAAGAGCCTTCTTCCGTCGGCTTCGGCGCATCGCCCAAGGGTCTAGTGAGCCGTGCGGAGCTACAATCGCCACACGCTGGTGCTTCGACCACAAGCGCGTGGCAGCAGAGACCGCAGTCCAGATACCGTGCTGGTGCAGAATCGTGTCGTTCGGGCCGGAGTCTCTTGCTACGGTGCGTTGCAGCCGCCAAGAAACCCCGAGAGACATTGGACCCCACGGTGGAAACCTCAATACACGGTCCAGGGGAAATCCTTGACATTCCGGCTGAGCGACAATCCCGTCCTCGGCATCCAGGCACCAAACCTGTGTATCCCATCCTTGCCAAAGCTGAGTCTTTGCGAGGTTGAGGGCTACCGCTCCTAGGCCGAACGACCGTTGGCCCACGCTCGTAGTCAGATGAACTACCCGCAACGGATCTGATACCACGTCTCTGTCCTCCTTCGGCACGGTGCCATGCTAAGCTATGAAATGTCTGGAACGACAGACGGCGAACTCATCACAACCTCATGGGAGCGCGCGGGGACGGTGAATCAAGGCCCAGAGGAGCGCTTTATCGGACACCGTCGCTTTCGGCCGTGGCGCAGCCGTGGCAACCTCGGCTGCCTTCATGAGGTTCGTGGCGAAGGTTTCGGGTGTCCACCGGCTGATGATCTCCCGGGAAGTTTGGCCCATGGCGGAGCGCTCATCCTCGCTCATGGAACTAACCCGCAGCATGAGGCGGGCCAGTTGTTCCGTCTCGTAAGGGTCGAAGGTGAAGCCGTTCCGGCCCTCTTGGACGAGATCCGGTGCGCAGCCGCAGCGCTTGGAAACCAGCACCGGAAGCCCCGCGGCCATGGCTTCGTTGACGACGAGGCCCCACGGTTCGGACACGCTCGGCAGGACAAGGGCCCCCGCTCGCGCGTAAAGTGCTGGTAACCCATCATACTGGACGAAGCCGGCGAGGCGGACTGAGTCACCAAGGTTCAGCACCCTCATCGCTTCCACTATCTTGTCTCTCTCCGGTCCGTCACCCGCCAGCACGAGATCCCAGGAGGCACTGCCGGCCTCCAGGCGGTATCGGGCATAGCCTTCAAGGAGTCGTTGGAGATTCTTGACCCGAACGAAGCGACAACTGACCAGGAAGGATTGCCGCACCCCTGGCTCCACTTCGTCTCCGGGCTGCATCCGGCCGAAGTGGGCGTTGTCGATGACGTCGTAGCTGGTGGACACTGCCAGCTCAGGGAACCCAAGGTATTGTAGGTACTCAGTTTGGCGTCTCCCGGCCACCAAGGCCCCTTTGTACAAGCACAGCAGCTTCCGCTTGATCCTCTCTCTCAGAAGTGTGCGCCGCCTGTCTATGAACGTGCTTTCCGACATAAGCACTGCCGGCGTGGATGTTCTGAGGCACCACGACAAGGCTAGGAGCGCATATGGTGATTCCCAGCCGGGGATGGCGACTGCCCTGGGCTGTTCGCTCGCCAGGCAGCGATAAAGCCGGCGGCGGAGATCTCCAACCCGCGGTTGGTCGGCCATCAGTTCCCGGAACAGGGTCACGCGACGGAAGCCCTGTGAGTCGTCCACGACATCCCACTGGTAGATGGTGTCCTTTCGGACCACCTCGATGGCCACCGCCGGCACCTGGGCGGCGACTGCGCGCAGCCGGGCGCAGTGGTATGGGCCGAAGCGGTGGAAGATGATTGCGATGGGACGTTCCATTCTAGATGTTGACCATGGGTGAAATTGCCGGACGGCTCGTGCACGCTTTTCTGATGCCGGCCAACAGCCCCTCACCATCTTTCCGAGGGCGAACTGTCGCCGAAATCATTCTGGTCAGGCTTGAGCGGAGGGGCGCTCTTCTACAA
Source organism: Terriglobia bacterium (assembly GCA_020073115.1). Classification (GTDB taxonomy): domain Bacteria; phylum Acidobacteriota; class Terriglobia; order Bryobacterales; family Bryobacteraceae; genus BOG-224. Next base: position 13,857 of record JAIQFU010000076.1, read on the forward strand.
GCCTCCTCAGGCGGTAGCCCGGGCCGTTACAGATCTTGCGTAACCAATCGACGGATCATACGAAGGCCGCTCACTCTATTCAGACTGCGAGAACCTGTTTGGACAAGAGAATAACGGTTAGCATCTGGTTGTTCTTATGGTTGTTCTTACACCACACCCGTACGGCCAGGGGCGCTGCAAATCTGCCCGGTTCTTCATGCGACGCTCTGTCCATATAAAACCAGCCAAAAGAATAGCCAGCTGAGTGTAAACCAATGGTGAGACTCTAGAGAACGAACCACCGACCACACCTCGCGTGAACATGTACAAGGTCCAGGTGAGAAAAGGCAGGTTAACTGCCCACACGACTGAGTTCTTGCGGGTCGCTGCGTCCCAGATTCCGAGAAGTGCTCCCCACACGACGCCCTGAAACATGCCGAACCATCCCATAGAAAGATACACGTCGCTGTACCACAAGAACGGAAAGTGACACACAGGGCCTGTAGAATGGTACAAGGTAGTAATCCGGGCGATGTAGTATGGCGGGTCGTTTGGAATAGAATAGTTCGGCGTCACGTGGCGGTTGTAGACTGGCCAGACCAGACTCTTCGCCGCCATCTCGAGCGAATCCGTGCCTGTCATCTGAACCCCACCATCTACCCGCTGAAAGACAAGGTACATGCCGCGTGTCAAGTCGAACTCGGGGAGCCTTACGGTACCCGTCCGTAGAAACACGACGTACGCGCCGAACCCCACCAACATCGTGGCGGCTACCACCACGCCAACTACGCGCTTACCTATCCTTGCCGTTCTGCAGCGCGGCCAGGGTGACAACAAGATTATTATCAATAGCGGAAAAGCCGAGTACAGAAGAGGATCCCGCACGTGCGTCATGACGACGATGGCGACCGTGCCGGCCAGCGGAAGCGCCGCAAGCCAGTACCGCCGCCGTAGCACTGCCAAGGGGCCCAGCGGCATCGAACAGATGAAAACCTGCCGGCTCAAGAGCCAGCGATCATCATACGCATATTCGATATAGGAGAAACCTGCAATCTGTGGTAAATAGAAGATGCAACCCATCAAGAAGAGTCCCAAATATACCCATATAACGTCACCCGCATGCCAGTCTCGTGCTGTCATTGTAAGAAAGCTGTTAGCCTTTACGGACAAGAGCATGCGCGCCACGAGTTCTCCTAAAGCGAAGCACACATTGCAGCCAAGGACAAACAGCGAAACCCTCCCGATCACGTCCTGTGTCATAAGGGCGGGTATGAAGCCAGGAGCAGATCCGAACGGCGCTGCAGACATATCGGCCAGGATCGCAAGACCGAAATAGCTCGCGAGTACCCAATAAAGCGCCATGACTCGGCGGCGTCTGATGGCCTGAAGGGCCATTACGACGGCGAACACCGCGTTCAGAGTAGGATACACCCAGCCCATGTGATAGCCTGCATTTAAGCCGTCTCGGTCGCGGCGAGCGCTTCGGCCTTTTGCAGCGAATTGCGCCTTTCGCGAAGGAAAGCCGTACGATATAGTCCTTACCAAAGCGAGTCGAGGATATAGGCGGTCAGCATCGCTATGGCAAGTTCGAGCGCTCCAACGGTGGGCCCTAGCCAAGCAGACAAGCCTGGCATGCAAGCGGCCCAGAGCGCGCTAAACAGAAGTCCCCACCACATGCGGCCGAAGCTGGCGATTGCTCGGGCAATTACGCTGTTGGCGCCTGCCGGCCAGGCCACCGCTTACGGTTGATTCTCGATTCGGGCGGCGCGGTGGTCCCTGTTTTTGGCCGCCAGGAAGGAGCGCCGTTGGCTACAATCGGCGCTATCGGGGCGTACGATCCTATGACCCACTGCTATGCCTGGATGCTGACTCCTCGTTCTTGTGGGATGGCGAACTGCTACGCAGCAACGCTGGCACATCGGCCGGCACGTGGGTCGGCAGCGTCGAACTGTTCCCTGCCTTTTGGGACTCCACCTGAAAGCGGGCGATAACCTGGCGGTAAATGCCCAGTGTCTGCGACGCTATGCGAGACCACGAAAATCGATCTTCCCGATCTGATTGGAGATTCCCAATAATGCGCGCTCGCAAGGCCGCGTCATTGAGAAGCTCCCGTATCGCAGCGGCAAGGGCCAGTGGATCGCGCGGCGGCACCAGAAGGCCGTTCAGCCGATGGCGAATTACGTCTGGGAAGCCGCCAACCCTTGTTGCAACCGACGGGACACCGAAAGCCGTGGCAATCTGGAAGACACCACTTTGGGATGCCTCAATATACGGTAATACGACTGCAAGATCGCCTCCGCCGCGACCAGGTACTCCAGACCCTTGTTTTTCTGAAGATAGCCAAAGAACAGAACATTGCCGCTCCCGGGTGGCACAGTTGATCGTGCTGAGCCAATACCGAAGCGCGAAATGACGCCGTGATCCACGCTGTACACTCGCGATGGGCCTTCGTTCTGTTCAAAACGTTTCAAAGCCAACTCTCTGAGACTGTCTCCATGCACGATTACCGCGTCGACGGACCTTGTCGCACGAGCCGTAAAAAATTCCGGCGTGTGGCGCGGCATCAAACCCCACACGGGGTGGTTTACTATATCATGAACAGTCAGGATGATCGGAAAGGGGCGCCGGGGGAGGATAAGTCCGTACTCCCACATGAGGCCACTCTGCATATGCACTATGTCCGGGTCGATCTCTCGGATTAGTGACCAGAGCCTCGGCAAGCGAACCGCGTTGAGTGGGCTTCGCGCCGGCGGCATCTCTGTACGGTGCACATGAACACTGGCTTTAAGGTCGGCCAATATCGGCACGTCACGCTGAGACACCAGAGCATGCACTTCGGAACTCTCTGCCTCGCTGTTTACCAGCTCGCTGAGATAATCATGAAAACCGCGAAACACGTGCACAATCCGCATAAAGCTATTCTTGTTTGGTTCAGTAAATATCCCCCGGCAGAGCCGGGGCCTTTAGGATGTGAGCCGCTCAAAGCGGCTATGCGGGGTCGCTAACGCGGCCCCGTTTATTGGGGCCACCGGAACGGTGGCCGTCAGAGGTCCCATCTTCAACTGATCGAGTCGCTCGTCTTCCTGTTCTTGCTTACGGATATATTCCTGCACCACGGCTTCGTCCCGTCCCACCGTGGACACGTAATACCCTCGCGCCCAAAAGTGCTGCCCGACGAAATTCCGCTTCCGCTCTCCATAAACCCGAGCCAGATGGATCGCGCACTTGCCCTTGATGAATCCGATCACCTGCGACACCGCGTACTTCGGCGGTATGGCAATCATCATGTGCACGTGATCGCTCATCAAATGCCCCTCTTCGATCCGGCTCTCTTTCTGCATGGCCAATCGTTTGAAAACCTCACCCAAGTGCGGACGCAACTGCGCGTACAGCGTCCTGCGGCTGCACTTTGGAATGAAGACGACGTGGTATTTGCACTCCCACGCCGTATGGCTTAAACTGTAGTCGTCCATCGTTGAAACTCCTTTTCGTGTGCTTGGCGGCTCACGTTTGGAGTTTTAGCGATGGACTGCCGGAATTGTCAAACTGCTGCTGCCTCCCCGGCAGAGCCGGGGGGTCTCC
>JAIQFU010000609.1 GCA_020073115.1 Terriglobia bacterium
GCGCGCCGTGCGGCGCTGCTCAAGCTGGGAGGCGTGGAGGCCACGAAAGAGAACTGCCGCGAGCGCCGCGGCCTTCCCCTGCTGGAACACTTCGCGCGGGACCTGCGATACGCCGGGCTCAGCGCTGTCAGGAACAAGGGCTTCACGGCGGTGGTGGTGTTGACGCTGGCGCTGGGGATCGGGGCGGCCGCGCTGGTCTTCAGCGTGGCGCACGCGCTGTTCCTTCGCCCCCTGCCGTACGCCGACGCGGACCGGCTGGCTGTGGTTCGCAAGGCGGCGCGGTCCGGCGGCGACAAGGGCCTGCTGTCCTTCCGCGAGTTGCAGGAGCTGAAAGCGCGCGGCATCTTCAATGGAATCGCGGGCTTCGCCTACGCCGCCTGGCCGGGCGTGCTTTCCTCCGGCGAGGAGGTGGAACTCGTCTCGATGGTGGATGTGACGGAGGACTTCTTCACCGTGCTGGGCGTGCGGCCGCTGCTCGGCTCCACGCCCCGGCCGGGCCAATCCGGCGGTATCGTCCTGAGCCACGCGTTATGGGGGCGCCTGTTCCGGGCGCGATCCGACGCCGTCGGCCGGCAGGTGCGCCTGAACGGCGCGACGCGCACGGTGGTGGGCGTGATGCCCGCGGGCTTCCAACTGTTTCGCAGCGACCGGGCCGAGGTCTTCGCGCCGGACAGGGCGGCGTCGAATCATCCCGACGCCGAGACCCTGGCATGCGTCGCCCGGCTGCGGGGAGGGGTAGGGCTGCCGGCCACCATGCGGGAAGTGGCTCGCGCCGCCGCCCCCGGCGAAAGCGGCGGGTCCGAACGTACCCGCTACGAAGCGGCGGACCTGCGCTCGCGCCTGTTCGGCGAGTACCGCGGCGCGCTGCTGACGCTTTCCGTCGCCGCCGCCTTCTTTCTGCTGATCGCCTGCGCCAACGTGGCCAACCTGCTGCTGGCGCGCATGACTGTGCGGCTGCGGGAATTGCGCATCCGCGTCGCGCTGGGAGCCTCGCGCCTGCGGGTGGCCGCGCAACTGCTAACCGAGGGTCTGCTGACGGCGCTCGCGGGCGGCGCGGCCGGTCTGCTCCTGGCGCACGAAGGCGTGCGGCTGCTCGAACGGCTGCGTATGGGCGGTTTCCGCGCGCTGCCCCCGTTCCGTATCGATGGGCCGGTCCTGGGATTAACCGCTCTGCTCTGCCTCCTGGTTCCGCTGCTTTGCACCCTCGCCCCCTTGCTGCGTTTCGCGGTGCGGGGCGGAGCGCAGCTCAAAGAATGCGCCCCCACCGTCACGCCGACGCACTGGCGCACGGGGCGGGCGATCGTCGTGTGCGCGATGGCGTTTTCCCTGATGCTGCTGGTGGGCGCGGGCCTGCTGGCCTCCAGTTTCTTGAAGGTGGCGCGCGTGGATCCCGGCTTCAAGGCAGCCAATGTCATATTTCTGGAGTTCGACGACAACCGGCTGTTTTTCGAGGATATCATCCGCCGGCAGGCGTTCTACGACGAGCTCGTACGCCGGCTGCAGGATTCGCCCGAGGTCGCCGCCGCGGGACAGACGGACCAGGTTCCGCTCTCCGACGACGTGTGGAACGTCGCCCTCTCCGCCAGCTTGGCGACGCCGCCGTCGGGCTCTTCCGGGAAAGTCGGCGTGTTCCTGCGGACGGTGGATGCGGGCTTCTTCCGCGCGCTGAAGATCCCGCTGCGCAACGGGCGCCTGGTCGAAGCGCGCGACGCTCGCGGCAGCCCGCCGGTGGCGGTGATCAACGAGGGCTTCGCGCAGCGCGTCTGGGGCGCAGCGAACCCCCTCGGGCAGCATCTCAACCTCCTGGGTATGGATCTAACGATTGTCGGCGTGGCCGGCGACGTGCGCGAATCCGGCCTCAGAAACAAGCCCAACGACCAGATTCTGTACGTTTCCACGGGTCAGTTCATCAAAGGCAACCGGGTGCTGGCGGTGCGCGCGACAGCCGATCCGGCGGCCGTGGTTCCGGCGGTGAAACAGTTGGCGCACGGACTGGAGCCGGGCGCGCCCGCGTTGCGGGTCCGCAGCATGTCGCGGATCGTGTCCGATTCCATCGCGGCGGAGCGCTTCAGCGCGGTGTTGATGACGGCCCTGAGCGCGCTGGCCCTGGCGCTGGCCTCGGTGGGAGTATACGCGGTGGTGGCGTTTTCCGTGTCGCAGCGCACGCGGGAGTTCGGCGTGCGCCTTGCGATGGGCGCCCGGCAGGGGCAGATCCTGGGGCTGTTGCTGCGCGAGGAGGCGCCGCTGGTGGCGGCGGCGGCGGGACTCGGGGCACTGGGCGGCTGGGTTCTGATGCGGTTCCTCGCGGGCCAGTTGTACGAGGTCAGCCCCGGCGATCCGCTCTATTTCGGCATCGCGGCCCTGTCGGTCGCGGCGTTCGCCGCGCTGGCATCCTACCTGCCGGCCCGCCGCGCCTCGCGCGCCGACCCGGTGGCGGCGTTGCGGTGGGAGTGAGGGCCGGGTGCAATTCCGCACCGGGGATTTCTTCCACGATCCGCTGCCGCGCGCCGACGTGGTGGTGATGGCCCACATCCTTCACGATTGGGGCCGGGAGCACAAGCGGATGTTGTTGCGCAAGGCCTACGAAGCGCTGCCCATGGGCGGCTCGCTGATCGTGGTGGAGGCGCTGATCGACGACGACCGCCGGCGGAACGCATTCGGCCTGCTGATGAGCCTCAACATGCTGATCGAAACGCTCGCGGGGTTCGACTACACCGGCGCCGACTGCTGCCGCTGGATGCACGACGCGGGCTTCAGCAGCACCCGGGTGGAGCGCCTCACCGGACCGGATTCGATAGTGATCGGAATCAAGTAAGCGGGGGGGGCGCCATCCTACGGCCGGCTGCCAATCGGCCGCGCGCTTGGGCGGGTTGGCAATCCGCCGCAGGTCGGCAGCCTGCCCCCCTGGCGGAATCTCTACCTCGGCG
>JAIQFU010000610.1 GCA_020073115.1 Terriglobia bacterium
GCCTGCGTAGACTGGCTAGACGCCGCAATAGGTATTTCCGCGGAGGGCAAGCGCGCTTTCGCGCCGATCCTCGGGACCGGTGGGAACGAGGGGCGTCTCGACTATACAAACAGTTTCATGGAGTACCTGAGCCAGTTGTTGATTTCGCCAGGGCAGAAGGCGCCGGTGGGATCGCTGCTGGAGAACGCCCTGTTTGGGACTGCGACGGCAGGCTTTCAACCGAGCGCCGTGGGGCAGTACGATCCGGGACGCGCAGGGGGCTTCAATCAGGGACAGGGTGTGGAAGCGGCGGATGTTCCGTCGAATCCGTGGAATTTCGTTCTGACGCTGGAAGGGGCGGTCGCCTGGGCGTCCGGCCTGTACCGGCGCCAAGGCGTGCGCTACAAACCTTTCCTGTGCAGCCCCTTCACGGTTAGATCCACAGCCGTAGGATATGGCTCAAGCACTGGAAAAGATGGTGCGCTGTCACGGGCTGAAGTGTGGGCGCCTCTCTGGTCCCGACCATCCCGGTACGCGGAGGTTAAGGCGCTTCTGAGGGAAGGGCGGGCATCACTGGATGCAAAACCGGCGCGGAACGGGCTGGAGTTCGCGCAGGCCGCGTGCATGCTCGGTGTCGACCGCGGAATCGACGGATTTGTCCGGTACAATCTCCTGAAACGCCGTGGAGACAGCTACATCGCACTGCCCTCCGGGCGCTTCGAAGTGACTGAACGGCCCGAGACTGCGCTCGTTCGAGAACTGGCGCCGATCCTGGAAGAAACAGACGCGCAACTGCGAACGCCGCCGGCCGGCTATGAGAGTCTGCGGCGCCAGGTAGACGAGGCGATATACACGCTGCTCCTCTCGGGCGGGCCGCAAGCTCTTGAGGATCTCGCCAGCTCAATGGGCCGCTTGACAAGGTGGATTCTGGGGACGGCCAAAGCGGTGCGCTTTTATAAGCGACTCAGCGAGAAATGGCTGAACTCACTATGGCATTTGCCCGAGGCTCGGATCGCATCGGCCGTTGCCGGTATATGGCACCCGGACGTGGGTGCGTTTCGCAACCACATTGACAGGAACGCTAGGGAGTTCGCCTGGACCGGAGCGGATTTGCCCGAGAGGATGACCCGCGCATTGGAACGCAGAATTCTGCTGGCGGAGAGCCTGGGGGTCAAGCACAACGCCCTCACATCCGCAGTGTACGCGGGCGCGGGGGACGCGGTTTCGTTCCTGGAAGGAACGTTGGACGACGAATTGATAGAGGACCTTGTCTTCGCGTTTACGCTGCTGGACTGGCGACGAGCAGGGCAACGGAGGGCGGAGAACGAAAACGAGGTTGGCGTCTGGCCTATCTCTGCGCTGCTGAAGCACCTGTTTCTGAGCAGTGCCCTGGCCACGCCCGCGGGCGATGTATTTGTCACGGGCGATTTGGCGGTGACCTCGGCGCTTAGGGCAAACCGTATCGACGAGGCCGCACAAACGGCCACGCGACGGTTGCTAAATGCCGGCCTTTTGCCGATCGAAGCAGAATTCGAAGCCGGCTTCGACGGAATGCGTTTAGCGGCTTCTTTGTTGATTCCGGTGCGCTACGGCGCCGCGTTGCGGAGCCCAGTGCTCCGCTCGGCGGCGACCGGGGCATAGAAGAACCTGAGGAGAGACGAATGATCGATTGGACGAAGCTCGAAAAAGCCCCGCGACTCCTGCTGGAAGCGGAGCTACGCCCTGCCCAGGGCGAACGCTTTCAGCCCACCGGCTTTGCCGATCTGGGAGCCGCTTATTACACCACGCCTGGCGGAGTGGACATGCTGCTGGTGGAAAGCGCGCAATCAGTGGCGAACCGCCTGGAGAAGACCTGCCTGGATGGGGACGGCCCGGACATCGCGCCCGAACTGAAGGGGCTGCCATACGTGGCGGCAACTCTCAAAGGCACGGATTCCCCGGTGCGCACAAGCTCGCTGGTAGAGGCGCACAGAATCGGATCGCCTTATTTCATGCTGAACAAAGGATTCCGAGACAAAGTCGCCGGCGAGATGAAGTATAACCCGAAACGGCCGCTGGACTGGAAAGTGATCTACGCCACCCTGTTCAAGTACGACCCCAACAGCCTGGTGCACGGAGTGTTTCTTTCACTGCTTGAGGGGGGACGTGTGCGGGCTCCCCGTGCGGTGACGGGATTCATCGAAGCGGCGAACGTCAAGAAAGTTATCTCCGGCGGAGTCAAGAATAGCCCGGTTGATCCGAAAGGGGAGTTGCAGGTAGCGGAGGCGGAAGCCAGCGAAAAAGGCGTCTACAGCAACGTGCCGTACAGCCGCATCGAATTCACAGCGGAGAGAATCAATGCGTATTTCAATGTCGACCTTGCATTGATACGGGGATATGGACTGCCGGAAGCGGCGACGCGATTTGTGATCGCCCTCGCTTTGCTGAAGGTCCGCCGGTTCCTCGCAACGCACATGAGGTTACGCACAGCCTGCGATTTTCTCCTGGTCGGGGAGGTGAAGGCCGCGGCTCCCGCCGACTTCACGGTCCCCGAAGAACCGCTGCTGCTTTCCGCGGTTCAGGAAGGCATAGCCGCGTGTAAGCCGCTGTTTCAAGATCCGCCGGTCACCGAGTTGGAAACGGCGGTAAAGGTCGTCAAAAAGAAGGATCAGGAACAGGCCAGCGGAGCGAACGCATGACGACGATCGAACTGCGGTTCCCGGCGCATCGCTTCCACGGGACGCCTTGGGGACGGCATGTAAACGAGGGCGTGCCGGAGTGGCCGCCTTCGCCGTACCGTCTGCTACGTTCCCTGTTCGACGCCTGGAAACGGAAACGGCCGGACTTGCCGGAGACGCGGGTAGAAGAGGTGCTCCGCGCGCTGGCGTCTGAACCGCCGCGGTTCGCGCTGCCTAAGGGAACCGCTTCGCATACGCGCAGTTACCTTAACAGCAACACGGAAGACCCGCGTTGCTGACGCATGTCCCACGAGCCGCAAAGAAGCATGCCACCGGTGTTCAGGCGGTGTTGTTGGGACTGGACGCTCCGGTCTTGCCTTTGATCACCGGGACCGTGGAGTTGGCGGAGCAGATCCGTGTCCGATTGATGGGCATCCATAAGCGGCTCGTGGGCAACCCTGCAAGAGTGTCGCGCGTCTTCAGCGGCAAAGATCCCGCTGGTTTGCCGCTCACCGATCACAAGCACCTGTTCATTCTGCCGCTCAGCAGCGCGAAGAAGGAAGGCCGTATTGACCGTCTTACTGACCGGAGAGTTTCTCAGCGCTTCCTGAATCTGCGCGACTTGCGCACCATGCGAACCCAATTGGTATACCGCCATGTCGTTCTCCGTGGTCGTGCCTCCGGTCGACGTCATCGTCGGCCGCCAG
>JAIQFU010000611.1 GCA_020073115.1 Terriglobia bacterium
GACGTCCACCGAAGTCGCGCTGGCCAGCAGCGGGCCGGATATCACGCCCACCTTGCCGGCTTCGATATACGGGTCGTCGTGCAGCGCGATGGCGTAATCCGGCTTGCCGAAGCGGCCATACAGGTTATCCGCGAGCATCGCCTTGGCGCCGCCAATGGTCTCCTCGGCCGGCTGCGCGATGAACAGGAGCGTGCCGCTCCAGCGGTCCTTCCGGCGCGCCAGTTCGCGGGCCGTCCCCAGCAAAGCGGTCATGTGAAGGTCGTGCCCGCAGGCATGCATCACGCCGGAGTGTTGGCTGGCGTACGGCAGACCGGGTTGCTCTTCCACCGGCAGGGCGTCCGTTTCGGTGCGCAGCAGCAGGGTGGGACCGGGGCCGTTCTTGAGGATCGCGACCACGCCCGCCGCCGTCGCCCCGTCCGCGTACTTCCCCACGTGCTCCGTGACGGTATAGCCGGCGTTGCGCAGTTCCGAGGCCAGCAGCGCCGCCGTACGCTCCTCGTGGCCCGAGAGTTCGGGGTGCTGATGCAGACCCTTGTAGAAGGAAAGAAGGGAAGGGTCTGCCTGGGCATAAAGGGCCGGGAGGGACAGCAAAACGAGGGCGGCGAGTTTCATAACGGAGAGTGTACCGCAGCCCGCGGCCTGGGCATTCCCGCCCGCCGTGCCGGCATTCTTGCCGAGATCCGGAGCCGGATGCCTGGTTGCCTGTCAATACCGGCAAACGGGAACGTTCAAGCGCGGCGTGGCTCGGATATACTCCTGGTAGAAAGGAAGGCTATGCGCCATATCGCGTTCGCCCTCGTGCTGGCCGCTGCCTGGCTGTTCGCGCAGCCATCGCCACCGTACCGCGTCACACGTACTTATACTCTGGGCGGGGACGGCGGTTGGGACTATATCGTGCCCGATGCCCCGAATCACCGTCTGTTCATCGCCCGGCAGAATCGCGTGATGGTGGTGGATGAGGAAAGCGGGAAGCTGCTCGGCGAAGTCACCGGCATTAACGGCGCCCATGGAACAGCGGTGGTCGATACCACGGGCCATGGGTTCGCCACTTCGGGCAACGACCAGTCCGTAGTCATGTTCGACCTCAAAACTTTCCAGCCGCTCGGCCGCATCCCCGCCGCCGAGGATGCGGACGCGATCATCTACGACCGCGCATCAGGCCGCGTCTTCACGTTCAACGGAGACGCTCACTCCTCGACCGTGATCGACCCGAAATCGGGAAAGCTCATCACCAACATTCCGCTCGGAGGCAAGCCGGAATACGGCGCGCCGGCCGGCGACGGGAAGGTGTACGCCAATCTCACCGACACGAGCGAGGTGGTCGAGATCGATGCCAAGACAGCCACCGTAGCGCGGCGCTGGTCCACCGCCCCCTGCAAGCAGCCGGTTTCGATGGCGATCGACGGCACCCACCATCGCCTGTTCAGCGGATGCCGCAGCGGCGTGATGGCGATCTCCGATTACGAGGCCGGAAATGTGGTCACGACCGTCCCCATCGGCGCGGGGGTGGATGGGGCCGGGTTCGATGCGGCTTCCGGGAACGCGTTCGCCTCGAATGCGGACGGCACGCTCACCGTGATTCACCAGGACGCTCCGGATCGATATCGGGTCGTCCAGAATCTCGAGACGCCGCAGGGGTCCCGCAACATGGGTCTCGACCCAACGAACCACCGGGTCTTCGTCGCTTCCGCGAAATTCGGGCCGGTCCCCGCGGGCGGCAGGAGAGGACCCGTGCTGCCGGGATCGTTCAGCTTGATGGTGATCGAACGCAACCCGGCAGCGCGGTAGCGGCGGCCGGCGCGGTGAAAGCCCGCGCCCGCGACAAACGCGGCCTCAGCCTCGCGAGCCGCCGCAACAGTTACTGCTTGATCACGATAAACCACGCGGCGACGATCGGACCCTGTGGGCCGCGGCCGCGTCCGCCTGGCGCCGGAGGCGGTGCGCCCGCAGGAGGCGCCGGGGCCGGACCGCGTTCGGGCTGGAAGAGGTACGCATTGTGCGTCACCGGATCGACCGTGATCGTCTTCGCGCCGGCGAACGTATCGACCGTGGCCACCGTCGTGTACTTGTCGGGCGAATCCTGGTGAACCACCGTGACGTTGCCCTGGCCGCCATTCGGAATGAAGATCAGCTTCTTCGCCGGATCCCATCCCAGGGCATCCACGCGCGTACCGTTCTTGATGTTCGCCACGACTTTGCCCGTGTTCGGATCGACCACGACCGACGTATTGCTGCAGCCCGAGAAAATGCGGTCCGACGCTTTGTCATACGCGATGCCCGTCGGCCCTTCGCACGGCGCAAGCGGCCAGGAGGCGATCGCCTTCCACGTCTTGACGTCGATCACCTGGATCGTGTTCTTGCCTTCGTTGTTGACGAAAATGTGTCCTTTGCCATCGGCCGCGGCGCCTTCGGGGGCCGTGTCTTCGAGTTCGACGGTGGCTACGATGTCGCCGCTCTTTGGATCGATCGCGGTGACAGTGCCGATGGGACGGCTGTGATTCGTCAGGATGATCTTGTCATCCGGCTCGTCATACATGATGCCGTCGAGACCGGGGCCTACCTTGATTTGTTTGATCACCGCCAGCGTCTTCAAATCGAACATAGTAACGGTCTGGTCACCGCTATTCGTCGTAAAGCCGTGGCCGGCCTTGGTGTCGATGCCGGCGCCATGCACGCCTGGCGTGTTCGCAATGTCGCCGAGCACCTTGCCGGTGGCGCCTTCGACCACCATCATGTGGCTGGAACGCGAAACGAACACCCGCCCCGTGGCGGCTTCGACGGTGACGTAGTCCGTACCTCCGTCACCCTTGATATCGAATTTTTCAACCTTGAACGTCTGCGCGCGCCCGATGCCGGGCGCGGCGAGGCTGCTTGCGAAGAGAACAGCCAATGCGGTCGGTAGTCGTCTGGTCATACGGCC